>NZ_JAQTYM010000024.1 GCF_028688295.1 Sulfuricurvum sp.
CGTTTGGAACTTCAGAATAATCCCGAATACTTAAGATGTCGCGGCGCGATTATCGAGTTTTTATACTCGAAATTTGCCAAAGAAGATGAATAGTATTAAAAAATACCCTCATGACGAGAGGGTCTATAACACAATAACATAAGGAAAATCGGATGAAAAAAATCACCCTATCAATCGCAACTATCCTATCGTTGGCTTCCACTGCCCCTTCTACACTAAGTGCTAATGATGGCTTTAGCCTCTTTAGTAATACCAAATACAACGGAGAACTTCGTGCTCGTTATGAAAATGTTGATGATGAGAACAATGGAGTGCAACAAGCCAATGCTTACACCCTTAGAGCAACACTGGGTCTTGAAACGACGTTATTCGGAGTGAATGGATTGAGTATGAAAGTGGATGGAACCACTGTACAAACTCTCGGAGGTACCAAATACAATGACCTCTCACCGACGAAGCTTACCAATTACGATGTTGTTGCCGATCCGGAACAAACTCGCTTTACGCAAGGGTACATTCAATATAAAATGGGGACTACAACACTCAAAGCAGGACGTCAAATCACCAATCTCGATAATCAGCGCTTTATCGGCTCAGTAGACTGGAGACAAATGCCGCAGAGTTTGGATGCACTCTCAGTTACGAATACCTCCATCGCAGGATTGAACCTCTATGGAGCCTATATCTACAGCTATGCAACGGTCTTTGACGAACCAACATGGGACAGCGAATCGGTTCTTCTCAACGCAACCTATAAAGTCAATGATATGCTCAAAGTCACTGCCTATGATTATATGCTCTCTTTGGAAAAAGCTCAATTCGCAGCTGATACCTATGGAGTAGCCCTCAGCGGTGATGTATCCTCAATCGGAGCTAAAATCGGTTACCGCGCCGAGTATGCAAAACAAACCGATTCGACCTTTGATACGACGATAACAAATGTTGAAGGAAAAAACGATGCTACTTACTATAACCTCGAAGCTACGGCAAGTATGATGGGCCTTTCACTGGGTGCCGGATATGAGTTTTTGAGCGGCACAACAGGGAGCGATGGAAAAACCAAATTTCAAACACCACTGGCAACACTTCATAAATTCAACGGAACAGCCGATAAATTTCTCGCTACTCCGACAGGGGGGCTCGTCAATACCTCTGTGAGTGTCGGTTATGGTGCAGCGGGATTGGGCAATGCGCTTGTGAGCTACCATAATTATGAAACCGACGTAGCTATGAGTGGAAAAAGTGATTTGGGAAGCGAATGGGATCTTCAATACGCTAACGCTATTCCGGGCGTAAAAGGTCTAAATGGTCTTATCAAAGCCGCCTACTATAATGGTGGTGATGTGGCAACGTATACTAAAGATGTTACTAAAATCTGGCTGCAGCTCGGATATAAATTTTAATTTTTGAAAAAATCCCGACATATTTGAATAATCTTCTCCTGTCGGGGTTTACCCACCGGTTCACTTTGACGGATCACATGAACGTGTCTTAGCACTCGATTCACAAGCCCATAATGTGGATAAAATGATACTACTAAGTGCTCAACCAACGGAGAGATACGGGAAGTAAATCTTCCCTGTCCATAGAATCGTTTGAAATTCAAACATAATCCCAAAGTCTACCATTTTCATTGATAAATTGAACATTGATTTTTATCTTGTTTTTGCCATTTTATAGAGTTATTCATAAAATTCCATTGGTCGTCATCTTTATGTAATTTATTAAATATTGAATCAGTAATACGAGATAAAGTAGATTTTTCAGGATAGCTTACCATCACACACACAGGTCCACCTTGCTGTTTAACAGCTTTTAAAACATTTAATAAATTTTTTGTAAATGATTGACAATTATATGTTGTCAATTCATACTTTCTATTTAAAAAATCACTCATTAATATTTCTAAAGCTGCTTGCATTTCATCATAATTAAACGTTTGTGTACTACAAACATTATAATTATTTTTTTCTTCATTACAATGAATTTTTGAGTCACCAAAAAAACCAAAATTCGAAAAATTATTGAAATTGCATTCCTGACCAATATATGATCGATCACCTACTTTTGGAATATACTCATCATAATTAATATGTTTATTTTGAAATAAATATATAAAATTATCATAATCGTAATTATCAAAACCAAAAGATAATCTATTCTTAGATTCTCTAAAAAAATGAAAATGCTGGGTATTAAGATTTTCTTTTTCTAAAAAATCAAAGTCAAATATATCGAAATTAGAATTCCCTTCTTTATTTAGCCCAATATCAAGAGATCGCTTACATATTTGATATACATATTGATTTTCATACAGTTTTGTATTAGAAAAAATTAAGTCATTTGTCTTATTATCAATTGCCATTACATCAATAAAAGGAAGGATAACAATCAAGATAAAAAATAGATTTCTCATATACAGAATATTTAAATTCTACCTTGTTTCACGAGAAATTTTGTTGCTTTTGATAGAACTTCACTATGCTCAATTAAATCGAAATGTTTTACATAAAATTTATTTGATATTGTCCTTACTTTTTCTGCTTGCTCAAGAATATTTTTAAATGATGATTTATTAATTGTATTATTTTCAAAATATGTTTCAAAAAATCGTTGAGTTGAATTACCATTTGTTAATAGCAAATCAAAAAGAACTTTTCCATGAAAACCTTTTTTTGATAAATCTTTTTCAATAGCATCAAGTTGTTCAGTTGGACTATGATAACTTGTAGATAAAATCAAAACAGTCGAATCATCAACTTTGTTGATTCGGTAATATTTAGATTTCATTTGATCCTTCTTCAATCAATTTACAGACAGTACTAATAATCCTATCTGCTTCTATTTTATTTATTATTCTTGACATTTCTGGCATATTATCTGCATGGAATATTCCATGCCTATTTTGATTATAGAAATTATAACAGTTTTCCATAACTCTTACGGTATCAAAAGAATTTACATGCTCAGCAAAATCTAATACTATTTCAAATTTAACACTATTATACTTAAATAATTCCCCAATACTCGCAACAGTTCTATACTTTTGTTTAATAATAAGTTTCATAAATGCTTCCAGGCCTCTGAGCGCACCAAAAACGAATGAACCATAATCATCTAACTCAATATCAATTTTTTTAAGAGCAATAGATGCCATTAAAATTTTTTTAGTTGTATTGCACAATTTTGTATATGCTACTGGTATTTCAAATTCCAGTTCAGCATATACATCGGCTTTCTCCAAATTTACTTTATGTATAGCGTTATTAATACTAATAATTTCTTCTATACTTACAAGTTCAGAAAGTATTGCATACAACTCACGATAAACACTTAAAGGTTTACCCTGAAGCTGTAACGTTCCATTATTATGTTTGATTAGTGTAAATGAATCTTTATATTGTTTATTTTTAAGCTCATATTTTTTTCCTGATGGTAAATCATAAATTTGAATATCAAGTTCTTCAATGGCTTCTTTTAAGTAATGAATTATCAATTCAAAATCCTCTTCTTTAAAGTACCTAATTGAAGAAGTTACAGATTTTGCATCAGAAGTTTTACACTTAGCTATTATATGTTCTGTAATTTGTAAACCCAAATCTTGATATTTGCCAACATCAGGATTAATTGTTGTAGTACCATCTCCAATAAGCCATATAGATAATATAACCTCTTTTCCATCACACTGTATAACCCAATTTGGTTTACCTTCTTGTACAGAAGTTACACCAGAAAAACTCTTTATAGAATTTGCTATATTTCCAAAATCTAAATTCAGTTTTTTAAATGCAGCCACATATTTTCCTTAATCATTAGGTAAAAATGAATTATACATACTTATTTATATAATTAATACTTTTTCATGACATCTCACATGATAGCTATCGACTTTTTTAGTTGAAGCAATAAATAAGTGCGACGCTATCAGTAATAACATGAGCTTATCCTGATAGTATCTATTCATTGAGAGGATAAAAAGATCACTCATTAGGTAACCACAATTTAAACACTGAAGGATATCGAAATAGTTTAATGCAAATTGCTTTCAAAAAATCTCACACTTCTTGAAAAATTCCCGACATATTTGAATAATCTTCTCCTGTCGGGGTTTACCCACCGGTTCACTCTGACGAATTGCATGAACCTGATCGATCAGATCATGAATCCCCGCTGGAATCATCGACGTTAAAAATTTCCGCAATGCTGAACTCACCGCAGGTGCACGTCCCGCCGTGTTGATCCCCACACACAAATCCCCCTCAACGATCAATGCCGGAAAAATAAAACTGCACAATGCAGGAGAGTCGACACAATTAACCGGAATCTTGGACTGGACGCAATTGTGATAGATTTTTTCTTGCTCACCCAAATCATCCAGCGCTCCGATCACTAAAAAACGCCCCTCACAATCACTCAGTTCATATATACGCTCTATCAGAGTAATCGGATATTCTTTAGCAAGAGTACGAATCTCAGGATGAATTTCGGGTGCAATGACACTCAAGGCGGGTGAGAATTTTACCAATTGCTCAATTTTACGCAATGCAACCTCCCCTGCTCCAATCACCACACAATCTTGATCTTTTAAATCGACAAACATCGGGAAAAGTGCCATTATCAATCCTTTGCGACAAACTGATTAAAAATTAACCAAAAATTTGTTTTTCTTATCGCTATTTTACACTATTATTTTTAAAGACAAAAAAGTCCTAATAAGGAATATCCCATGAACGGAAAATTATATTTAATCGGTTGCGGACCCGGTGATGCCGATCTCCTCACCTTGAAAGCTCTTAAAACCATCGAAAAACTTGATATCGCCCTCATCGATCATCTCCTCACCCAAGAGATCATCGACCTCATCCCGCCACGTACCAAAGTGGTATTCGTCGGAAAAGAGAAAGGAAAGCACAGCTTCCCCCAAAGTGAGATCAATACGATGATTACCGACTATGCTCATCAGGGATACACTGTCGGACGACTCAAATGCGGTGATCCCTACATCTTCGGTCGCGGAACCGAAGAGGCGATTTATGCCTCGCAAAACGCTATTGTGACCGAAGTAATCCCCGGAATTTCTTCGGCTCTCTCAGGACCGCTCTCCGCCGGAATCGCCCCGACCGCGCGCGGTGTCAGTACCGGAGTTTCAATCGTATCGGCACACCTCTCAGGAGATCGCGTGAATCTTTCATGGATTCCGATGCTCAGTGCCAGTGATCACACCACCGTTGTCCTCATGGGGCTCAGCCGAACCCGACAAATAGTCAAAGAGGCATTGGATCAGGGTGTAGATGCCGCATTACCCGTCGCGATTATTTCCAATGCTACCACTGCGAACCAAAGCTCCATTATTACGACGTTAGGCGAACTTATCACTGCTTCCAAAGGAGCTCCAAAACCGGCCATTTTGGTATTTGGAAATGTTGTCAATTTAGCACAAGTTCTCCCAACATATCGTTACGAATCCAAAGGAGAATGTTATGACATCGCTTGCGCAGGCTAATACTGAGCGGAGTGTCAAACGGCACAAAACCGAATCGATCAAGGATGCTTTTAGTGCTCGTGAAGCGTGGGAACGACTGATCGGGTATTCCAAAACAGGGTATGCGTCGATCACCGACGAAGATAAAGATTTCGTCCTCAAAAGCTTCGGTGTTTTTGATCGCCCTGCTACCCCTGAGCGGTTTATGATTCGCGTTCGGATCGCAGGAGGTGCCCTCACACCCCACCAAGCATTGGTATTGGCAGATGTTGCACAACGTTTCGGACGTGACTACATCGATCTCACTACCCGTCAGCAGATCGAACTGCGCTACGTTAGCATCGAAGATCTTCCTGAAGCGTTAAAACTTTTAGAAGAGGTAGGGCTCACGAGCTATCAAACAGGAGTCGACAATTTCCGAAATATCCTCCTCGACCCTCTCGATGGATTAGCCGAAGATAACATTATCACATGTCACACACTCCTCCAAGAGATTCAAGGGGTATTTTTAAAAAACGACGAGTGGATCACTACGCTGCCTCGTAAATTCAATATCGGTATCAACGGCTCACTCTCCAACCGCTGCAACATCTTCGGTCAAGACTTCGCCCTCGCCCTTGCCCAAAAAGAGGGAGAATACGGGTTTAATCTCTACCTCGGAGGACGTGTCGGACATCTCGCCCAAAGTGCCGATATGTTTGTTCTCCCCTCACAGGCAAAAGCAGTCTTTATCGCCGTTGCATCCCTCTTTAAAACCTACGGGTTTCGGGATAATCGCAATAAAAACCGTCTCAAATTTCTCATCGAAGCGGTCGGGATGGAGGAGTTTCGACGTGCCATTATCGAATCGCTGGGACACGATATGCCTCAAGCGGGGACGACACTGTGTGATGCCGAGGGGGGAGATCACTACGGCCGCATCGCACTCAAAGACGGAACGCTCGCCCTCTATGCCGCAGTCCCTAGTGGTGTCTTTAGCGGAAGCGATTTAATGGAAGCCGCCCGTATCGCCGAATCCCAAAACGGAGCCATCCGCCTCACCATCGAACAAAACCTTATCCTAACCGGGATTCGTGATGAAATCACCGCGCTGGACTCACCGCTCTTTCACCGATACCCCAACCGACCATCGCCCTATATGGCAAACCTCATCGCCTGTGCCGGAAGCGAACACTGCCCATTTGGGGTAATCCCCGGAAAACCCGATGCAATCATTATGAGCGAGTTTTTAAGCCAACATGTTCCGATTGAGAATGCAAAAGTACGCCTCTACTGGTCCGCGTGTATCAAAGGATGCGGCATCCACGGTGCGGGAGATTTAGGATTTGTGGGGTGTAAAGTTCCTCGTGATGGGAAAACGACCCTTGGGGTCGATATTTTCCTCGGCGGAAGTCTCAGCCATAATGACGAAGAGGCGAAGCTTTTTCTAAAAGGGATAGTTCTCGAAGAAGCACCCCGCTACGTGGCGGAGTTGATGAAACTCTATCGAGATAGCCGGATCGGTGATGAGAGTTTGGAGCAGTTTATTAAACGTCTTCGCAATCACTATGAGATCAGTGAAATCGCCGAGATCGTACGCCATAACTTTGCGATGGTGCATGAGTCTAGCCAAGATTTTCAGAGCTTGGATCGGATACACCGATGAGTGATGCGATCGCTACGGGATGCCCGTTTTGCGGGACAGGATGCGCCTTAAGCGTCGAGTGCACCGATAAGGGCGTCAGAGTTAAGGGGGATAAATCCAACCCCTCAACGCAGGGAGATTTGTGTTTTAAACCGATTCAGATGGCAAAAGCTCTCGATACCAATCGCCTCACCACACCGTTATACCGATCCCGCAAAACCGACCCTTTCCGCGAAATATCGTGGGAGGAGACGATCTCCGTTTTAGCCGATCAGATTAAATCTCTTCCCCGTGAATCTCTCTATTTTTACCTCTCAGGACAGCTCCTCACCGAAGAGAGCTATCTCTTTACCAAACTGATCAAAGGGTATCTGGGGACCAACAACGTGGATGCGAACTCACGATTGTGTATGGCAAGTGCCGTCGTTTCCCACAAGATGGCATTCGGTAGCGACGGAGCCGTAGGAAATTATGCCGATATCGACAATGCTGATGTCATCCTCATCAGCGGTTCCAATCCCGCATGGGCACACCCGATCCTCCATCGACGCATCTTAGCGCGTAAAAAATCCCACCCTGAAACCCACATCATTGTTATCGATCCGATCCGTACCGAAACCGCCGAGAAAGCCGATCTCTGGCTCGGACTTCACAGCGGAAGCGATACGATGCTCTACAACGCCATTTTGTCAGAGATTCACACACGCGGCGGGTGTGATAGCGATTTTATTTCTCACTCCTGCGAAGGATTCGCTCAGACCATCGATGCCGCACAAGCGATACCCTACGTTAAAGCGATCCAATCGTGCGGGTTATCCATCAAAGATACTGATCTTTTAGTGGATCTTTTCGGATCGGATAAAAAAATTGTTGGGTTATGGTGTCAGGGGTTGAACCAAGCGGTGGATGGGGTGATGCGCAATCTCGGATTTATAAACCTCTTTTTGGCTACGGGTCGGATTAACGCACACAAAGGGCTCCCTTTCTCTCTCACCGGTCAGCCTAATGCCATGGGGGGACGCGAAGTGGGCTACCTCTCCAACGGTCTCCCAGGTTACCGAGATGTCCGTAACTCTCAACATCGCAATGAATGTGAACACCATTGGAATCTCCCCTCCGATACGATCTCTTCAGAGGTAGGAATGAGTATCACCGATGCTATCGAAGCAATATTGCGAGATGAGCTACGCTTTCTATGGGTAGCCTGCACTAACCCGCTCCTCACCCTCCCTGATGTTTCTAAAACTCGCTCTGCCCTTTTGCAAAACGATCTTTTTTTAGTCGTCCAAGATTGTGTACTGAGCGAAACGGCCGCTCTAGCGAACCTCGTTCTTCCCAGCGCTGCATGGGGTGAAAAAGAGGGGAGTATGACCAACTCCGAACGCTTTATAAAGCGAGTCAGAGCCTTTAAGCCTCCCCCTCACGGTGCCAAAAGCGACTCCGAGATCGTCTGTTCCGTTGCTTGTGCATTAGGATTTTCAGGATTTGATTTTATCGATACGTCAGAAGTTTACGATGAGTATAAACAATTAACCCAAAAGCGGTTATGCGATCAAAGTACGCAAGAGTATGAGAGTCTCTCGTATCAGTGGGGAGGGGAACGGCTGTATGCAGATGAAGTGTTTGCAACCGCTTCACACAAAGCACAATTTCATCCGATTGTCTCTTCCGCTCTAGAGTTAAACGCAGATGAATTCGTTCTCCTCACCGGACGGACAAAAAAACAGTGGCATACAATGACCCGTACGGGGGAAGTCGCCGAACTACTCAAAGATGAAGAGGAAGCCTACCTTTTGATCAATGAATCCGAAGCGCAAGAGCGAGGCTTAAAAGAGGGAGATCGTGTTGTAATTTTTAATAAACTTGGGAAGTTGCAACTGCCTATCCGTTTTGGAATCTTGGCACCCCATCACCTCTTTGCACCGTTTGGATATCCGAAAACTCCGATCAATACTCTAGTCCCTGCGCTCAATGATCCATTCTCATTTCAAACTGCCCTAAAATCGGCGCGAGTGACATTATCGAAACAGAGATAACCACCCGTTAAACTCACATCCGCTATAATTCGATCATGAATAATGAGCGCTTAACTTTCAATATCGATCCCACACCGACGTTACCGACACGCCAGTGCAGACTCTTTGCAAGGATAATGGGATATTCTCTAAGCTATGGGAACTACCTCATCGCCGCTTTTATATGGTGGAAAAGTGACTGGTTTATCGCCATTGGAGCACTATTACTCGGTTTTATCGTCTTTGGGATTATCCGAAGCAAACTCCGCAACGACTCAATCCCACCTGCTCAGCGTGAAACCCCTTATACCGATTACGCCATTTCGACGTGGTATCTATCGCGGAATCATTGTTTTTGAGTAAGGGGTAAGTTTCACTATTAATCGCGATTACGATGCTTATGATGCCCTTTATGCTTTCCGTTATCGTGATGTTCACGATTTCGATCTACATAGACCACTTTCTCTCTTGTAGCCACTTGTGTTGTAGAACGAGTTGTCTCTTTACTTCCGACAGCAGCACCCAACGCACCACCGACTCCACCACCGATAATCGCACCATTTTTGCCACCCGTTGCTGAACCAACTGCAGAACCGACCCCTGCACCCAACATACTACCCACTACCGCTCCTCCATCTATCTCACCAGCATTCACATTTATGGCAACTGTCAACATAACGGATAAAATCAAAGTTAATTTTGTTTTCATAATAGTATTCTCCTCATTTTGATTAATGACAGTTTACCCATTAAATGGTCACACAATAGTCATAGCTATGTTAACCAATTTAAATGAAGCGATAATCCCCCTAAGCTCCCTTCCGCTATAATTCGCAGAAGTATCCTCATATAGGAATAAAACACATATGGCATTAGTCGATCTCCTAGGTGTCAGCAAACACTACGAAGCCCAAAAAATTTTAGAGAACATCAACTTCCATATCGACGAAGGTGAGCGTATCGTTATTGTCGGTAAAAACGGCAGCGGAAAATCGACCCTGATGAAAATTGTCCACGGTTCTCTCGATGCCGACGGCGGTGAGCGGATCAACCGTCAGGGAATCGAGATCAAAATGCTCTCACAAGTCCCGGCATTTGACCCCTCTCATAATGTCCGTGAAGCGATCGAAGCAGGTTTAGGAGAGCTACGGACGGCAAAAGTCCGTTTTGATGAGATCTCAGCCCTCCTCGCTGAGCAATTCGACAATGAAACACTCCTGCTAGAGCAATCCCACCTCACTACCTTTCTCGATCATCATAATGCGTGGAATCTCGATGATAAGATTGAGCGAATCATGCACCATTTCATGCTCAAAGAGTATGAAGATAAAAAGGTCAATCTCCTCAGCGGTGGTGAACAGCGTCGTGTTGCTCTCGCTTCACTGCTACTACTCAAGCCCGATATTTTATTACTCGATGAACCGACCAACCATCTCGATGTTTACATGGTGGAGTTTCTCGAAGAGCTGATCCTAAAAGAGAAATTCACCCTCCTCTTTATCTCGCATGACCGTTATTTCATCGACCAAATCGCCACTAAAACCATCGAGGTGGAAGATTGCGCTCTGCGTGAATTTAGCGGGGGATACAGCAACTATCTCGAACAAAAACAAGAACTCTTACGGACGATGGCGCAACAGCACGACAACCTCCTTAAACTTCTCAAAACCGAAAACGAATGGCTCCGTCGAGGGGTAAAAGCACGACTAAAGCGAAATGAGGGGCGAAAACAGAGGGTATTGGCACTACGTGAAGATGCCAAAAATAACCCTAGCCGCATCCGAAAAATGAAACTGGAACTAGAACGCGAAGCCAAACACTTTAACCGTGGAGAGGGTGTAAATCGCCAAAAAATGCTCTTTGAAGTGGAAAATCTCGGACTTAAACTGGGAGACAAAGAGTTGATCCGTAATTTCTCCACCCGAATCCTCCAAAAAGACGTCATTGCCGTCGTAGGACCCAATGGAAGCGGTAAATCAACACTGTTAAAAGCACTCCTAGGGCGTCTTAAACCGACCAACGGGATTATCAAGATGGGAGAACTCACCATCGGCTATTTCGATCAGCACCGCGAAATGCTGGACGATAATCTCAACCTCATCGAAACCTTCTGCCCTCACGGCGGAGACCGAGTCGATGCACAGGGGCAAGATTATCACGTTTACGGCTATCTCAAGAACTTCCTCTTCCCACGTGAGTTCCTCGATAAAAAAGTGGGAGTCCTCAGCGGCGGAGAGAAAAACCGTGTCGCCCTCGCCTTGCTGTTTACCAAAAAAGTAGACTGTCTCATCCTCGATGAGCCGACCAATGATCTCGATATCCCGACGATCAATATCCTCGAAGAGAAGCTCCAAAACTTTGCAGGTGCTGTTATCCTCGTAAGCCATGATAGATATTTCGTCGACAAGATCGCTAAAAAACTCTTTATCTTCAAAGGGGACGGAACCATCGAAGAGAGCTATAAACCCTACAGCGAATACCTCGAAGATGAAAAAGAGTTGCTTGAGATGGATGCAATGGAAGCAGAATTTGCCAAATCCGCAACAGCCACGGTGATAGTGCAGAGCGAAAAACCGAAAGTTTTCAAACTCACCTTCAATGAACAACGTGCACTCGAAAAATTACCCCTAGAGATCGAAGCCCTCGAAACTGCAATCGATGAGCTAAACGCCTCTCTCGCCGATCCGAAAAAATACGAAAAAATCGGAATTAGCGTTTTAGCCGAGGAGCTGGAAAAAACCAAAGCCCTTTATGAAGAAAAAGTCGATGAACTTCTCACCATAGAAGAGAAAGCCGAAGAGATAGAAGCACTAAAGAATAGCTAAGGAAGCCTCATGGATATCGAAACCCTCAATTCCCGCTTTTCCCATGCAGGGTATGTCACTTTTAAAGAGGGGCCAGAGGGCTTTCCCATTGCCCTCATCACTACCCCTCATGCTACTGCCGCGATCTCCGTTTATGGAGCACACCTGCTCTCCTATACCTTTGCTTCCGACGAAAATGATTTACTCTTTCTCAGTGAAAAAGCGATCTTTAAAGAGGGAACTCCGATCCGAGGAGGTGTCCCGATCTGCTGGCCGTGGTTTGGTCCCGATCCAGAGGGAAAAGGTCGCAGCGATCACGGACTGGCGCGCACCCGTATGTGGAGTGTCGTCTCCTCGTATCTGCTCAAAGATCAAGAGTGTAGTATTAGCTTTGAACTGAGTGATTCACCCGAAACGTATGTGCTATGGCCTCACCGTTTTCGCCTTATCCTCAAAGTGACCGTAGGAAAATCACTCACCATGGAACTCACCACTCAAAACCGAGGTGATAGCACGTTTGAAATTACTCAAGCACTTCATACCTATTTTACTGTAGGTGATATCACCCAAACAAAGATAACAGGACTCGAAGGATTCACCTACATCGATAAAACCGATGAGAGCCGTGAAAAAAAAGAGGATACTCCGATCATCATAGAGGCTGAAACCGATCGAGTCTATCCTACAGACGGCGGTGATATAGCAATTCAAGACAGTGCATTAAAAAGAGAAATACACATTGTCTCAGAGGGGAGCCGTACTGCTGTTGTGTGGAATCCATGGATCCGTGTATGTGAACAAAAAGCTGATTTGGCGATGGAGGACTATAAAAAAATGATCTGTGTCGAAACTGCCAATATAGGTAGTGATATTATTTCCGTACAGCCCAGAGCGAGCTATACGATTAAGGCGGTCTATTCTTTGGAGGAATAAAGGATTAACGACCCCCTTTCCCTCCACCCATACCTGAACCTTGATTTTTCATTTTCGGAGTCCGATTTTCCGGTTTACTCATCAATTTATCATTCTGCTCTTTTGTCATCGATTGCTGTCGATTCATAAGCTCATTATGAAGTGCTTCACGCTCTTGCTGATTCATCATGGTTCCCCGTTTTTCTAGAAGCTCATCCGTCTTCATCTCTTTAAACCGGTTTTGAATCTCTTGTTGCGCTTCAACACGCTCTTGATTCATCTCTGGCATCTCTGCGTATGCGATAGCAGAGAGCAAAGCCATAGCCGATACGACCGTAAATAACATTTTCATCGGAAACTCCTTTGAGTAGTTTCGATTATTCTAATACCATTTTGTTAATAGTGTGTTAAGTCTATCTGTAATGATTATAGCCATCATAAAAGTTTAAGCTAACCGTTTCGGAAATGTTAACCGAAAACATACCCCTTCTTCATTACGGATCAGTTCAACCGATCCCCCCAACTGTTCGCTAAGGATTTTACGAGCAAAATAGAGACCGTACCCATGACCATTGTCCCCTTTAGTACTTACCCCCGCATCAAAAATCATCATAGACTGCTCTAATGTCATCCCATCCCCATTATCATGGATATTGACCGTGACTGTTTTGGAATTCTCCCATCCACTTACTCGAATTCGTTTATCGTTTTTGTCTGATTTTTCGAGTGCTTCAATCGCATTTTCAATAAATACCAAAAAGAGATGAAGCATCCGACTGCTTGGAATCTCCGTATGAATACGTAACGCATCGCTAAGATCGATTTCGAGTTTAATATTAGCGGCATTAAGGTGAGGTTCTAAAAGATGTCCTACCTCTTCGACGGATATTTTTACCAGTATTTCTCCTCCATAATCACTGTGAAAATGGTACAAACTCTCCAAACTTTGAGAGAGATGTTCCAATAACTCTTCACTCCGTTGTAATTCATCATCGATGCAGCTGCACGATACTTCCTCCAAGCGACAACGCATACGTAATTGATAGGTCGAAAGTGTATGGAGCGGGCGACGCCACTGATGCGCGACAAAAGCGACCATCTCTCCCATTTGTACCATCCGCGATTGTTCGATTAACAATTTATTCTGCAGAGCTTTCTCCTCTTCAAGCTCTTTCCGTTCTGTAATATCGGTACTGGAAACAACGACTCCGATTACTTTACTATCTTCATAAATCGGCTGATATCGCACGAGTAAATATGATCGCTTAGCTTCGACAAAATCAAACCATGATTCGTAACAAATCTCTTCACCTGCCAATGCCCGATCAAGATAGGGCTTAACGATATTGTGAAAAACATTCGTCCCCAATATTTCAGCCACATGATGTCCGATAATCTCATTATAAGCACGATTAAACATTGTCGTATATATTTTATTTACAGCACGATAGATATAGTTGCTATCTACGAATGAGAGTCTATGATAGGTATGATCGATCAGATTAAACAGATGAGATTTTGAGGTAAATTCAGTAAACTGGTTCATGAGAGGCGATATCCTAATTTTGGCGTCGCTTGGATTTGAAGTCCGATTATTTTTTTACGTAGATTGCTCACAACTATTTTAAGTGCATTTCGACTAACCTCTTGCGTACCATAGAGTGCATACTCTATCTCTTCATAGCTGACGATATACCCTCTGCGTTTGAGAAGAAGTTCCATCAATGAGATTTCCAAATGAGATAGCCGAAGGACGGTACCGTTTTGAAAGATCGATTTGCTCTGAAAGTCATACCGTATATTCTCATCGATATCAATGCTATGCGACATATTGTCTTTACCCTTCCGCTCCAGGTTTTGGAGCAAGCCGTTCAGTTTTGACATCGTAATCGGCTTGAGCAAATATTCTTCAAGCTTCAAAGGGATTGCATCAAGGAGATAGTGTGAATGTGAATATGAACTAAGGATGACAATCGGTATAGTCTCATTATCTGCACGAATTCTTCGAATCAATGCCAAACCGTCCATTTTAGGCATTTCAATATCGGTTAAAATAATATCTGGATTTTTCTCCTGATATTTTTTCCATCCTTCCATTCCGTCATACGCACTAATTACTTCTGCAAACTTTGATTTCAATAGATAAGATATATTATTGTTACTTTCAATATCATCTTCAACTATTAGAATTGTTTTATCACTATTTAAAATATACATTATTCTCTTTACTAATTAATTTTGCTTATTTTAACCCAAAACAAGTTTAACGAAACCTTTTCAACACCTACATTTATTACAATTATTGATAAGTATAGCAATTACACAGACCAAACTGGTTTTTAGTGTACTATTTTATTCAGGAGTTTACTAAATGTTTTTTAGAAATCATAATTGCGAAGATCAGCTTTTACAATTTAAAGAGAGAATAACAAAGATAGAAGAAGAAAATCTTTCCCTCAAAGAGGAAGTCATACGCTTAACACGTCACAATGAACAATTGAGTTCTCAAGCTAAAATGTCAGAACTCATCCATCACTTAACGGACAATTTGACAAACGCATGTCAAAATGACCTCTCAAAATTGCAAAATGATCTCGCAGAAAACGTCAAACATTTAGAAGAGATAGAAGATTTAAGCAAAAACAACTGTGCTAATACTACGGAAATTAATCTAGAAATTAGAGAACTAATACAAACCCAGCAGAAACTTGTCGTCAACATTACCCAAAACTATGATTCGGTCTCTTCTCTTAATGAGAGTGTAAGTTCGATTAGTTCTGTGATCAACCTCATCAAAGATATATCCGATCAAACCAATCTTTTAGCCTTAAATGCCGCAATCGAAGCAGCACGGGCGGGTGAGCACGGGCGGGGATTTGCCGTCGTTGCTGATGAAGTAAGAAAACTTGCCGAGAGGACGCAAAAAGCGACTACCGAAGTAGCGATGAGCGTCCAAAGCCTTAAACAAAATGCCGTAGAAATCTATGAACGCTCAAGTGCCATGGAGGAGATTTCTTCCCTTTCGAGTAAAAAGCTAGAGCTCTTCCACACAACTTTAACTGATCTCGGACTACGAACCGAAACTATTGATAACGACTCTACCAATGTTCTCTATTCTGTCTTTATGGTTCTAGTAAAACTCGACCACCTACTCTTTAAAGCCAAAGGGTACAAAAGTGTTTTTAGTCTCAAACTTGAAGGTGAATTCGTAGATCATCATCACTGCCGTTTGGGTAAATGGGCAGAAGGTGGCAAAGGTGCAGAAATTTTTGGATCAACACCAAGTTTTGGAAAGCTTACATCACCCCATAAAGCGGTGCATGAAAATATTTTAGCGGCGATTCAGTGTGTTAAAACCAATACCTGTTCTCAAGAATCAGCAAATATTATGACCTATTTCAAGAAGGCAGAGGCTGCGAGTAAAGAGGTTGTTGACACATTAAGCGCCATGCTCAATGAAGAACGTCAATCAAGAAAGCAAAAATAACCTGAACAATAAAATCGGATCTGAGATAATCTACTTCCATGGTATGCAATCGGTTACCCGATTCCTAACCCTTAATCGACTTCAACCTCGATTTTAAACTTATCAGCCATATATTTTTCAGCTTCTGGTATAGCCATTGCAGAAGATTGTTGCAATGCATCTTGTATTTGAATCATCGTTAGATCGTTCTTGTTTTTACCTTCTAAAACAATCGTCTCGGTTTCCCCTTTGAGCATTTTGATCATTGCTCCAATCAGCTCTTTTTCAACCATTCCTGGGGTTGTTGATAAATCTGCTTCAAACCGTTTTGCAATTGCGTTATTAATAGCTGTTGATGCTTTTTTACGCTCCTTCATATCCGATGGAGTAAGTGAAAACTCTTTTAGAAAAATTGCTTTCTCTTCGTCTTGGAGAGTGTCGACAAAACTTTTCACCGACTCATACGTAATGTCCGAGATAGCACGATTTTCAATCCCAAGGGAAAACTTTTCTAAAATCATCGAATCGGGAGCTGTGCTCGAAACCTCACGTGCGCTCATTGAAAATTCCAACGGCATAATAGGGTTGTCAATTCTAAACTGATCGATTTCGAGATGCTTTAAATGCATTTGTGTCCCTTCGATTTCACCTTTGAATACAAG
The DNA here is from genome assembly GCF_028688295.1 of Sulfuricurvum sp. Classification (GTDB taxonomy): domain Bacteria; phylum Campylobacterota; class Campylobacteria; order Campylobacterales; family Sulfurimonadaceae; genus Sulfuricurvum. The sequence goes on from NZ_JAQTYM010000024.1 coordinate 16,966, forward strand.
GTTGATCGAGCTGAGTTTACTGAGGGTACTTTGTTGGAATGCATTGCTGACATTTTGGGCGATCATTTGTCCGATGATCGGTTTAGGGAGCGCTACCGCATCCGCTTCGATATCGATAGAGGTATTAACATTCTCCCCTTTTGAAAATGCTTTCAACTCAGCCAATGACGCCACATCACCTAAACGGAGTGACCCTATAGAGAGTTGTTCTTGACCCATTATCGAGAATTTCAATGCGCTAATTTCACAATCAGTTGTGAGGATGCCGCTGCACTCTATTGCGTCGTATTTCAGCTCACCGCCCATCAGGACAAGGCTCTCTTGATATTCGCTCAGTGATTTTACCAATTCTTCTTTTACCCGCTCATTTTTGTAGTGAGCAAATGCACTGACTCCGACTACCAACACTGCGGCCGCAACCGATAAATGAATTTTATATTTTTTAAAAAATGGTTCAGATTGATTGTCATCTGTGATTTTTTCATTGATAACTGATGTTTCGTTCACGAATTTCCTTATTGTATGTAATCAACGACTTTAGAGAGGGTCGTTACCTCTTTGATTACACTGACTACTGCTTGATGCGCCGGATGCGGAGCATACACATTTAACCCCTCTTGATCGTCAAAAGTTGACACCAGTACGAGATCAAATGAACGTTCACTTCGGCTAATATCAATCCCCACTTCCATAGAGCGCAAAGTATCGATTTGAGAAGGCAACACTTCGAGCATCTCTTTCACCCGCTCCAAATTCACCTCTTTATTCTCCTCTTTAAACTGAAACATCACAATATGCACTAACATCTATCACCTTTTAAAGTAAATTTTTCCAATAAAAATGGGCAAAAAGGACAATTAAAACAATCCCTATAACGTTTAAAACCAACCCATAGCGTGCCATTGTACCGATGCTTATCACCCCACTGGACATCACAATGGCATTAGGAGGGGTGGCAATCGGCAGCATAAACGCGTAACTCGCACAAATCGTCGCTACCATCATAAAAAGAAGCGGATCAAAATGATTTTGAATCGAAAAAGCGTAAATCACCGGAAGCATAACCGAGATCAGTGCCGTATTGGAAGTAATCTCCGTCGTAAAGGTAATCATCGTCGCAATTGCCAACAAAATCATCCACGGAGCCAATGTCCCTAAGACTCCCAAACTCTGCGCGGTCGCGTCCGCCAATCCCGTATCTGAAAACGCTTTAGCGATTGCGAAACCTGCTCCAAACAAAAACATAATTCGAAACGGGATTTTACCTTTATCTTCCATCCAATCGAGTAAATCAAACTGCGGTAAAAATAATAGCAGACCAAAAGTAAGCATTACCCCCTCTTCCGCTAACCCTAAACCATTCCAATAGGGTTTAATCGGAGCATTGACAAGCAACACGGCCATCAGTGTCCCGAGCAAAAAGAGTACTTTTTTCTGCGCAAAGGTGAGAGGAGGATGAGACTCGCTCGCATGAGAAGGCTCATCTCCCAAGCCGATTCCTAAAATCCAACCCATCATCGCCAACATCACCAATGCCAACGGAGCGACCATGATCACCCACTGAACAAACGGAATTTGCGGAAGAGAATGCTCCCCTAAAATACCTAATAATATCAGATTAGGGGCCGTTCCCACAGGTGTCATAATCCCCCCTATACTTGCTCCATAGGCGATTGCAAGAAGATAGCGCATCTGTACGGCAGGGATGGTAGAGAGAAAAAGTCCCATCGACATCAACAATAACGTTGTTGTGGTGTTCGAAAGGAGTGAACTTAACGCTGCTGCGGTGAATGCCAATGCAAAAATCACCCCTTTAGCTGTTTTAGGAAACAACCCTAACAAATGATGTGCCATCCATCGGTGTAACCCGCTTTTTTCGACCGCTATCGCGAGTAAAAATCCACCGAAAAAGAGATAGACGATAGGATTGGCGTAATTAAGTGCCGTTGTTTTCGTATCGGTTATCCCAAAAGCCGGAAACAGTATAATCGGTAACAATGAGACAACCGCCATCGGTAATGCTTCGTTGCTCCATAACGCAACCAATAACACAATCGACGCAATCAAAGCGGCTTGAGTAAAGGTTAGCAGTAGCATCGAGAGAAAAAATACACTCGATGCGATCCCCAAAGCGATCCATAATTTTTTTGATTGCTTACGTGTATCCATCAGCGCTCAATCAAATCGCGCAAACTTTGTTGCGGTGATTTTCCCTCAAGTATTGCGTACACTTCTGCCGCAATCGGGAGATATACACCTCGTGCCATCGCAATTTCATGCAACGCATACGCCGTCCCGATCCCTTCACTCACTTCGCCGATCTCTTCACATACTGCCTCTTTGCTTTTTCCACTCGCTAAACCAAGACCCACCCGATAATTACGTGACATAGAAGAGCTGGCGGTTAAAAACAAATCTCCCGCTCCACTAAGCCCCAAAAAACTCTCATCCTTAGCGCCATACGCTTTTCCAAAGCGCTGCATCTCCACCAGTCCGCGTGCGATCACACTCGCCGCCGCGTTATGACCTAGACCTAGCCCCTCACATATCCCCGCCGCGATGGCTATAACATTCTTATACGCCCCCGTAATCTCCGCACCAATCACATCATCACTCACATACGTGCGGATAAACCTCGGAAAAAGTGCCGCAAACTCTTTTGCGCTAGCATCTGAGACAGAGTTAATAACCAATGCCGTCGGAAGAGATTGGATCACTTCAGCTGCAAACGATGGTCCGGAGAGAAAACAGAGATTTTCGTCGGGAACATACTGCGCATAGATTTCATTTAAAAATTTCCCGCTAGAAGCTTCGATCCCTTTTGCCGCAACAAGAACCTTTTGTCCGCTGAAGATGAAATTTTCTTTCAGCCATTTTCCGATTTGCTGTGCCGGAACCGTGATAATGAGATACTCACACGCCAGCACTTCAGAGAGTGATTTAAAATTCGGCCATTCACGCACAGTACGAGAAGTGATAATTACTTCGTTTTTTTCACTCAAAGCAAAAGCGAGAGCTTCACCCCATTTACCTGCGCCAATCACTCCGACACGTTTCATGACACTCCCTCAATGACCGATTTAAAAGCTTCAATTTTCTCATCATAACCGACAACGACCAATATGTCTTCAGGATCGATGTGATGATTATGCCCTTTCGCTGTAAAACTGAAAGTCGCCGACAAAGCATGATCCACAATCGCCAATACCAAAACGTCATACTTTTTTGAAAAGTCAATATCATGTAAATGTTTACCTACGAAATTCGAGGTATGCGGAACCGTTATTTGGGCTATTTTAAGAGACGATTCTTCATAAAGAATATCATGAAGAACTTCGGTTACAGTCGGTTTTTCGAACATTTCGGTAATAACATTTGCCGTAATTTGAAGCTTTGGCATCACTTTGTTCGCCCCGGCACTTTTGAGTTTAGCCGAACTCTCATAATCGCTCGCCAACGCGATAATAGGCATCTCCCAAAAAATCGATCGCAGCGAAATGGTTAAAAAAACATTCTCAGCATCATCTTCCAAGGCACAAAAAACAATGAGAGAGTTAAGATCGAATCGCTTTAAACTATCCCAATTTTCACTTAAATCAAATAGTTCTACCGCAAATTCAGCCTCTTTGGCTGCACTATATTCCGACTCATTTTTGACGAAAACGGCAAATTTTTCGTAATCGTCTACAATTTGCAGTGCGATTTGTTTAGCGTATTCATTAAAACCAAAAACAATCGCTCCACTGTATTTCATCGTTTCCCTTTGGCATGTTTGTGCAGAAGTGTTTTAAATTCATCGATCAACGCTTGTGTCCCGATCACAATCGCTACATCCCCCGCATCAATACGAATTGATTGAGACGGATTAAAAAGAAATTTCCGTTGCAGTGTTTTGTAAATTCCCAAAAACATCAAACGGCGTTGGAACAACCCCATTTCAACCGTGTCAAAGAGATGATTTTTCGTAATATTATCCAAAGCAATCTCTTCAATCAATACGCCGCTATTCTCTGAACGAAGGGCATGAATCACTTCAAATGCAACCGGACGACCGCTCACCTCTTTAGACATCAAAGCGACTAACTGTTGCGTATAGACAATTTCGTCAATCCCTGCCAATGAGAGCTTCCGACGGTTTTCTTGCTGATGAAGAATCGAAAGAATCTTGACCTTTGCATTCAATTCTCTAATCGTCAGCGCGGTATAAACATTCAATACGTCGCTTTCATGCAGTAAAACGGTCCCTAAAATCTGTCGGTCCCAATCGATTTGCAACTGATGATATGAGTGCAATGATGCAGGGTTCAGCGCCAATGCGATGAACCCCTCCTTTTGAGCTTGTGCTACTTTAATAGGATCAGCATCAAGGATCAGTGTTTTTGCCCCTTTTTTCTTAAACTGCCACCCCACCTGCTCAGAGAGGGTAGAATAACCGCAAATAAGGTAAAAACTTTCCATTTTAGAGACGTTTTCGATCAGTTTATCCTCTTTGATCTCATCGAGTTTTTCAGTAAATGCCGATACCACGATAGAGGTTGCAAACGAGATAACCGCGATCCCCGCTACGATGATCGCCATTGCAACTGTACGCCCCTCCGTCGTTACCGGCACCATATCCCCATATCCTACAGTAAAGATCGTTACAACCGACCAATAGAGTGAATCAAATAGAGTATTGATCGGGGATGCAGGATTATTCGCTTCCATGATATAGATCAAAATCGATGATACCGAGATAATAACGGTTGCAAACAATCCAAGAGTCAAAATCTCAAATTTTTTAGAAGAGAGGATCGATACAAATTGAGTCAAACTTTTAGCGTATCGAAACAGTTTAAAAACCCGAAAGAGGATGAAAACCCGTAGTATTCGAAGCTCATGGAAAAACGGCATGATTGCCATTAAATCGATCAGTGCGGAAGGGGAAAAAATATACTCACTTTTTTTAGCAAGAATTTTGCGATATGCTTCACCTAAACGAAACGGTCTCTGTAAAAATAGATCATGCTCATACTGTTCAATCACCACTTTAGAAATATCGCTGTATATCCAAAACCGAATTAAATACTCGGCTAAAAAAATCACCGAAATAATGTAATTATTAAAAAAAAGTAACTCAGGGCTAACCTCATGTTTAACATGCCGAATCAAAATCAAAACACTGACAATAATCAGTGTAATCATCGTGTAGTCAAAAAACTTTTTATAAGGATACGATGAGTTTTCGAGAAGATTGTGAAAAAACTTTTTAATATGGCGATAGCGCGGGGATGCGTGGAGAAAAAAAGCTGCTCCTAGTATTCCCCGACTGATCATGCTATATCTATTGTGCTAATTTAGCTTGGAGAATTTCGTTGAGAGTATTCGGATTCGCTGAACCTTTAGACGCTTTCATCGCCTGACCGACAAAAAATCCGAAAAGTTTATCTTTTCCTGATTTATACTCAGCTACTTTATCAGTGTTTGCGGCGAGAATTTCATCGATTAACGCTTCGAGGGCACCTGTGTCACTCACTTGTTTAAGGCCAAGTTTATCAATCGCCTCATCGATATCGCCACCATTTTCGATTAAGTAATCGAGAACCTCTTTCGCCGCTTTACCGCTGATGACGCTCTCTTCGATACGCTTGACGAGAGTTCCGAGCATCACGGCACTGATCGGCGAGGTTGATGGGCTCATCCCACCGCTCAAACGCCCTTGGAGTTCAACCGTGAGCCATGTTACCGCATTTTTTGCACTGATCCCCTGCGCCAACATCTCTTCAAAATAATGAGCTGTTTCCAACTCAGCCGTAATGACTGCCGCATTGTATTCGTTGATTCCGAACTCACTCACGAAACGCTCTTTTTTCGCATCGGGAAGTTCCGGAATGTTACAGACTTCGGCATACATTGCATCATCCACGATCACTTTGAGCAAATCGGGTTCAGGGAAATAACGATAATCGGCCGCTTCCTCTTTACCGCGCATCGATCGGGTCTCTTGTTTTACTTGGTCAAACAATCGTGTCTCTTGAACAATCTCGCTCTCATACACACCGTCTTCCCACGCTTCACGTTGACGCGCTACTTCGAGTTCAATCGCACGTTGGATAAAGCGGAAACTGTTGATGTTTTTGATCTCGACACGGGTGTAGAGTTTCTCATCCCCACGAGGTCGGATAGAGACGTTAACGTCAACGCGGAATGACCCCTCTTGCATATTCGCATCAGAGATATCGATGTAACGGACGATAGAGTGGAGCTTTTTGAGATACAAAATCGCATCTTCGGCTGAGCGCATATCAGGTTCAGATACGATTTCGAGCAGTGGTGTCCCCGCACGGTTTAGATCCACTTTTGAGATAGCCCCATCATGGATATTTTTCCCCGCATCGGCTTCGATATGCGCGCGATTGATACGGATCATTTTATGGCTTCCGTCTTCGAAATCGATCACGAGTTTCCCATGTTCAACAACCGGTGTATAGAGTTGTGTGATCTGATAAGCACTCGGGCTGTCAGGATAAAAATAACTCTTACGGTCGAAGAAACTCGTGCGGTTGATCGTCGCCCCTACCGCTGTACCGAACATCCCCGCTTTTCGTACCGCTTCTTTGTTAAGTACCGGAAGCGCACCGGGAAGTGCCAAACACGTTGGACAGGTGTTGGTATTTTGAGTGTGGTTAAAACTCGTAGGACATGAGCAAAAAAGTTTAGAGTGAGTGTTGAGCTGGACGTGAACTTCCAAACCGATAATGGTTTCAAACATACGAAAAAATCCTTGGTTTATATAAAATAGCGGATAGAGGCGAAACCGTATGCCCCGCACTCCTCAACCGCTTTTATTTGCTCCTCGGTCGTAATCCCGCCGAGCGCAAAAATAGGTACTCTTATTTTAGCCACTATTTCTTTTAAATCCTCTAAACCCTTGGGCTTTCCTTTGTTTGGAGACTCATATATAGGGCTGTAAGTGATCGCATCGACACCTAAATCCTGAGCCTTTAGTGCTTCGTCGTAAGTATGGGTACTGATAATAACATAAAGTCCTAAGGCTTTCGCGTCTGTTATCTCGTCAAACTGTGTCGAGGTAAGATGCACTCCATCGGCTTTTAATTCGTGTGCAAGAAGATAATCACCATGCAATAGAACACGAGAGATACGATAACTTCGAGACACCGCGATAAATGTTTTGGCAAGATCACGATAATGAACCGTTTGTTTGTCTCTGAAAAGGGCAAAATCGGGGAGGGCGTGTGAATAAACGACATCGAGTGATGCTTCGATGGTCTCGGATGTAGTGCCGTAAAACATGGGATCCGTGATAAGGTAGTGTTTCACGTGTCCGTTGGTGTAGCTTTTACTGTATCTCGAATTTCTTCGAGGAGTTCATTCTGTTTTTCCAAAATATCGTTTCGTTCCCGTGCCATAGACATCGTCTCTAAGACTAACAATAAAAATACTGCCAAGAAAATAAAGAGGAACGTAAACATAATCGCGGGAACAATACCAAGGAAAACGAAAGATTGAAAGGTAACCCAGGCTCCGACGATAACGAAAGCCCAAGAGACGCCTCCGAGGAAGCTTAATAGTGCGTCGAACGTACTTCGCTTCATACGGACTTAGTGGTCGTCGTGAAGAAGAACTGCACCGCCGAGGTAAACGTAGGTGAGCATCATGAAAATGAACGCTTGCAAGAAAGCCATAAATGTCAATAATGCAAATGGAATCATCGGCAACAACCATGGAGCCAACATCAAGATTACCATCAAGAACATGTCGTCACCTTTGACGTTACCGAATAATCGGAAGCTCAAAGAGATAATACGAGAGATGTGAGACACGATCTCGATCGGGAACATCAACCATGCCAACCACCATACAGGACCCATAAAGTGTTTCAAATAGCTGATGATACCGTTACGACGGATACCTTCGAAGTTATAGTACGTGAAAACAACCAAAGCAAGTGCTAGGGTGAAATCCAAAAATGCACTCGGTGCTTCAAAACCAGGGATTACACCGATAACGTTAGCGATACCGACGAAAAGACCGATGGTCGCAACGAGTGGAAGATAACGACGCGCTTCCGCTTTACCCATAACGTCCGCACCCATAGCGAGTACACCGCTCAGGTAAGCTTCCATAACGTTTTGTGTTCCTGATGGAACAAGACGAAGATTTGACGTAGCCATTTTCGCGATAATCAACACGATTGCTGCTGTAAGAAGCATGTGTGTGAGGAAAATGAAGCTATGATCGTGGCTGATTAGGCCGAAGAAGGTAAACAACTCACCCATAAGTAGCGTTCCTTTGCATGAAAAATTAGCGGGATTTTACCCTGATTGACATTAAATTCCTATAAACTGAGATGAATCAATTCACGACGTGCGTTTAAAATATCATCATTGATTGCTATTTTAAGCGATTCGAGGCTCTCAAACTTCTGATTTTTGCGTAAAAATTTGACAAAACTGATAGATGCTCTCTCACAGCTTTGGATACTCTCGCCTAAAATATGGCTTTCCACTGCGTAACTTCCATCCGTTGTGACACGATGCCCGACAAAAACGACGGAGGGGTGAAAATGTTCCTCCCCATCGATTCGAGTCAGTGCGGCATATACCCCCTCATAGGGGAGGAGATACCCCGGACATTCGAGATTGATCGTCGGAACGAGATCGGTTTTACCGATCCCCTGCCCTTTGATCACGGAACCTTTAATAGAATAGTTATGCCCTAAAAAGCGGTTGGCTCCGCTAAGATCGCCAATTTGGATTTTGGTACGGATTTTATGAGAATGTACCGAATCTCCCTCGATACATACTTGATCGATTACTTTGATCTCACCCTCAAAGAGTTCTCCTAAATTAGCATGAGAGTAGCGGCGATTTTTTCCAAAATGGAAATCGTAACCAACGACAATTTTTTTTAGATGAGGAAACTGCTCTCGCAACATAGCCACAAAAGCCTCCCCTTCTAAATGACGAATATCTTCGAGAGAATAATAATGAATCGGGTAGTGGGTATAGTGTTCACGCTCCTCTCCTGGGGTGAGGTTGGCATATCCCGTCTCGATGACGACAATCGCTCCGTGTTTCCCTAACTCGTTGAACAATTGCTGATGTCCAACATGCATCCCGTCAAATCCGCCGATGGCGATCGATTCAACCTTTGACAAAGCCATAACACGTCTCCTGATTTCCCTCTTTACCCGCGATATGGGCAACCTCTTTGGCTATGAGTTTCCATCCCAACAGTGCACACGTATCTTCGAGGCGGATCATCGCTTTGCCGATGGCTTTGTCGTCTTTTACCACCCCGTTTTTATCCCGTTTCACTTCACGCCCCACTTGAAACTGCGGTTTAAATAGGAGAACAATATATTTGGAAGCAAGTTTATCGATTGATTCGAGGATTAGCTCCAGTGGGATAAATGCCACATCGCACGTGACAATCTCAAAAGGGATTTCAGCACTAAAGGAGCGAATATCGGTATTTTCATGGACGACTACGCGTGAATCGCTCCGCAAGGAAGGATGAAGCTGATCGCTCCCCACATCGACACAAGTGACACTTGCAACATCGTTTTCAAGGAGAATTTGGGTAAATCCGCCCGTAGAGGAGCCGATGTCGAGGGCACGAAGAGTACTCAAATTCCATTCAGTATGAGGGAGAAACCCTTTGAGTTTAATCGCCGCACGGCTTACATAGAGCTCCGTATCGGCGATCTCAACAACCATCGTTTCAACGACATCAAACGAGACTTTATCAATGATTTTTCCATCAACACTAACAGCGTGTTCTTTAATCAGCTGCTGCGCTTTATTCCGGCTCTCAACGAGGCCGCTTTCTACCAAATAACTATCAAGTCTCATTGTGTTCCATTATTTTTTAATACGTTATCGTGACATAACTTTGTTTAGGATACCATTGCGGATTAGTTTTAGGGTAAGGATTCAAATGCAATCAGTTCATGTGGTAATCATCGGCGGGGGGTACGGTGGTATCCGAGCGATGGAACATCTCGCCCATAACAGCCATATTACTATCACCCTCATTGATAAAAATCCTTACCACTATATGCAAGCCGAAGTGTATGACTTTATCGCCAACAAAGTCGATATGTCTGCCGTGATGATCGATCTCCCCTCATTAACGAAGAGTTTTGGTTTAGTCGAGTTTATCTGTGCAGAAGTAAACAGTATCGATACCGCCGCACAAAACGTTTCAACACCGACGCAAACCATTCACTACGATCATCTCATCATCGCGACCGGAAGCCGAACCTATTTTCCCGATTTCATAAAAGGGCTTCGTGAACACACTCACGGGGTCAAAAGTATCCCCTCGGCACTTGACTTTAAACAGCAGTTTGAACGCTCTCTCCTCAACCGCATCGAAGCCCAGAGCCTCGGATGCGATGTCGAACCGTTTAACATTGTCATCGGCGGAGCGGGACTCTCTGGGGTAGAGATCGCAGCAGAGATGGCGGCGTATGCCAATAGTTTTTATCAAAATGGTAATTTCGGATGCCGTGGGGTGGATGTTTATCTCATCGATGCGTATGAATCTGTCCTTTTCGGGATGGATTCGTTTTTGATTGAGAGCGCGTATGAGCGTCTCATCAAACTCGGTGTACACGTCTGGCATAACAACCGCATCAGCGAAGTACGAGAGCATGAGATACTCCTCGATAACGGCAAAACCCTAAGCTTCGAGTTTATGATCTTTACCGGAGGAGTGTGTGCATCAACTCTTACCCAATATCTAGGCTTTGAAACCAACAATAAAGGGCATTTGAATGTCGATGAGTATCTAAACCTCCCCAACCATCCCAATATCTATGCCATTGGCGATATCACCAATGCCCTCGATGAGAACGGCAAATTTATCCCCCCTACTGCTCAACTCGCTGAGCGTGGAGGCGAGAGTGTTGCTCGAAATATCCTCCGCACCCTCCGAGGCAAAGAAAAACAACCGTTTCGATTTAAAAACCAAGGGGTGATGATCGCACTCGGCGGCGAATACGGGGCCGGATTGCTCCCAGGAGGGATCAAGGTAAAGGGTTACCTCGCCTATTTAATCAAAAAGACTATTTTTCGGCTCTACACGGATCCGCTCCGTCGACGAAGCACTATCGGAAAGCGACGTTAAGGAGCGAAATTCGCTCTCAGTGAGCAATGTTACCCCCAACTCTACCGCCTTGTCATATTTACTCCCCGCATCTTCACCGTACACAACATAATCGGTCTTTTTCGACACCGATGAAGCAACTTTGGCTCCCAATGATTCAAGTATCGCTTTGATACTATCACGCGGTACTGACATCGAGCCCGTGATAACAACGCTTTTCCCCTTAAACGGGTTCTCGTGAGCTTCGATTTTTACAGGTGCTACGGGTTTTAAAATCTCTCTCAGCGTCTCTATTTTCTCACTATTCACACGGACGAATTCGAGGATTGACTCAACCATCTCTCCCCCGAACCCCTCCAGTGCCAAAATTTCTTCACGGCTTGCCGTATCAAATGCCGTTCCAAATGCTCCGCACAACGTTTTGGATGCCACTTCGCCGATATGCTCGATCCCCAGCGCATTGATAAAACGCCAGCAATCGCACCCTTTGACCGCCGCAATCGCATCGATCAGATTACGGCTCTTTTTCTCTTTGAACCCCTCTAAGGATAGGAGCTGTTCCATCGTGAGACTAAAGAGATCACTGAGTTCTCGTACCATCCCTGAGCTGTGAAGCGCTTCCACGATTTTATCCCCTAACCCGTCGATGTTAAGACATTGTTTAGAGGCGAAATAGATGATCGAGTTGACCACACGCGCTTCGCACCCCATGTTTTGACATTTGATGAGCGCCCCCTCATCGAGAAGTTCACTCCCGCACACGGGGCACTGCGTCGGACGAGGGATGATTTGCTCACTTCCGTTTCGTTCTGAGGCGATCACCTTGATGATTTTAGGGATAACATCACCGCTTCGCAGGATGATCACCTTGTCCCCGATTCGGATGTCTTTACGTGTGATCTCATCAAAATTATGAAGTGTCGACCTCTCGACAGTAACCCCCTCGATATC
>NZ_JAQTYM010000095.1 GCF_028688295.1 Sulfuricurvum sp.
ATACTAAACACTTTTTAATGCGTTAATTTTGTTGATGATAATTCCACTACATAAAACTGCTTTCACATTTCAAAAGTATCTTATGGTAAAAAATAAGGTAAAATGATGATTGGTGTTTGCAAGATACCTTAATTTGCACAAAAAGAGTTTTATGCTCACGATTAATGAAACGGTCATTCCTGATGGCGATACAGAACTTGGCGATAATCTTTTATATTACGATTATAATATTGATCATATTCTTTCGCTTGAAGCGAAGGGGCAGACGATCGAGGATGAAGGGTATATTAGTGCTTTTCGCTCCTTTGAGGGGGAAGTGTATGAGAACTATATCTACGAAAAACTTCTCCGTTATGCCGCTAATGAGCCCCAAATTAAAAGTTTTATCATTAAAGGCCCCCATAAAAACCGAACGAGGGCGATGAGTGATGCTCTCTCGGTGAGTTGGAAAGGTCAGATTATCTATCGCGCCCGCCACAAAGAGATTGGCGAATTTGATGGTCTGTTGTTTACCGACAAAGAGCTTTATTTTGTTGAAATGACATTAGTGAAATCGGTAAGTAATCTCAAAAAAAGACTTCGAAAAAAACGAGCATTGCTAGAAGTGCTGTTTCCCCGTTATGAGGTGAAAGCTCTGCTGGTTTTAAATGAAGGGGCAACGGGTACGTCAGATTTACCTTCGTACGCATCGGTTTGGATAACGAAACCTTACAGCGCGCGCCATATTTTAGATCGTCTTAGCGCTAAATCACCGCGTGCCCCTATGATTCGGATTGAAAGTTCTAAAATTGCCCACGCTGAAGAGCTCAAAATTTCTGCTTTTAAATATTATGCGACACTTTCGTGGATGCTTCGCTCTCTTCGCAATAAAAATCCGATTGATCTCGATTTCTTTCGACGACCGGCGACACAGCGTTATCACGATATTTACACGAAAGTGTACGTCGGCTATATGAGCGTGGACGATTTTAAAATCCTTGCACCGGATTTGAGTTGGAACGCCTCAAATGCTTCTCGTGTCGTCGTAGCCATTGAAAAAGATCACTCTGGCGGCTATTTCCTGACCTATTTTATCCGTCACAGTTCAAAAAAACTTGATAATGTAACCCTCTCTGCTTCTGGCAGCAAAGTAGCGAAAAAAGATCCGTTTGGAATTACTCTCACAGAGATGAATCATCTCGACAAAGTGATGGACCAGAATTTTGCGATTACTTTGGATCAGCACGTAGAACTTTCTAGAATATTGGCTACTTTAACTCATTAGTATTTATTAACCGTTAATTATCCTTTTTTCTCTTATACTTTCGTCACTTCATTAGGCATAAGGGATTATTATGAAAAAGGTTATCATTTTGATGTTGGCTGCGTTCACTCTATGGGCGGCTCCTTACAAAGTGGGGCAATCGGTTATGCCCCTCGATTTGAGTGATCAACACGGTAAAAGAGTCACGCTAAAAGTGATGCCGAAAACACTTATAATGGCGTTCGAAAAAGGGACAGGGGCAACGGTGAATGAATATCTCACCGTGCAGGAGAAAGGGTATTTAACTAAACATAAAGCAGCTTTTGTCGCTGATATCAGTCAAATGCCAAAATTTATCACTGAGAGTTTTGCATTGCCAAAAATGCGTAAATATACCCATCGCGTTCTTTTGATCCAAGATGAAGAGCAAGGGCTCAATTTTCCCTATCAAGAGGGCAAAATCACCGTGATGAAATTTCGGGGAAATTTTCTCACAAAAATCGATTTTATTGAGAACACATCCGAACTCAAAAAAGTGATTGAGCAGTGATTACACCGCTCAAAGCACTCCGTAAAAACCGTTTTAAAACTTCCCTCATTTTTGTTAGTATGAGTGTCTCTATCGCCGCGATCTTTTTGATCAGTGCGATATCGGGAGGGGTAGTGAGTATGTACAGTGCCATGCTCAAAACCGATGGAGATATTATCGTCACCCAAAAAGGGATTGCCGATACCTTTTTCAGTGACATTAACCGATCTCTCAACGACACCGTGATGAACATGGTTGGAGTTAAAGAGTCCAGCGTGTTGATTCTGGGTGCCGCTCCGGTCGATACTCTCCCTATTGTGGGGATTTATGGGGTGAGTGAGAACCGTTTTAAGAGCTATTCGCTCAAACAAGGATCAATCCCCTCGCAAGGCGAAGTGATGCTCGGATCGAAAATCTATGAGACTCTGAAACACCCTAAAACAGTGACACTCTCGAAAAAAGAGTTTCGAGTGAGCGGGGTATTTAAAAGCCGTATCGGATTTGAAGATGGCGGTGTCGTCATGAACCTCGTTGATGCGGGAGAGCTGTTTCATAAAAGTGCTTCGATTTTTTTGGTTAGCTTGAATGATTTGAGTCAAAGTGACGCAGTCCTCAAAGAGGTTAATCTTTTAAGCAGTGAGATTGAGGCCAAAACTACTGAAAATTTTATCGATTCGTACAATCAGTTTAAAATCATCAAAACGAGTTCGGATGTTATCGGGGCGATGGCATTTTTGATGGGAATATTGGGGATTGTGAGTATGATGAGTATGGTGGTGAGTGATCGTAAAGCCGAGTTTGGGATTATGCGCTCTATAGGGCTTTCATCGAGTACTATTATATTTAAACTTTTAAGTGAAACACTGATCATCGCATTAGCGGCATACGCAGTGGCACTTGGAACCTCGTTTGGAATCTTGGAACTGATTGAAAATGCTGATAAGTTTCAAGGCTACATCAATGGTGAAATTACCGTTACACTGATGATCAATGTTTTAATCGTTTCGGTGGTGATGGCTTTGGTAGGGACTTTTTTACCGGCATTTTATGCCTCACGTATTGATCCGATGAGTTTGATCCAACGAGGTGGTGCATGAAAATCGAAGCACTAGGAATTGAGCACTTCTACGGACATGAAAAAGTGTTGAATGGTGTCGATATTACTATCACACCAGGGAGCTTTACCGCCATTATCGGAGAGAGCGGAAGCGGTAAAACAACCCTTCTTTCAATCCTATCAACACTCTTGCAACCGACCTTTGGAAATGTTCAATATGATGGTAAAATCCTGAGTGAATTGGGAAATATTGACCGATTCCGTCGTACTAATATCGGGTTTGTGTTTCAATTTCATTATCTAATCTCCTATTTGACCTTACGTGAAAATATTGCGTTGGGAGCGATCGAGGAGAGTCGTGTTGATTCGTTATTGGAATCACTGGGAATCTCCAATCTCTCTCATCGCTACAGTGATGAGGTCTCAGGTGGAGAGCGTCAGCGTGCCGCCATCGCCAGAGCGTTGGTAAATGCCCCCTCGGTTGTATTTGCTGATGAGCCAACAGGGAATTTGGATAGTAAAAATGCTCTTGGGGTGTATGAACTCTTTAGAGAGTTTTCTCTCCAAGGGACAGGATTTGTCGTAGCATCGCACGACAAAAAGATCGCCGATTATGCGGATGTAATTATAGAGATGGAGGACGGCGTTGTTAAAAAAGTTTATAAATGATGAACTTCCTCTCGCATTGGTGTGGCTGATTCTCGGACTATTTGCAGGACTTGTTTATGCGCTTGAGATGGTGGGGTTGGATGGTTCGATGACCTTGCTCTCTCCTGAGCGTGCACGGTCGCTTCATATATCCCATATGTTGTACGGATTTTTCCCGCTGATGCTCTCTTTGCTCCCTTTTGCACTGTTTCAAAAAGAGGGGGTTTTATCCGAGAGTGCTATTGAGCATTTACGTCGTTACTTCATTGTGTGGAACCTCTTTTTACTCTTTATGTCTATGGCATTGCTCTTTGGAAATATTCGGGGGTTGCCGTTTTACGATTTTCCCTATCAGCTGAATTTCCTCCTTGCTTTTAGCGGTCTGTTTTATCTTCTAGCTCTCGTTGATGCACTGCGTCGTTACGAGAAGCGTCCTCTGTGGGTTAATGTATCGCTTCTCGCGGTGATCGCCGCACCTATCGCTTTGGTAGTGCTTATGAACCCACAGTACGGTCAGGTGGAGCAAACGCTCGTCGGACCGCATGGTGATAATACATTGGGGATGAGTTTTACACTGATCCCAATCTATTATTTACTAATCAAACTAGTAGCCACGCAAAAGTTTAAACCGCGATGGCACTGGTTGTGGATTGTCCCGTTAGTGGGGTATGTCCTCTCACTCATCATTCGTAACTTTTTCCATAATCTGAGCTACAACGAAGAGTGGTTTTTTCAGTATCTAACCCTCCTTTATCTCCCACTGTTATGGGTATGGCTCCGTGATGCGGGGGTGAGTTTTAAAACGAATCCCTATCTGATCCTCTCGATATGGGCGTTTGTGTTTGTGGATGTACAAGGAAATTTCCTCTTTATCCCCGAAATACGTGCATTGATTCATCGTAATGATCTCGTGGTGGGGCACGCGCATATCGCAATGGGGCTTGGGGTGGCGTTTATGGCGCTCGCCATTTTGCACCATCTTTTGCCGAACCTTTTCCGTCGAGTTTATGCGGTACTCTGGACAGCACTGATGGCACTGATGGCACTTGCTCTCACAATAGCGGGGATCATTGAAGCGGGAGGCTTTAGCGGAACCGTAGAGCTTTATTTAGGAACTCGTGCACTGATTGGTGCATTGCTTGTGGGGATGATCGTGTGGATTACCTATGAGAGAATTAAATTCAAACTTGATTCGCCGTTAAAACTCTATCATTTGAGCGGATTTTTGAGTGATGCAGGGGGTGGGGTGATCCTCATCCTCGCGGGTGCGACATTATTTCCACTGTTAGGATTTGGATTTAGCGGAACTTATGAGTACATCGTCTTTGCCTTTATGATCGGGACGGGGTTGGCACACTGGTATGGGCTTCAATATGATCCGTACCGCTTTGGCGAATTTACCGCATCGGTGCGCGCTGTATGTGCATCGGTCTTTGTGGCTTTGTATATGGCAGGCTCACTTGATGGGATCGCCCTTTTGGTAGCGTTGTACGATGCTGGCTTTGCACTGGTGTATTGGTTGTTCTTGCGAGGCAGAGTGTGAATCTTCTCGTTATCGTCCTTAGTTCACAGCTTTTGTACTATCTCCTCATCGCTCAAACGGGGGTTGTTGGGGCATTTGATTCCCATATTCATGATCTTTATACTCTCCCTATCGGCGGAGTTATTGGAGCGTTACTTAGTGCTTTGTGGCGTCATCACAGTTTCAAGCAAGAGCTTTGCTTTTTGTTTGGGATACAAATGATAATTTCGTGGTTTTATCCTAACTATTCACTGGGGATGTTATTGGCGCTTGGGTTTGTTGTAGGGTATACAACCCCCTTGCTTCTCTACATTTTTGGCTCGCAAGGGAAATTGCAACTCTCCTTAGGATTGGCAATTTCGTATGCGATCGGGACGGCACTCTATACGTATCCATTTGTGGAACGTGATGATATTGCTGTTGTTTTACCTTTAATTTCGGTTGTTGCATTACGCTTTGCACAACTGAAGCACGTTGAGTATCGAGAACACCTCCAATTTCCATGGAAGCTGGTAGGGGTTATGATGTTGTGGATTTTTGCCGATTCTGCCCTTTTTGAGACATTGAGTCGATCGGGAGATATGGATATCTGGAGTAGGTATACCCTTCTCATTATCACTTCCCATTTGGCAGGAGTTTACCTCGCGTATCGTTATGGAGATGGGTTAGTGAAACATAGCCCGATTATTTTAGGACTGTTTCTGGTGAGTTACCTACTCTTTTGGATAAAAGAGCCGTTATTTCTCGCCGTTATCTATCCGGTTGTCATTTCATACTATAATGTGTTGTTATTTTATAAGCTGATTCAAATGAGAAATATTCGCACTATAGCTCTCTCTATGATTGGGGTAGGGTGGATTGCCGCATCAGCGGCGAATGTGGTTGCATTAGAACATCAGCTGTGGATAGCTGCAGTTATTTTGGGGCTTTTTGCCTTACTATATCCATTTTATTTTAGGAGAATTTCATGATTAAATTAAGTATAACGGCACTGTTACTAGCGGCCTCGGTTTATGCCGGAAATTTGTCTTTCGAGTCGGGAGTGATTAAAGCGCATACGGAAGTATTCGGTGATTCAAGTATTGATCCTGTCTTTAAAAAAGCGACGTCACACCTCTCAATGGGGGATTTGGCAACATCATTACGAGGTAGTATGGATGTGAGTATTGCCGATTTTATGAGTGATAACTCAAAACGTGATACAAATATGCATGAGACTATGGAATCTGATAAGTTTCCTAAAGCCTCTTTTGAGATTAAAGAGGTTATTGCCAAGGGAGGCGACAATGTAATTCTCAAAGGTACTTTGAGTATGCATGGTGTTACAAAACCTCTTAGTTTTGAGGGGAGTGTCAATGAAGAAGGATCTAAAGTTCGTAT
>NZ_JAQTYM010000025.1:0-13333 GCF_028688295.1 Sulfuricurvum sp.
TTTTCAAGACATAGCCATAAATATCCTACAATAGGGACTCGTCGGTAGAGCTAGGGTCCACCAACTTCGTAAACAATCTCATTTAATACTATTTTTATCTGATAAAGCCCTAGAACCCAATACCCTCTTAAATCGTCGGGAGCATTTGAAGCTCCGTTTTAATCGCATAGCTATTTTGGCGTATTCGATTTACTCGTTGCGTTCCCGCTTGGTTGTAACAAGCTGAGAGTGTCTCAAAATACCCTTTATGATTATTGATATACGCATAGAGAGGATCTTCGATTGCGCTGTCCAAATAAAGCTCTTTAATTGTCTGAGTAAGTGTTTTTGCGCTCATACGGTACTCCTCTGCAAGACCAGCTGATGGTTCTTTGAGATAATCAACCCTTATTTTGGATAATTTTTTGTATGCAGTTTTGAGCTCATACAGTCCGATTTGATCGATTGCAAGGAGAAATTGTTCTTCTCTCTCCTCTTCATAACTATCGTACCTTTTGATTTTTTCCAAAAACGGTTGCGCTGTTTGACTTAAAACTGTTGTATCTTCTTTGTATTGGGAAATCAATGTTTTCACTTTAGTAATATTGAGCCCTTGCTGTCTATAGCGTGGGAGTCTTGACTCTAGTTCACTCACTGACTCTTCTAAAACCGCGATCGAATCAGCCTCACCGTGACGCACTATCTCTCTCAACGACTCCTGACTCAGTGTAAACAACTGTTCAGAATTTTTAGACACTATTGATATTTCTACCTTTTTATCGCTGTTTTGCTCCACACTATTTTGTGAATTGAACAAGATGAAACCACTCGCAGCAACCAAACCCACAGGTATGAGTAAAAACATTTTTTTCATTGTTCTTCCTGTATAGAGATTATTGGAAACTATAAGTCAACTAGATTACTTTTATATTACATATAAAAATGTGATATGCATAAATTTATTAGATATTAACAATCATAACGAAGAAAAGAAAGGAGGGGGGAAACTAAAAATTTAATTTTTGTCTTTATTGGATATTTATTAGATGATATCTTACTTATTGGTATTGGCGAAAGATTTATTTCTCTTTCACCATCTTTTCACTGTCGATCTCAACAACCGTATGGACATTGCCACGTGGGTAATAATCTGCCACCACTTTTAAGCGCTTAGGAGCGATTTTGGTCTCGAAGGTGCTGTAGATCTCATTTGCACTGTTTTCGTGCGAAATATGGCGGTTTCTGAACGAATTAATGTACAGTTTGATAGCTTTGAGTTCAGCAACCCACTTGTCCGGCGTGTATTCGACGTAAATGGTTGCAAAATCGGGATATCCGCTGCGTGGGCAGAGACATGTAAACTCCGGTAGTGTTACTTTAATCACATAATCACGTTCATGCTGATTGGGCCAAATTTCAAAATCTTTTTCAATATCAAAATTTTCAACAATTTGTTCGCCGTATTTCATAGTTATCCTTTTACAATTGTTCTGAAGTTAAAATTCTACCGAGATAATTTCCCTGACGGTAGTTGATTTTGAGTGATTGAACAAGATTATCAGTATATTCGTCCTCAATCATCGACATCCATGTTTTTGTCCCAGATAAATGAGCGCTTAGATTGAGTCCCTGAATAATATTTTGATATCCCGATTCTTTAATATGACGAGCATACATTGGGTCAAAACGGACAATGTCTATTTCCATCTCTTTGAGATATAAAAGGGTAGTATGAAGTCCACCTAAACGATCCAGTGCAATTTTATAACCCGCTTTTCGGTAATTTGCAATTTGGTAGGCAAATCGCTCTAACTGATGACAATACTCTTTTTCCTCAAACATCAAGGTTATCTTATAACGTGCCAGCGGATAACGTTCAAACAGTGTGAGCGCATGCTCAAAAAAATGGGGATTGCGCAAAGTAACAGAAGAAACCGTCAAGACAAAATTTCGTTTTCGTTCATCACATAAAGAGGCTATTTTTTCTAACACATCAATCTCAAAATAACGCATCTTATTCAATCGATTTAACACTGGAATATAACGATTTTGATGGATAAAGCGTCCCTCTGAATCAATAAGTTTTACAGTGGTATCAAATACTGCATATTCATCACAGCATACCGGCCATAACCCTATGGAAAAACGTCTTTTTTCAACCGCTTGAGCAATCTCCTCTTCGAGTTCATTAATTGAATAAATATCCTCTTTTTCCAAACTTATTCGATCGTGATGAAGCTCATACAAACGACTCACTAACAACTCAATAGTATCAGAGAGGCGCGAATCAAGCATCACGGCTTCGAGTCGTATTTCTATATCATCATTGATATGATTTTGATATTTGCTTAACAAAAGCTCAATAAGAGGGATGTATTGTTCTTTTTCACCAGGTAAAAAAGCTAAAAAATCTCCCCCTTTATAACGGCAGAGAGGAAGTTTTTCAATTTTCTTATCACGAAAAAAGTCATCTAACTTTACAACTGTATTTTGCAATGATTTATCGCCGTTTTTAACCCCGTATCGTTCATTAATCGACCATAAATTTTCTATACTGATAAGTAAAACCGTTTGTGTATTTTTGGAAATCGACTTTTTAAACAGTCGAAAAAAATACTCAGGAGTAAAGGTATGAGTTATTGTATCGGTAATATTTTCGTGAGTACTTTGATAAATCAAATAAAAAATGAAATAAACCATTATTCCAAGCAATGCAATGGATAAAATAATTAAAGAAGAGACAGTAGTGTAGTTACGGGTTAAAAGAGCAAAAAGGGTAATGGTACTGAGAAAAAAGATCGGCAACCCCATCCGCAGTGCTAATGCAAAACGGTGTTCTCTCTCTTTTTGCTCAGTATAGGTCATGAATCGTGATTAAATATCTAAATGTTTGACGTCTTTAGCATGCGTCTCGATGTAGTTACGACGTGGTTCAACATCATCACCCATAAAGAGGTTAAATGATTCACCTGCAGATTCTGAATCCTCAACCGTAATACGGAGCAATACACGATTTTCCGGTGTCATTGTCGTTTCCCAAAGCTGTTCAGGATTCATCTCCCCGAGACCTTTGTAGCGTTGAATGTATGAACCTTTTTTCGCATAGTCGGTAATTTGAGTCAGTAAATCGAGCAAATCACCCTTTAGAGGTAAATTCCAATCTTGGATTTTTTGATAAATATAGTTTGCTTCAGCAAAATGAGGAGATGCAAACAGTTCATCATTGACGTGTAGCTCTTCCAACCCCTCTTTGGTTTGTACAAACAAATGCATATCCTCATCGTTAACGCTTTTACTGAGGATATTATTGCCTTGAGCATTTAAAAATGCTTCAACTTTTGGATACATATCAGGAAGAGTTAATCCAATAACATCAGGGTTTTCGATGAAATAACGGATCAATTCAACGAGTGCATAACGACGCTCTAACGCATCGAGGGTACTGCGGTAATGGTCAACCATCTTAAAGAATGAGACGAGATCATTGACACCCACGTTTAACTCTTCTGATTCTAACGCTTCGATACCGTTTTCAATCAAAAAGGCATTCATAACGCGATCATCTTTAAAATAGATCTCTTTTTTACCTTTTTTATAGCGGTACAACGGAGGCTGTGCTAAATAAAGATAGCCGTTTTCAACGATTTTTGGAAGATATCGGAAGAAGAATGTCAATAACAATGTTTGGATATGGCTACCGTCGACGTCAGCATCGGTCATAATGATGATTTTGTGGTAACGAAGTTTATCTTCATTAAACTCTTCACCGATCCCACAACCCAAAGCCGTGATCATATTAGTGATCTCTTCAGATTTTAGGATTTTATCAAGACGCGCTTTTTCAACGTTGAGAATTTTACCTTTAAGCGGCAAAATCGCTTGGAAAACACGGTCACGTCCTTGTTTAGCCGAACCGCCCGCAGAGTCCCCTTCCACCAGATACAATTCGCTGATTGTAGGATCTTTGCTTTGGCAATCGGCGAGTTTACCCGGTAAGGTTCCAACCGTCATTGCATCTTTACGTCGTGTTAGCTCACGCGCTTTTTTCGCCGCTTCACGTCCGCGTGCCGCCATAAGGGCTTTTTGGATGATAGCTTTGGCTTGAATCGGGTTCTCTTCGAAATATTTAGTCAATTTCTCATAAGTGACTTTTTGCACCAACGGTCTTACATAAGTATTTCCAAGTTTTCCTTTGGTTTGACCCTCAAACTGAGGTTCCGGTACACGAACGGAGACAACACAGATAAGACCTTCAGAGACATCTTCACCTGAGAGGGGGATATCTTTCTCTTTGGCATTACCGTTTTGTTTGTTGTAGTTGGAGATAACACGGGTTAAGCCCGCACGAAAACCTGCTTCGTGAGTACCACCGTTTGGAGTGTTAATGTTATTGACAAACGTAAACATTTTTTCGTCGTAACTGTCGTTATACATCACCGCGATATCCATCTCGATATCTTCGATTTTTTCACTGAATGCAAATGGAGTAGCAACAACTACTTTTTTATTCACATCGGTAACAAATTGGCTGATACCACCCTCGAAATGATAGGTATTACTGGCACCATTACGGTCATCTTTGAAAACGATGGTAATACGTGGATTAAGATAAGCAAGTTCACGAAAACGTTTTGCTAAATAATCATAGTCAAAAATGATGGTTTCAGTAAAGATTGAAGGATCCGGAAAAAACTCGATCGTTGTTCCACGTTTACGTGTAGTACCTGTTACGGCTAACGGCTCTTGAGGGATACCGCATTTGAAATTTTGTTCAAACGATTGTCCTTCACGGAAAATGGTCATTTTCAAATCGGATGAGAGTGCATTAACAACCGAAACCCCTACCCCGTGCAGACCGCCCGAGACTTTATAGGTATCTTTGTCAAACTTACCACCGGCATGCAATACGGTCAAAACAACCGTAGCCGCTGATATCCCCTCACCCGGATGTATATCCGTTGGAATACCACGACCGTTATCGCTCACCATTGCTGTACCGTTTTTGGTCAAGGTTACCGTGATCGTATCACAGTGTCCTGCCATCGCCTCATCGATAGAGTTGTCAACAACTTCGTAGATAAGATGGTGAAGTCCGCGATGACCTGTGTCACCAATGTACATACCCGGTCGTTTTCGAACGGCTTCGAGACCTTTTAGGACTTTAATATTACTAGCACCGTAATTTTCCATAGTTTCTCCAGCTTTTAAGCGTGTTTAATGCTTTATTTTACCGTAGTGAAACTAAAAAGAAGGTTTTATGTAAAGTTTGTGAAAGTAGAAATAAGTGCGGTTTACTGCACGCGGGCTTCCTGCCGAAGGAAACACAGCGTTAGCGTAGCCAAAGGGATGAATTCCTTTGGCGTTTAATTTAAATAACGATTGGCATAACGATCGTTTTAAAATTTTGATCTTTTAAAACAAACGGTTGATTCGATTCATTGGCTTCGAGGGTGAATTCAGTGCTATTAACTTGAGACAAAAAATCCAAAATATAGCGGCTGTTGATGGCAAGAATAAAGGGTGTTTCAAAACCATTTTCGATCTCTACCGCAGTTTTTGCTTCGATATTGTCATCACTCAAACTCTCAAATAAAATAGCATCACTTTGGAAAGTAAGTTTAAGATCATTGGAGATAGTCGTAATTTGCTTAATAGCGGTCACTATAGCACTTTTAGGCAAGAGTATTGACCGTTGAGCTTCACGAGGGATAATACGGCTGTAATCAGGGAATTTACCGTTGATAAGTTTTGTATAAAAAAGTGAATCTTCGGATTTGATAATGAGATGGGTATTATCGTAAGAAATTTCAATATTGTCAGTAAAGAGTTTTTGAATTTCAATAATTGCTTTTTTAGGGACAATGATTGAGAGTTCTGCATCATTTTGACTCTCAATGTGAACCAATGCAAGACGGCGTGTATCGGTAGCAACAAAATTAATCTGATTGGATTTTATGTCAATCAATGCACCGTTGAGTTCAAATTTAGGGTTATTAGTATCTGCTGCAGGGGTTATTTTTTTGAGTGACTCAATCAATACATGAGAGTTAATAACGATATTTGGTTTTCCCTCAGTTGTTGGGAATGAAGGAAATTCCGAACTTTTGTAGGTAGGTAGTTTAAAGTTAGAACGCTTTTGACGAATGTGAAGAGTCTCTTTATCGAGAGTGAGTTCAATTTCTTCATCTTTTAAAATACGGATAATATCTAAAAGTTTTTTACCATTTGCAGTTAATGAACCTGGTTCTTCTACACTGATTGAATTGGTTTGAATACTAAGACCTATTTCATAATCGGTAGCTTTAGCAATAAGAGTTCTCCCATCGGTAGAGAGAAAGATATGAGAAGTGATTTGAGACGTATCTTTTTTTTCTAGAAAAGGTTGGAGGTGTAGAAGGATATTTTCTAAAACCGACTTATCAACGGTGATTTTCATAAACGACTCCTATTATTATTTATAAGCATTAATTGTAATAGTTAGTAATAAGGGGGTGTGAATGGGTGAAAACACACCATTAACTCCCATCTCTCCTGGGTTTTAGATGTGATGAATGGTTTCTTTTTCATTCACATCTATTCACTTGTGTACGAATTATAGCTTTTTTAAAAGGGGTTTACAAACATAAAAATATTATTCAGGGGTTGCAACAGATACTTTATTCGACAACTCTTCTACTTTAACTTTGAAATCTTCATCATTTTTCATCAATTCTTGAATTTTTTTCATAGTATGACTGACGGCGGTGTGATCTTTCATCCCAAAATACTGTGCAAGCTGAGGCATAGAATTAGGGGTGAGTGATCGGGAAAGATAGATGGCAATACGACGGGCATAGACGATATTGCTGTTACGGCTTTTGGAACGAATTTCACTCGGTTTGATATTGAGTTCTTTTGCTACGGTTTCCATAATTAGATCGATAGTGATGTTACTCCGTTTTTCGGCCATTTGTTCTTTGAGAACATTTCGGGCAAATTCGATGGTGATATCAACCCCCATGAGTTGAGAGTAGGCATTGAGTTTGGAGAGAATACCTTCGATTTCACGTGTATTATTTTCGATGATTGTTGCAACGTAGTTAATTACTTCACGATCGAGTTTTACACGGTTTATTTCACATTTTTTCTTAATAATCTCGATTTTTGTTTCAAGTTCAGGCGGTTGAATATCGGCAACAAGACCCGATTCAAAACGACTTTTGAGGCGCTCTTCAAGTCCACCGATTTTTTTTGGGGGTTTATCGGAGGTAATAATGATCTGCTTGTTTTCATTACGCAGGGCATCAAACGTGTGGAAAAACTCTTCTTGAATTTGATTTTTGTTACTCAAAAATTGGATATCGTCGATGAGGAGCAAATCACATTTACGATATTTGTCTTTAAATCGATCCATCGTGCGATTACTGAGGTGACGGGTAAAGTCATTTAGAAACTGTTCTACTGAAGTGTAAATGACCGTTTTACCCTGAGCGAGCATCACATTTCCAACCGATTGCATCAAGTGCGTTTTCCCCAAACCGACACCGCCGTAGATAAAGAGAGGATTATAAACAATCCCTGGTTTTTCACTTACATTTTTAGCGGCAATAAACGCAAAATTATTAGAATCACCTACAACAAAATTTTGGAATGTATAAGAGGGATTGAGTAACGAACCGCCAAGACGTTCCACATTTTGAGGAACGGTAGTATTTTGTGTGGAGGCTGGGGACGTAGAAGATTTAAGTAAAATTGAAACAGTAGGTTTTACATTTGTTTTAATTTCAAAAAGGTGAGCTATTTTATCGGCAAATTTGGTTCGTACCCAGTTTGCAATCAGTGCATTAGGTGCGCGAAAAATAGCGAGATTGCTTTTGGATTCGCTTTCATCATAGGTGAGTTGTTTAATATAGCGCTGATAGTCAATTTCATTGATCTCCCCTTTGAGTGCATTTATAACTTGTTTACCGATCGAATTCATTTTTCAACCCCTGTGAATAGTGATGTGAATAATAGCGATATTTGCCTATAATTAGCCTCAAAGAAGAGGTGAATAGAATCCATTCACCCTGTGAATAGGGATAATTATGAATATTTTAGGGATAGATCCGGGTACGAGAAACTGCGGATATGCGATTATCGCAATAGAGGGACAAAAATTACGTCTCATCGAAGCAGGGCTTATTAAAATAAAAGCCGAAGAACTTCAATACCAAATTCCCCAAGTGGCCGAAGCAATTGAGCAATTGTTTAAGGCACATACGATTAATGAAGTGGCGATGGAAGATATTTTTTATGCCCACAATCCTAAAACCGTATTAAAGCTGGCACAGTTTCGCGGAGCGATTACTCTCAAACTCTTACAAGAGTTCGGTATGTTTGCCGAATACACACCGCTACAAGTTAAAAAAGCATTGACGGGAAAAGCAAAAGCGGCTAAAGAGCAAGTAGCATTTATGGTAAAACAGATATTAGGGATTACAAAAGAGATAAAGCCATTGGATATTACCGATGCGATGGCAGTAGCGATTACGCACGCCCAAAGGGTAAAGCTAGAGATCAATCAAAAAAGTAGAAAAAAAAATGATATTGTGTAAAAGCGACCAACACACCAGGAGGGTCGCTAAGACAGAAGTGTATCTAAAGAGCCTTAGAGAGCCTTAATAATTTTAGATTGATGAACGGCTTAAGTATTTATCTCTGTTATCCTCCTAAAAAATTTCTGAATTCCAAAAAAAAAATCAAAATATTTTAAAAATGTGTAATATTCACACTGTGAGCGTGCTGTGAATAAGTCACAGCAGTTTTTAGAAAAAAAAAGGTAAAAACTTTGTAATTTCAGAAATTTTTAATATAAATATACCCTGAAACCATCTTTCTTTAATTCCTATTAAACTCCCTATTTTAGGGGATTATGACAATTTTGTTTGAATAAAAAATCAATAAAAACATTGTTAGAAAAAGTTATTCACATCAATTGATAATTTTTTTCTTTTATTGCACCGTAATTCCTTTGTAATATAAACGTAATCACACTGAAATAGATATCCACTAATGTTTCAATAATAAGATACACGAATATGTGTATAGCTTAAATAAAGGGATATAAGATGGTTAGTGCAGAATATATTTTACGCAAAGAACACCCGAAAGTATTTCGATACCCTACAATTATTAATAAAGCAATTGTAGGAGTTACCCGATTACTACTTCATGAAAAATCGATTAATCGTTTTATGGAGATACACCAAGAGAAAAATGGGTTAGCGTTTATCGATGCTGTATTAGAGTATTTAAATGTATCGTATAAAACGATTCATCGTCAAATAGAAAACATTCCTACAATGGGTAAAGTGATTATTGTGGCTAATCACCCTCTGGGAGCTTTAGACGCATTGTGTTTGATCCAAATGGTATGTTCGGTACGACAAGATAAAAAAGTAAAAATTGTAGCTAATCGTATGCTTGGTGAGATTACACAGCTCAAAGAGTTTATGATCGGAGTGGACAACTTTAATGACAAAGTTTCGAAGCATGCATTGCGACAAATCGACAATGCATTGCAAGCTGAAGAAGCCGTTATCTTTTTCCCTTCGGGTGAAGTCTCTCGTGCCGGATTATTTGGGATTAAGGAGGGAAGATGGAAAGGTGGATTTTTGAAATTTGCCAAACGTAATGCAGCTCCTGTTCTTCCGGTTCATATTAAAGGAAAAAACAGTCCACTCTTTTATGCTGCTTCATGGATCTATAAACCTTTGGGAGGTTTGCTTCTCAGCCATGAAATTTTTGCGGCACGCAATAGAGTATTCGATTTTACGATCGGTGAGATGGTAAGTGAAAAAGCTATGAGCGATTTTAATATCAGTGAAAAACGTCATACAAAATTATTCCGTAAACACCTTTTACGTATTGCAAAAGGAAAAAAAGGTGTATATCCAACCGAATGTTCTATCGCTCATCCGGTATCGCGTCAGGAGCTTAGAAGTGAGCTCAGAAAAGGTGAATTGTTAGGGATGACGAGCGATAACAAAGAGATCTATCTTATAGAGCATGAAAACGCCCCTAATATCATTAATGAAATTGGTCGTTTACGTGAGTACTCATTTCGTAAAGTGGGAGAAGGGAGCGGTCATGCGCGTGACATCGACGAATACGATCGCTACTACCACCATCTCGTATTATGGGATGATGAGGCGCTAGAGATCGCTGGAGCGTATCGTATCGGTGAATGTGAGTGGATTTTATCATGGTTGGGTAAAGAGGGCTTGTATATGTCTGATTTGTGTGAAATGAATGAGCAATTTGATACTGTATTGGAAGATGCGATCGAGTTGGGACGTAGTTTTGTACAGCCGAAATATTGGGGAAGTCGTGCACTCGATTATCTCTGGCAGGGGATTGGTGCCTATCTCAGCCACAATCCGCAAGTCAAATACATGATGGGTCCAGTGAGCATATCGGGGAGCTTTCCTAAGCATGCACAAGAGGCATTGGTCTATTTTTATACTCTTTATTTTGGTAGTGACCATACTATGGTAAGAGCAAAATCACCCTATAAGCTCTCTGAATACGTCCAGAATGAGTTTAAAGTATTATTTAGCGGTGAGAACTATGCTGAGGATTTTAGAGTCCTAAAAGACTATTTAAAAGCATTAGATGTATCGGTTCCAACCCTTTATAAACAATACAGTGAACTCTGCGAAGAGGGAGGGGTACAGTTTATGGATTTCGGGATAGACAGTGATTTTAATAACTGTATTGATGGATATATTTTGGTAGATATTCGGAAAATAAAAGAGGTTAAACGACAGCGATATATCAATAACGCTGCGTAATAGTGTATGTCCTTTTCTTTTTAGAAAAGAAAAGAACGAAAAGAAAAGCGCCCTCACACCAGTGGGGGTACGCTTCGCCCTACGGCGAGCGACCTTGCTCTTGGTATGGTGTGAGGGCAGAATGTTTTATTTATATAATTTTCGCATAAGCGAAAATAGTTAAGCATATCTCCGTGATCCAATACCTAGAGCCGCTCCGTTGGCAGCAGTGCCGAGAGGAACGAGCGTTCTTGGATCACGGTATGCTCTTTTGGTACTTTTCTCGCTAAAGAGAAAAGTACATAACTCTTAATTAATCCCCATCGCATCAAAACACTCTTTGACAAAATCCTTTTCCGATTCGATCCTATACACTTCATTTTCATACTCAAATTCAAGCGAATGTGCGTGAAGAAGTAGTCTCGTTGACCCTCCTATTTTCATTCTATCTTCGGGCGATAACTCTTTTTTTATGAACCTATTAACATCTTCTTCCTTGGGTCCATACACGGGATCACCGATAATCGGATGTTCCACGTGGAACAAATGTACCCGAATTTGATGGGTGCGTCCCGTTAAAGGAGATGCCTCTACGAGAGTCATATCGTGCTCAGGAAAGTACTGAAGCGGTCGGATAATAGTATGTGCTGGTTTCCCTTTGGGGTCAACTTTGACGACCATACTGATGAGGAGATTGGGATGATCGATTCGAAATAGAGGTTCTTGAATATCGATTATCTCATCTATATGACCTCTCACCATTGCAAGATAGCGTTTAGAAATTGCACGTTCAGAGAATAACTTTTTTAAAACAGATTCGCTTTTTTTGTTTCGAGAAACTAAAACCAATCCGCTCGTCTCTTGATCGATACGGTGCGTCGCGTTAGCATCCACGCCAAACTCGTGTTTGATCTCATCGTTTAGTGTGTAGGGTGAAAGACGGCTATGGGGATGAACACTCAAACCGCTGGGTTTGTCATAAACTACGAAGTCGTTAGCGACAAACATCGGTTTGAATCCGAGGGATAACGGTTCAAAACAAATGAACTCACAATCACCCTCGACGAATCCGAATTGATCGTCCATAACGATACCGTTCTGCGTTAATCTCCCTCTGGCAATTAGACGTTGTCCTTCGCTTCGAGTGATTCCTAATTCATCCATTAAAAAGGTTAATGCCATTTGACGTACAGGAGAATGGAGCTTTTTGGTGATGAACGGCATAGCTCTATTTCGCCCTCATCGCATCAAAACATTGAGCTACAAAATCTTCTTTGGAGATAACATGGTAAGGAATCTCATTGTAGGTAAACTCTAACGAATGGGCATGAAGTAAGAGACGTGATGCACCTGTATTGGAAAAGCGTTCTTCGCTGGACATCTCTCGATCTAAAAAGCGGACGGCATCATTTGCATCTTGCCCGTAAATCGGATCACCGACAATGGGATGTTCCACGTGGAACAAATGAACTCGTATCTGATGTTGACGTCCCGTATACGGTGAAGCCTCGACGAGGGTGGTATCAGTATCAGGGAAATACTTCAGAGGAGTGATAAAGGTACGGGAGGGTTTTCCCTCAGGATGAACCCGAACAATCATACGGACGATAGAACTTTCATCTTCGCGACGCAATAAAGGCTCTTGGATATCGAGTGGCTCTTTGAGATGCCCTTTTACCATAGCAATATACTTCTTGGTAATTTGGCGCTCTTCAAACATCATCTTCAAAGCACGCTCACTTATTTTATTTCGTGCCGCCAAAACCAAACCGCTTGTCTCCTGATCGATCCGATGGGTGATATTGGCATCATGTCCGAAACGGTGTTTGATCTCATCGTTGAGTGAATAGGGAGTGTGTCTATTTTGAGGATGAACGAGGAGACCGCTGGGTTTGTCATAAACAGCAAACTCTTCTTCGATAAACGTAGGCTCTAATCCTAACGTCAAAGGTTCAAAACAGATGAAATCAAAAGACCCTTCGATAAACCCCGCATTGTTAGCCATCACTTCACCCTCTTGTGAAAGACGCCCTTTAGCAATTAAACGTTGTGCTTCACTTTGGGTTATCCCTAACTCTTGCATTAAAAAGCGGAATGCTTTTTGACGAGTCGGTGCATGAAGCTGTTTGGTGACGAAGGGCAATTTAATTCCTTTTTAGGGAGGGTTGGATAGACTATATAATTAAGTATCTAACCCATTAAATTCTCAAAAAACTTGTTTTTTGTAGCTTTAGGGGGTTGTAGGGACATTTGTCCCTGCCATGAAAGCGGATGTATTCGCTTTCATGTGTAATATAAATATAATGCGCATTTTAGCATACTAAGGAAGCAGATATGGTAGATCGTTACGCCAGAGAAGAGATGAAGTCCAAATGGAGTATTCAAGCAAAATATCAAGCATGGCTTGATGTTGAAAAGGCGGTTGTTATCGCTTGGAATAAATTGGGTCTTATTCCCGATGAGGATGCAGAGAAGATTGTTAAGAATGCAGGATTCAGTGTTGAGCGTATTGATGAGATCGAAGCGATCACGCGTCATGATTTGATCGCGTTCACCACATC
>NZ_JAQTYM010000025.1:13433-27623 GCF_028688295.1 Sulfuricurvum sp.
ACAGGGTTAGCCCGTATGGTTCGTGCCTATGTTATCCCTGCTATGGAAAACGTAGCGTTATGGCATGAACGTGATATCTCTCACAGCTCGACCGAGCGTTTCTGGTTGCCGGACAGTTTTGTAACGTCTGATTTCATGCTTCACCGTTTTAACAGTGTTATTGCTAACCTCGTCGTTTATCCTGAGAACATGATGCGTAATCTCAACCTAACCGGCGGTTTGGTTTTCTCTCAACGTGTTTTACTCGAACTTCCTCTCAAAGGGGTAAGCCGTGAAGATGCGTACCGCATTGTTCAACGTAACGCGATGAAAGTATGGGAAGGGTTGCAGCAAGGTAAAAGTGCAACGAATGAAAAAGGGGAATCCCTCTATCTTCAATATTTGTTAGCGGATGAAGAGTTACGTAACTCTTTGAGTGAAGAGGCAATTCGTGAATGTTTCAACTTTGATTACTATACTAAAAATGTGGATAAAATTTTCGGACGGGTGTTTAAATAATTATCATAAAAATAGTTTTTTTCGACATAAGAAACTATACAATATTGAGTGATTATAATACACCATATTGTCTGCCTCGTTAAGAGAAGAGTTCAGCCAAAAGGGTTCCCTTTTGGAACAAAAATAGACGGGTTATTAAGGGAGAGAGATGCTAACCATTGTTAAACGTAACGGTCGTCGTGAACCGTTAGATATTACGAAGATTCAAAAATATACTTCTGCCGCTGTAAAGGGGCTTATTAATGTATCGCAAAGTGAATTGGAAGTCGATGCACAGATCCAATTCCGTGATGGTATTAACAGTAATGAGATTCAACACACCCTTATTAAAACAGCGGTTGATAAGATCGATATCGATTCTCCTAACTGGACGTTTGTAGCATCTCGTCTCTTTTTATATGATTTGTACCACCGTGTGAATGGTTTTACCGGTTACGGCTCTCTAGAGAGTTATTTTGAGCGCGGAGAAGCCGAAGGGCGTATTTTGCTCGGTCTGAGAGATAAATTTGATTTGGCGGATTTGGATGGGTATATCGTCCCTGATCGCGATTTAGAGTTTAATTACCTCGGCGTTAAAACATTGTATGACCGTTATTTGATCAAAGATCGTCAAGGTGATCCGATTGAACTCCCTCAGCACATGTTTATGGCGGTTGCGATGTTCTTGGCACAAAATGAGTCTGATCGTCAGGGATGGGCGAAAAAGTTTTACGACATGATGTCTAAATTCGAAGTGATGATGGCAACCCCTACCCTCTCAAATGCCCGCACAAACCGTCATCAGCTCAGCTCGTGTTATATCGGTTCTGCTCCTGATAATATCGAAGGGATTTTCGATGCCTACAAAGAGATGGCGTTGCTCTCTAAATTCGGCGGAGGGATCGGTTGGGACTGGACACAGGTTCGTGCTATGGGATCGTTCATCGATGGTCATAAAAACGCCGCAGGCGGTACCGTACCATTTTTGAAAATCACCAACGATATCGCGATTGCCGTTGATCAGCTCGGAACTCGTAAAGGGGCTATCGCCGTTTATTTAGAGCCGTGGCACATGGACGTCAAAGATTTCCTCGATGTGAAGAAAAACTCAGGGGAAGAGCGCCGACGTGCTCATGACTTGTTCCCTGCTCTGTGGATTAACGACATGTTTATGAAACGGGTCGTTGAAGACGGTATCTGGACGATGTTCGATCCGTTCGATGTTAAAGAGCTCAGTGAGCTTTACGGTGATGCGTTTGAGAAACGTTATCTCGAACTCGAACAAGATCCGAATGTTATTAAAGAGCACACCAAAGCAAAAGATTTGTGGAAAAAGATCCTCACGTCGTATTTTGAGACGGGAAGCCCGTTCTTGTGCTTCAAAGACAGCGCGAACCGCTCGAACCCGAATGACCATTTCGGGATTATTCGCAGTTCAAACCTTTGTACCGAGATTTTCCAAAACACTCAACCGAACCACTATTTGATCAAAATCAAATACGAAGACGGGTCGTTTGTCACGTATGAAGAAGACGAGATCGTTAAAGTCGATAGCGGTATTGAAAAACCGGCGAACAAAGTGACAGCGCTCGATTCACTAAACGGTCGCCCTATCTACATCGTAGAGAAAGAGAAAGTGGACGGTGCGACGGCAGTATGTAACCTCGCATCGGTTAACCTCTCTCGCGTTCACACCAAAGAGGATATCGATCGTATCGTTCCGGTAGCGATTCGCGCTCTCGATAATGTTATCGACCTAAATTTCTATCCTCTCGAAAAAGTAAAACGTACTAACATGCGTAGCCGCGCAATTGGTTTGGGTGTTATGGGTGAAGCGCAAATGCTTGCCGAGAACAAAATCGTGTGGGGAAGCCAAGAACATTTCGACAAAGTGGACGAAGTGATGGAGGCAGTGAGCTATAACGCGATTCTCGCTTCGTCAAATCTCGCCGTCGAAAAAGGGTCTTATGCTGAGTATCAAGGCTCAAAATGGAGCCGTGGAATCCTCCCGATGGACCATGCAACCGCAGAGGTACAAAACCTCGTCGATCGCGGCGGATTGTTTGCCCCGAACTATGAGTGGGATGAACTTCGTGAAACGATCAAACGCCAAGGGATGCGCAACGGTTATCTGATGGCAATTGCACCGACAAGTTCGATTTCGATCCTCACGGGGACGACACAAACGATCGAGCCGATCTACAAACGCAAATGGTTCGAAGAGAACCTCTCGGGGCTTATCCCCGTCGTTGCACCGAAACTCAGCCCTGAGACGTGGGGATACTATACTCCGGCGTATGATCTCGATCAAACGATCCTCGTTAAAGCGGCGGCAATCCGTCAAAAATGGATTGACCAAGGGCAAAGTCTCAATATCTTTATCACCTTAGACCGTGCCAGCGGTAAATATCTCAACGATATCTATATGCTCGCATGGAAGCTGGGTCTCAAATCGACCTACTATCTCCGCTCCCAATCACCGGAGCAAAAACAAGATACGGCGGATCGCTCGATGGAGTGTGAAGGGTGCCAGTAAAGCCCCTGAGCGCTTCAACGCTCAAAAACCTAATGGAGCGCATTGATAATGCCGCTCAGGGCGAAATTCGCTCTTTAACTCCTCTCTCCCCTACTTCCATCGAAATCCGTTTTAGTGTTCAGGATATCGCCCGCGGTTATGACTGGATCGATGTGATGTTTCGTATCGAGGGGGTAAATGATGCCAAACTCGTGAGCGACAATGTTCTACGTGGTTTGGATATGTCGGAGGGGATAACGGTGGAACTAACGGCTAACAGCGCTGCGTTAGCGATCGGCAGTTACAGCGGGCGATGTGATGAAGCGCCGTTTTATATCCTCGGTACTTCTATCGGCTACGAAGAGCTACCCTTTAGCGGTTAAGCAGTTCTTTCACGCACGACTCGATCATCGTATAGACGTGATCAAACCCCTCAAAACCGTCAAAAAAGTACGGATCGGGGACATCTGCCCCACTGTGTCCGTAATCGCCTAGTTTTACCAAATTTTGACATCCTAATGCTTTGAGATCGTGATAATTGCTCTGATCCAATGCAACGATCAGATCAAAGGCACTAAAATCGGTTTTCTTCACCTGACGGGCGCGAAGATGCGAAATATCGACATCGTGGTTTTGTGCGACCGTTACGGAGTGTTTACAGGGTGCTTCACCCACGTGCCAGTTTCCCGTCCCTGCCGAATCGACGGAAATACTATGACCCCCCTCTTCTATCAGTTTACGCGCTACCCCCTCAGCGATGGGTGAACGGCAGATATTGCCGAGGCAGACAAAGAGGATTGATTTCACGCCAGCTTCTCCAATAAGCAAATAAAAAAACCATCAATCGTATCTGTCGGCAGAATCCGCACGGCGTTTTGAATCCGCTCGTCGTACACCTCTTTCCCCCAGCGGCTCAGAGGCTTTTGGATATTATCGAAGGGCAATGTGAGGGGGATGGTCTTTAAATGCGCTCCATGGCGTTCTAAGAGGTGCTGAAGAGGGCTTTCGTTCTCTTCGGGTGAGAACGAGCAGGTACTATAGAGCAATTTGCCACCCGGTTTGAGGGCATCGAACGCCGAGAGGAGCAAACGGCGTTGGAGTTTGGAGGTCTCTTTGACTTTGTGAACGCTCCAGTAGCTCATCGATTTGGGTTCATGAGTTTTAAAGCGTGCTTCGGACGAACACGGGGCATCGAGTAAAATGCGATCAAACATTTCTGGGCATTTTTTACCGACACTTCGTCCGTCGGTCATGTAGGTGTGGGCGTTGGTCACCCCTTGGTGTTTGAGATTATCACAGAGGCGGAAAAAACGTTCTCGCTGAAGCTCTACGGCGGAGAGCCATCCGGTGTTTTCCATCATACCTGCGAGCATAAGGGTTTTTCCCCCCGGTGCGGCGGCGAGATCGAGAACCGTCTCTTCCGGGCGAGGGGAAAGTAAAACGGGGGCAACCATCGATGAGAGGTTTTGGATATAGAGACGTCCCTCGTAAAATGCGGATGTTTGAGTGAGGCGGAGTTTATCTTCGGGATGGATACGATAAACACCCTCTAGGATATCCCACCCTACTCTCTCGTAAGTAATCTCCTCTTTCTCTAGTTCAGCTTCGAGTGCTTCAGGAGTTGTTTTAAGGGGGTTATAGCGAAAGGTGACCCGTTTGGGTGCATCGAAGGTTTTGAGGATTGCATCGAACTGATTGGACGGTACAATTTTCTCTAAACGCTCACGAAATGGCTCGGGGAGACTCATTTGCGCACCACTCCGTTTAGCACAGGGACAAAATCACATATTTCAAGAGGGTCTTCATGGATCACCCCTCCCTGCTTTGTAAATCTTGTGATCACTTGTTCCCGTCCCTTATCAATTGGAGCGATCAAGATTCCCCCTTCCGCTAACTGATGGAAGAGTTTTTGAGGGATGACGCGTGCCGATGCGGAGAATAAAATACGATCATACGGAGCGTATTGTTCCCATCCATTTTGACCATCATCTGTGCGGGTATGGATGTTTCCCAGTCGTAGATGGCGAAACCGCTCTTTGGCTTCGAGCAAGAGTGATTCGATTCGCTCGATAGTGAAAACACGGCGGAATACATGGGAGAGGACGGCTGCTTGATAGCCACTGCCGCATCCGATCTCCAAAACATTATCGCACCCCTCAGGACTGAGATACTGAGTCATTTTTGCGACCGTCAGCGGTGAAGAGATAAACTGCTGTGCACCGATGGGGAGAGCATCGAGGCGATAGGCGTTATGGCGCATTGCCAGGGGGACGAATTCTTCTCGATTGGTGTTGATAATAGCGGTTTTAATAATAGGACGTAGCGGAAATTTTTTACTGATCTCTTCTGCCATTCGGGTTGTTTTAATTGCGGTTATTTTATCAATACTCATTTTATTCCTACGTTGAGGTAGCGTCGCATGGACTCTACGGTACGATTTTCATAATGGGATGTTAGTATTTCAGAGCCGTTGTTGCGTATTTCTGCCCCAAAAGGGGTAATAATACCGCTCATGCCACTAGTCTCTTCGTTAGAGGCATCGCTGGCGATGACGTAACACTGGTTCATGATCGCCAGAGCAGTGGTGAGGGTGACAAAATGCTCACTGCGCAGTTTTCCCCACTGTGCCGGGATAGCGATGATATCGCAACCCTCCAACTGCTGCCAGAGTTGCTTGAATCGTAACTCGAAGCAGATCAAAATACCGATTTTGATCCCCTCAAAGAGAAAAGGTGCTATTGCGCCCTCCTCCCCTGCACTAAAATATTCATGTTCAGCTCCGAGGGCAAACAGTTTTGCTTTCGCTTGTGTGTGTACAATTGTACCGTTATGTACAGCATAGGCGATGTTATAAAACTCATCATTTTCTTTGGTAATTGCGGTAAAGATTAAGAGACGATTTTCGACAGTTATGCGCAGTTTTTCCAGAGCATAGATACTAAAGGCAGCCGCTTCTTCAAAACGCTCATACGCAAAACCGCTCAAGCACACTTCGGGGGCAATGATGATGGCATCTTCGGGAGATTGGTCGATGAGAGTGGTGAGTCGGTCAAGATTGTGAAAAAAATCTTGACTCGTTTCAAAACACAGCGAGCTGAGGGAGCGGGTTTTAGAAGTCGTCAAAACTGAGGCTTCCTTTGGAATAGTTGGTTACTGTCCCCTCGAAGAAGTTGGTTTTTTGGTCGTTGAATTTGGAGAAGTCATCGACCCATTTGATCGGATTTGCAACGTTGTAAAGCGGTTTCATCCCCACAGCGGTGAGACGGTTGTCGGCAAGGTGCTGGATGTATTGTTCCACGATTTCGTTGGTGAGTCCCAAAATCTGCCCTTGGGTGATGTACTGACCCCATGCGACTTCGAGCTCAACCGCTTTGCGGAACATATCGTATACCTCTTCGAGCAACTCTTCTGTAAAGAGATCGGCTCTTTCACGGCGAAGGGTGTTGATGATGTTTTGGAACAACACGAGGTGAGTCACTTCGTCACGCTGGATAAAGCGGATCATTTGAGCAGAACCTAACATTTTTCCTGAACGTGCCAAGGTGTAGATATAGGTAAATCCGCTGTAAAAGTAGATCCCCTCTAAAATTTGGTTGGCAAAACATGCTTTTACAAAGGCACTCTCG
This sequence comes from Sulfuricurvum sp., assembly GCF_028688295.1. Taxonomy (GTDB): domain Bacteria; phylum Campylobacterota; class Campylobacteria; order Campylobacterales; family Sulfurimonadaceae; genus Sulfuricurvum. The sequence continues at coordinate 20,052 of NZ_JAQTYM010000025.1, forward strand.
CTCGGATCGTTAGCGAGATCGTTATAGCGTGCGGCAATTGAATCATTTTTGGTTTTAAGCATCATGTCGCGACGCCAAAGATCGTAGATCTCTTCGGAGTTTTGACTGATCGAGTCAACCATGACGGCATAGCTTTGAGAGTGAAGCGCCTCTTCGAAGCTTTGGCGTACCAAAATGAGGTTTACCTCAGGGGCAGTGACATAGGGATTGACGTTGTCCATCAGGTTATTGGTTTGCAATGAATCCATAAAAATGAGTTGGGAGAGGGCTTTGTCGTACGCCGTTTTTTCCATCTCGGTGAGGTATTTGTAATCGACCGCATCACGGGTCATATCGACCTCTTTTGGGAACCATGTGTTGTTAAGCATCATTTCCCAGAGGTTGTAGGCCCATTGGTATTTGATGTTGTTGAGTTCGAAAATACCGGTCGGGTTACCGCCGAAAATCTGGCGATCGTTTACATGTTCGGTGGAGGTTGGATTGTAAATTTGTTTACGCTTCATTACGGCTATCCCTACTGTGCAGATAAAGTAGATGATTATGTCGAAAAGTAGATTTAAGTAGGCTAAAAGTAGCTAAGATATTTTTATTAAACGTTTAAAGTTTCCTCTTTAAATGTCAAGAGATTATTGTATGCTACTTGCATAGGCATTAATGTTTTGTGTTCGTTGAGCCTCTTTCGATACCTCTGCGTAATCTTTTAGCGAACGTTCAGTTGAAGCGTAGCTTTTGTCATTTTGGTATGCTGTTGAGGATTTTACGGCGATTTGAGCTTGATCTTGTTTGGATTGTGTGTCCAACAGCTGCGTGTTGTTTTGTTCTACTTTATTAGCCTCTTTTTGCAATTGATCGTTTTGCTCTTTTATCATGCTAGGATCAGGACGCCCCACTTGCAACGGTTGAGAATAAGGAGTTTGAAAGACATAAGAACTTACTTGCATGGTACACCTCCATTAGTGGTCTCTTTTAAAACTTTACTCCCGAGAAACAAAAAAAATGATTAAGGTTTTAAGTTATTAGGGATGAGATAGAAAGATTAGTTTTCGTGATAGGTCATACAAAAAAAACATTTGTGATACAATAGTTTGCTATAGTTAAAGTTATACTTTTTTTGGAGATCCACATGATAAAGCCAATCTTGAAATTGACGGCTGGACTAGGTGTTTTGTACGCTTTCGTTGGTTTTTTAGCTGTTCCGTATGTGATTAAAAATATAGTGCCAGATAAGGTCTCGGAAGCAACCAATGGAGGTGTTTTTTCGGTCGAATCGGCTTCGTTTAATCCTTTTACTTTTCACCTCACCTTGAAACAACTTGCCTTTAAAACACCGCAAAAACAGGATTTTTTCACGCTTCAGAGCTTTTCTCTTAATGTTGATCCTTTGGCGTACTTATGGAAAGGGGCTTGGGTCATTCATGATGTTAGGTTACGTAAGCCACATATTGCAATTGATCGCGATGCTAAAGGGGATTTCAATTTTAAATGGCTGAGTGAATTGGGCAGCAATGAACCGGAAGCTGAAAAATCATCTGAACCGCTAAAGCTTATCATCAACCATTTCGGATTAAAAAATGGAACCTTAAACTACCGCGATTATGCTGAGGGGAACGCTTATGTTCTCGATGTGGGTCCGGTAGGGTTTAATCTCGATAACATTGATCTGCGTGATCTCTCCAGTGCTGAGGGAAAAATGCGTCTTTATGCGACGATTAATGAGGGGGGATTTATCGATCTTAGCGGTAAAGTCGATGCCCTTTCTCCTCTTAAAATCGGAGGAAGCGTAGCCTTTGATTCTGGTAAGCTTTATACACCGTGGCGCTATTTTAAAGAGAAGTTCCCGATTGAAGTAGCAGACGGTTCTGCTGCATTCGGATTTGATTATCGATTCGATAGTAATGATGTGAATGCAACAGAACTCACCAAGCTTCATTTTGAAGTTGATAAACTCCGTATCATTCCAAAAGGGGAACAGCGGAATCTTTTTACCCTCAGTTCGCTTCGGCTAAATGAAGGGAAAGTGCAGCCGTTGAAGAAGGAATTTAGTGCACGATCTCTAGAATTGAGTGGGATTAATCTCGCAGCAGAGCGTTCCCGTGAGGGGGAAATCGATTGGATGAATTACCTCGAAGCACTTCAAAAAGCGTTTCCTGAAGATGAAAATGAAACTAAAGAGCCATGGAATTTTGCTCTTGGGAGTGTCGCGGTTGAAAATGTCGGAGTGCAATGGAGTGATAATGCTCCACGTGAGCCTTATCGTGCGAGTTTAAGTAATCTTCGTCTTCATACGGGGACTGTTTCGAGTGATGAAACGTCCCTTTTGAATCTCTCTCTCATCACCGATGCTTTACGTGTAACGCGTCAGAGAGATGATGCTATTGTTCTAGGACTAGAAGGGGTGAGTGTTGAGGGGATTGCGCTTGATCGTGCCGGTAAATTTGCGGCGGTTCAAACACTATCACTGCTAGGGCCAAATGTCACTTTGAAACGTTTGTCGGATGGTTCTATTGACCTTTCACGATATGCGTATGTTTCATCGGTACCCTCAAAAAGCTCAAATGAGGCTCCGTGGGGATATAAAGTAGATGAGATCGATGTGAACAATGGCGAAGTTGCGTTTGTTGATGAATTCCCTGCGCGACACGTTTCGGTGAATCTCGATCAGCTCCATCTGAATCTCAAAGGGTTCGATAGTAATCCAACCCATAAAAACGATCTGATGTTCTCCACGCGTATCAATGAAAAAAGCTCTTTGGAACTCAATGGAGGGTTAATCCGATCTCCTATAAGTTCCAAGGGGGTGGTGAATGTCAAAAATCTGGATGTAACATTAGCCGATCCGTACATCTCCCCAAGTACCTACGCTTCGCTGCGTCGCGGAAAACTCTCGGTTAATGCCGATTATGATTACAACAGCGTCAAAACAGCTGTCAAAGGAAAAGTGGCTTTGGAGGATTGGGTAGTCAATGATACCCGTGATGATTCGGTTTTACTCGGATGGGAGAGTATCGGTGCTACACCGTTTGTGTACGCTTATCCTGCTAATGCGCTTCGAATCAATCAACTCGCTATTGACGGGTTTTATACTAATGCACTGATTGATGCTAAAAAAGTTTTGAATTTTTCAACGCTCAGTAAAAATACGGCTATGGAGTCAAACGGCTCTAAGGGTGGGAACCCTTTTGGAATCGATATCGTTAAACTGCTGTTGCGTAACAGTAGTGCAACATTCAGCGATTTATCGCTCCCGCTTCCGTTTAAGACCTATATTCACGATCTTCAGGGGTCAGTTTTGGGGATTTCGACGACCAAAGATGTTAGAACGTTTGTGAAACTCCGAGGAGGGGTTGATCAGTATGGATTGGCAAAGGTGGATGGAAGTCTCAACACCAAAGCACCCAAAAAATTCACCGATATCAAAGTCGCCTTCGACAATCTCGAACTCAAAGGATATACGCCGTACTCTTTGGAATTTTTAGGGTACAAAATCGATGGGGGGAAACTCTTTTTGGATTTGGGGTATAAGATCGATGAGGGGAAACTGCATGGCGCGAATCGTGTCGTGATTAAACAAATCGAGCTGGGCGCTGAAAAAGAGGGGGGATCACCGTGGCCTCTGCGCTTTGTGGTGGCGTTGCTCGAAGATTCTGATGGGGTGATCGATATTGATCTGCCGATCGAGGGGGATGTGAATAACCCTGATTTCAAATACGGCAAAGTGGTATGGCAGGTGATCGGAAACCTCTTTACCAAGGCGGTCACTTCGCCGTTTAGATTGCTAGGCTCCATGATGGGGATTGATAGCGAAAAACTCGCAACCATTGATTTTGAAGCGGGCAGTGCGGTTCTCTCTCCTCCGCAGATCGAGAAACTCGATCTGGTTACAACGATGCTCACTAAGCGGCCAAAATTAGGGATGAATGTGTACGGAAGCTGGGATGAAGCGCATGATGTTTATGCCCTTAAATCGGATAAACTCGTTCAGATTGCCCAAAAACAGGTTAAAAAGGTAAAAATCGATTCGCTACAGGCGATACCTGTGGATGTATTGGAGGCGATGGCTGAAGAGTCGCTGGATAAAAAAGAGGGCAAAGTGCTTAAAGCAAAACTAGAGGAGCAATATCTAGAAGAGGCTGCATTTGTTCGACACTATTCGGACGCCTTGATTGAGAAACTGGTTCCGATACAAGCGATAAATCCGCAAGAACTTCAGACACTAGGTGCACAGCGCGCTGCTGCGATCCAAAACTATTTGGTGAAAACTCCGGGATTTGAGAAACGTGTTACCATCAAAGAGATCGAAAAAGTAAAAGGGGAGAAAGCGGATGTTATTTCGACACGATTAGAGATAGTCGTTCCCTAAATTTTGAGAATTTTGTGATTCGTCCTATAATGTCATCTTGTTTTAGTTATAGGAGTCTTTATGCCGTTTTCACCTGCAAAGCGCAAAGATACCCTCAGCGGTATCCTTTTTGTCGCTATATTTGCCGCAGCAGCGACGATGATCGCTGATCTGGGCGTTATCAAAAACCTAGGAATCTCTCCCTTGGTCGTGGGGATTGTTTTGGGGATATTTTTTGCCAATACCCTCCATAACCGTATCCCATCCGTATGGGAGGGGGGGATTACCTTTTCGGGTAAGAAAATCCTCCGTTTCGCGATCGTATTTTACGGGTTTAGGATCACCTTTCAACAAATAGCCGAAGTAGGGATGGAGGGATTTATGGTCTCTTTGATCATGCTCTCTACGACCTTTATCCTTGGAAGCTATATTGGACAAAAAATCTTTAAAATGGACCGCGATACCTCGATGTTAACCGCATCAGGAGCATCGGTATGCGGTGCAGCGGCTGTTTTAGCAACGGAACCGGTACTCAAATCAGAAGAGCATAAAGCGGCGGTCGCCGTGTCGATGGTTGTATTGTTCGGAACGATTGCTATGTTCTTGTATCCTGCCCTTTACAGTGCGGGAGTGTTTGTCGGAATGGATGATAAGACGTTCGGTATTTTCGTCGGTGGAACCATCCATGAGGTAGCCCAAGTGGTTGCCGTCGGTGGAGCGTACGGTAAAGAGGCTGCGGATGCTGCGGTGATTGTTAAAATGACGCGGGTTATTATGATTGCACCGATGCTTATCGTTTTGGGAATCTACCTTTCGTATGCCGCTAAAAAAAGCGGTAGCGTAGGGGGAGGGGTGAAACTCGTTATCCCGTGGTTTGCCGTCTATTTTATCGGTATGGCAGGGGTTAACTCACTGTTGACCCAGTACAGTATGGCACATACAGGCGAATCGATCTCTGCTCTTATCACTGCTACGGTTGAGAACATCAACATGATCGATACCTTTTTGCTCACGATGGCGATGACCGCGTTGGGTATGGGAACACGATTCGCTAAGTTCAAGGGGCTGGGTATGGCTCCGCTTTATACGGCAGGGGCGATGTTCGCATGGCTTTTGATCGGCGGATATTTTATCACAACGTGGGTTGTGGCGACGGTTTAAGTCTTTCGTCATTCCCGCGTAGGCGGGAATCCAGCTTTTTCATTTGTTTTTTATCTTTTAAATTATGTATTTATTCTTTTTCTTCTTTATCCAATTTAATTTCTTCAATTAGTGCAGCAGTAAAAAGACCACCTGGAATTGCATAAAATGCAATGCCAATCATTGTGAGAATTGTTGTGATAATTCTTCCAGTAATGGTAACAGGATACATATCTCCATAACCTACTGTACTCAAAGTAACAATTGCCCACCATAGTGTTTTTGGAATACTGGAAAAAGTTTGAGGTTGGGCATCATTCTCAGCAAAATATACCATAATCGTAAAAATAATTAATATGATCGCAATCGATGAAAAGGTCATTATTAAATTTTCTCGCTCCGTGACAAACACTCTACGTAATGCTCGGTCAAAGCTTGAAGTTTTAGTCATACGAAACAGCTTGAAAACCCTAAACAGTCGTAATATCCGCAAGAATGATGAATTAAATCCAAACAACGTCAGGAATGTTGGTAAAATCGAAAGTATATCAATGAGAGTGAAAGGGGTAAATGTGAATTTTACTCTTCCTCTGAGACCTTTATATTCAGTCTGGTTTCCAATCACAATATATCTAAGAAACAATTCAAAGGTGAAAAAAGATACGGTTCCAAACTCTATAAAGTCAAACCAATTAGCGTATGCGTTGTGCAGTTCTGCTACCGTATCCAATGACATCCCGACGATGTTTAGGATAATCATAAAAATGATGATTGATTGGGTGGCAATGCCCCATTGTGAGTTTTGAGGGTTCTCTAAACATTCATAGAGGTACTTTGATACGGATGTCACTCAATATTTCCTATTATTGTGATTGATTCTAATTTTGTGAATGGAATAACCATCTTAGCCTCAAGTGCGCTAAGACATGCGATTGGATCAACTTTGCTCAAATTAATAGCCTCAAATTGTTCTCTATTTGTCAGAATAGACAGTATATACGGCTCAATTGTTTGACCAGTTGCTTTATCCGTTGTATTTGTCATGCCATTAAAAATAATTGTATCGATCGCATCTGTGTAGACTGATTCAAATACCTCATGTAATGTACGAAGTGTAATCTGGGAGATAATGCCATCATAGAAGGATTCAAATTCACCTTTTTTGAAAGGGACATCTCGAATTTCTTTTGTTGTCTTAACAAACTTCAATTCTTTGGTGCTCGGTATATCGTCTGGAGAAGGAAGGATATAGTCAATTAATAATGACTTGGAATCTTTGTTGTAGTTGATTTCAAAGTCTCTAACCATGTCAGGCAAATATTCGGAGTCGTTCAAGACTTTTGTAACGTATTCTATAACGGCTTCTTCATCACCAGCTTCAAAGGCTTTTTTAAATTCAAGAAGTTCTTGGTTGTATATTTTAGCTTCATTTTCATATTCAGCCTTTTCATTATCAAACTCGTATTGTGCTTTAATAAATTCCTGTTCCGCAGCAGCAAGCATTTTTAAACGTTTGTTTTTTCTCCAGAAGAAAATAGAGTCAAAAAATGACTCTATTGGAATGTTATAGAAATAATTTTCTTTGTATAACGTTTTTTCGAATCGTTCAGGCATTTTATTGTCTTCCCAATCGATTTTATCATCTATAGAAAGAGTATGTTTTAAGATATTGTTGTAAGAACTAATCTGCTGTGCAAGTTCGGTTGACTCTTCTTCAAATTGTTCTTGTAGATCAGCTAGAGCTTCTTTCTTCCGTTCTCGTTCTTCTTTTCGTTCCCAAATATCAATTTGTTTTATAGCTTTTTCACGTACCTCGTCCTCGCTTGTACCTTTAATAACCTTTTGGATTCCAAGATAGGAATTTTCAATAACCGCGTTGTAACCTGAATTATTTCGAGATACTGAGTTCAAATAGTGCTGCGCTGATAAACCAGTGCCGGATATTGAGGTTCCGACGTAAGTACCACGTCGATTGACGCCGATCCTTGCAGCACCTCCTCCAATACTTATTCCTGATATACCTTTACTTGACAGATTAATCCTTGCAAATTTGCCGAGACGGATTGATTTACGAAATAAAATACTCATAAGAG
>NZ_JAQTYM010000096.1 GCF_028688295.1 Sulfuricurvum sp.
GCATCATTCATATATTTAAAGCTGCTTGTTGAACAACCACCTATAAATAAAGCCAGCATTGTTACAACTAAAACTGTTACGCTTTTCACAGTGCCCCTTTTACTCTCTTTAAAGTTCTTCACAGTGCCACATCGTGGAACAATGTTCAAAGTATAACGTATTTACACAAAATATTTGTTTATTCGTCTGTTTAAAAATTATACTATTACTGTTGGGTTACAAGAGACCATCTCGCTGCATCCGCTCTTGGAGTGCTATTAAAATATAGGCACTTACCGTTCCGCCGTGAAACGCGCGGATTTTGTCTTCCCACTCTGTCGGGATGGTGATGAGTTTCTTTTTCTTCTCTTTATCGATTTTACCATGCTCTTCGCGCTCGCTCATCGCGGCGGAACTTTTTACTTTTTCGATGTTTGCAAGAAAGCTTTTTTTGGCCATTATATATCCTTTATATATGTTTTTGATATTTATTTAAACTTTAAAATCGATTTTACTTCGTTAAACAGTTCATCCATCTCTTGATCAGCTCGGCTGAATATCCGGTACTCTTTGATACTTTTTCCCTCACCGACACTGTGGGCTAGATCGACCCTCTGACGCAGTATCGGAACGAGAAGTTCAAAATGTTCTGAGCTACAGACAAAATCAATCAGATCGCCGAAGCGTTTCATGGCAGGGTTTATGTTGTTGAATAAAACATGAGTTTTGAGCGTCTCACCCTGAATCTCGGAGAGGCTTTTGAGAATCTCTTCGTATTTTTGCAGACCCATCAGATCAAAGGGTTTATCACTCACAGGGGTAATGAGCAAATCCGAGGCGATGATCGCCACACGGTTAAAGGCACTGTCAAATCCCCCTGAATCAATGATAGTAAGTACATCCTCTGCATCAGCCGCCGCATACTCCGCCAACTCACCTGCGGAGTTAAAATGGAGCATTGGTATCGGGGTGAGCCGGTGTTCCTGACGCAGAGCATTGGTTACGGTGAGTGAGCGCTGGGTATCGAGATCGATGATGCGGGTGGGGATGATGTTCGAGAACAAAACGGCGAGGTTCCATGCGATGGTGGATTTGCCTACGCCCCCTTTTTGATGCGAGAGAGTGAGGATCATTTATATACCTTCGATATTTTTTGAATATCTAAAGTATATATTTTTATCTCTTAAGCAATTATTTTCCTGCGGGGAGAAATTCACCCAGAACTTCTCCTGAGGCTCCCAAAAGGGTGAGTATTTTTCCATCACTGCGGTAGCGTTTTGTCGCCATCAACGATTGGCGGAACTGATCGGCACTTTTCATCCGATTGCTCTCGCACGCCATCATCGTAGACATCATCTGATCCGAAATGGTGAGGGTATCAGCGCTAGCAGTATAGGCGGAGCCGTAACGGTTGCATCCGTCACTCCCGCTCACTCGGTTCTCATCAAAACGGAGTGTCGCTTCGGAGGTGGCGGATCTCCACTCGCCGAGTAAAGGGTTATGGGTGGCTAGTTGCATCATTGAGCATCCGCTGATCAGCAGCGTTACGGCAGAAAAAGTAAAAATTTGTTTGAGCATCAAAACTCCTCGTGAGATTTTAGTAGCAAATGATAGCCTATTTTGGGACTCTGATGAGATGAAAAAAAATGTAAGGATTAGTGCGCTATGATGCATCTATGTAAGGAGAGTATTTTATGGACAACCAACTCTTAACCATCTTTGTCGGTGTGATCGCACTGTGCAGTGTGTTTATCACCGCTGTTATCATTTTCATCGGGTTGCATACTATTAAAACGATGAAACAACTACATGAGTTTACACTCCATGTCCAAAATGAGCTGAGCTTTCTCTCGACGAAAGCGGCTCTTACACTGCATGAAGTGAATGAGTTGATCGCTCAGGTCAAAGATGAAACCCGAACGATTAGCGATAAGTCGAAACTTTCGCTGCATGAATTGCACGATTTAATCTCATTTCTCCATGATGAGACCAAATCTCTGACGCTCAAAGCTTCCAACGGTATTGCAAAAGTGACCCTCGGCTCGCTTGCCATCGGAGCGATATCTCAAATTTTCAAAACAAAAAAGGAGTAACTCATGAATCAAAATAATACACTCAGCCTCATCCTCGGTGCCGCAATCGGTGCAGCTGCCGGATACTATCTGTTTAAACATCAAGATGAGATCGTCGATAAAATCCATGAACTCGAGGGAAACCTCAACATCGATCATCACGCCCTTATCAATAAGGCGAAAAGTAAACTCGACGATTTGACTCAAAGTGTTCAATCCACAATTGAACGTTATACGCATGGAAGTGAGCCAAAAACGACTGATGAGATCACCGCTATCATGGCAGAGCTCTCAAAACTGCGTGAAGAAGTTAAAGCACTACAAGCCACATGATATTAATCACTTTCTGAGCGAAGCCCAGAAAGTGGCAGGGACAAGATTGTCCCCTGCACCCCCCTAAAGCTTGCCTCGTTGAGGCAGAAAAATTTAATGCAACACACTCCGGTTTGCTTTACGAAGCATTCGGAGTGTTGTTAATGCAAAGGCTACGATGGCCGGACCGAAAATAAATCCCCAAAATCCAAACGTCGCTAAACCTCCGACAATCGAAAAGAAAATCAAAAATTCATTCATTCTATTTTTCCCATCACTAAGGGTCCGATTCACAAAGTTCAAAATCACCAGTTTGAGAATATTATCAATAAAAAAGGCCATCATTGCCCAAGAGTAAATGATAATAATCACCGCATTGACGACATTACCGCGAAAATATTCATTCAACGCCACAGGGACCCATACCAATGCAGTTCCAACAACAGGGATAACAGCAGAAATAGCAGTCATAAAGCCGAGTAAAAAGGGGTTATACCCCTCAAAAAAGGCGATAAAAATGCCAAATGCCAACCCCTGCGCGATCATGACACCGCCCAAAGTATAAAAAACAACCGCTGTTGTCGTCAATATATCGGTAAAAAAATCCCGTTTTATGCTCCGTGAGAGGGGAATAATCGGAAGGAGAAAGAGGATAATACTCCGTCCATACCAACTGAGAAAAAAGAAAAATATTACGATCATCGCCATTTCGCCTAGCATGGAAGCGAAAGTTTTTAAACCACTACCTAGCCATCCGGCTATTGCGGTAATAATGTCATCTTTATGGAGTTTCCCCATCTCAATGAGCTGATCAAATGGCTCTTTTAGCCATGAGAGAAAAGGAGGAAGCTGTGAGGAGAGAGTATCAATCTGACTTCCGAGTGATTTGAGTGTCGTAACCGTAGAAGCAGGCTGAGTAAGAAGATGATATAAAAATAAAGCAATAGGGGTAAACAAGATCAAAGAGAGTCCCAACGTAACGATACCCGCTGAAACCACACAAGAAAATGGCTGAAACCATCGAAGATTACGTATTTTAGCCTCAACAATCCGGTGAAGGGGAAAGACAACGATGGCTAATAATAAAGCGACAAAAAAACTTTTTAAAAAAGGGAAAAAGAGCCACGTAACTAGTCCTAATGCCATAAAAATCATAACACGGACAAAAAGCTTATTTTCCATATCCTATCTCCTTAGTGTTGTTTATGAAGAAAGCTTTTGAAGCTTCCATCCCTCTGTTCGAGTGAATCTCGTGTCCCCTCTTCTAACACCGTACCGTTTTCGAGGACGTAAATATAATCGGCTTTGGTAATCGTGCTGAGACGGTGGGCGATAATGATCACGGTTTTTTCTCTCAAAAATTTCTCCAACGCCTCAAACAAAGCCGACTCAGTATGAACATCGAGTGCCGAGGTTGATTCATCGAAAATAACCACTTTCGGATCAGCCAAGACCATCCGTGCGATACTGAGACGCTGACGCTGACCCCCTGAGAGGCGAATCCCCAGTTTCCCCACCTGTGTCTCAAGACCATTGGGAAGAGCGGAGACAAACTCATACAGCTGAGCGATCCGCAGGGCTTCATAGATCGCCTCATCGCTGATCTCATCCCCCATAGTGAGGTTGAATCGCAGTGACTCATTAAACATAAGCGGCTGTTGTAAAACCACAAACACCGCGTCACGTATGCGGGAGAATCCGATCTCCTGAACACTCACTCCATTGTAACGGATATCTCCTGATGAGGGAGGATAAAATCCAACCAGTAACTGCGAGAGGGTACTTTTACCGCTGCCGCTGGCACCGATGATCGCTACTTTTTTCCCCTCACCGATGGAGAGGTTTAGCCCTTTTAGGATCGGCTCGTTGGGGTTATACCCAAACTCCAATGCAGAGGTTTCGATACTGATCCCTTTGGCGGTGGCAAAAGGGTTTTGGTGCGACGTATAGGCGGGCTCTTTTGGGAGCGAGAGGAGTTCATTGAGCCTAGAGAGGGCATTTTTGGCATTGGCAAAGTTGTATTGGAGTGATAAAAGCTCTTGAACAGGGGTCATCATAAACCACAAATAGCCGAAAATCCCGAACATAAGCCCAATGGAGAGATCCGAATAGAGAACCATCACCAGTCCCAACGCTCTGAATATCTCAAAACCGCTCAAAAAGAGGGTATACGAAAACCGCTCACCCCGCAACGCCGCAATCCCATAATGCCCTGCACTCTCTTTTAGATGCTGCGCTTGAGTGATACTGCGCTCGATAAAACGCTCCTCTTTGTTGCTCGCGCGGATCTGACCGAAAAGGTCACACATCTGAGTGAGAGTATCGGAAAGCTCGCCTATGGTGCGGTTTTGCTCTTTTTTGAGTTTTCCGACACGACCCGAAATTTTACGGGTAACGATCATAATCATGGGCTGAAAAATCAAGATCAAAACCCCAAACAGAGGATTGATCCAGATAAGAACCACCGCTACCCCGATGAGAGTTGCTACCGAAACGATCAGTTTAGAGAGCGCGCTTCCTAAAAACTGCTCGATTGTATCAATATCGGTGACGAGATGGGTCACCACTTTCCCGCTCCCTAGAGCCTCATACGCCGACATCGAAACACATTTCAGATGATTCAACGCCTGAGTACGGATTTTAAAACTTAACTCTTGGGAGAGGGTGATGAAATAACGCTGTGAGAGGACACTAAGGATAAAAAATAAAAATCGCAAGCTTATCGTCACCACCAGCACAATCCCGATGTATAAAAGGGGCTCTTGCAAAGGGGTGAGTTTATCGATGATATCGGTGATAAAACCCCCTTTATGCAAGAGTACCTCATCGACCAATAGCGGAATCAACAAAGGGATAGGGATACTCACCAGTGTCGCAACAATCGCGATCAGGTTCGCACGAATTAACTCCGGTTTATAGTCGCGCATCATTGTAAAGAGGGTTTTAAAGGTAATCATGGAGTGATTATATCTATATCTTGATGTATAATTCCACCACTAATTTTATGAGGATACTATGGCAAAAGGGTTTAAGGGGCGTTATTTCTCGCTCCAAGCGATCACCGCAACTGTCAATGCTACAACATTGCATAACCGTGCCGTTCGCACCCAAACGTGCCATTCGTATCGCTCTTATATGAGTGATGCGAGTATCGATGAGTCTCCTCCCGATGAACTCGATATTCTCCTCGAAGCATTAGAGCCTTTCACCCCAAAGGTATCCCGCTGTCAATGCCATTGTAACTGTTTCTACGGGCGTCGCACCCGCTGCGCCCTATACGTCTCCTCACTTACCCCAAAACTTCGCTTTTTATTTCGCTATTTTAACACCGATACCTCTCCACCCTCACCTTTGTCATAACCTATTTCCACTCTTACTAAAACAAAATTTAAAGGTATTAAAAATGACAAACAAAATAGCAGTGCTCGGATTTCCCCGTATCGGTGAAAAAAGAGAGTTAAAAATTGCCCTTGAGGGGTATTGGAAAGGCTCTATTAGCTTTAATGAATTACAAATGGTCGCGTTTGAATTGCGTTTACGTCATTGGCAGTTGCAGAGTAATGCGCTCGATACCGTCACAATAAACGATTTTAGCCTCTATGATACGATGCTCGATCTCATGGTGACTCTCGGAGCAGAGCCTGAACGCTTTAGCGATATTGTCGATCCGACACGTCGATATTTTACGATGGCACGGGGAGATGAGAGTCATGTGGCGATGGAGATGACCAAATGGTTCAACACCAACTACCACTATCTCGTCCCTGAACTGCATAGCGGATTTACCTTCGGAAGCATAAATCCCGATAAAAT
>NZ_JAQTYM010000026.1 GCF_028688295.1 Sulfuricurvum sp.
TCGTTCTCTTTTACCACACTGCCATTTTCATATGGAAGATAGAATTTACCTTCGATTTTACCACTAACCCCTGCGAGTTCATTCGGTTTTGCCACTTCATTTTTTCGAAGGGTATAACGGACAGTTTGTTCACCTTTAACACTCACAATGATTTCATCATGAATGGTTTGGATCTCAACCGTTCCGCTAAACGGAGCTTTGATTTTCGGCTCAACCAAAAGGATTGCCGCATTACGACGATTTGCAACGATTTGTTTTCCCTCTTTTGAAAGGTACGTTTTCATGTTGTAATAACGGATGAAACCTTCTTTAGTTGCAACAACTTGACGCTCTTCACGTGTACTTGACGCCGTTCCCCCAACGTGGAAGGTACGAAGTGTCAACTGTGTACCCGGCTCTCCGATGGATTGTGCCGCGATAATACCAACCGCTTCTCCGCGTTTAACGATGCCGCCACTTCCGAGGTTAAGTCCGTAACAAAGGGCACATACACCACCCTCAGATTTACACGTTGTCGGAGTACGGATTTGAACCGAACGGATACCCGCTTCGATCACTTTTGAGGCTTTGATCTCATCGATCAGCGTTCCCTCAGAGTAAAGGATTTCATTGGTGATCGGATCAATCGCATCTTCTGCCAATACACGGCCGTAAATACGGTCTTCCAACGGCTCGATTAATTCATTACCGACAGAAATATCGGTGAGTTCGATCCCCTCATGGGTACCACAATCGTGCTCAACGATTTTCACGTTTTGTGCAACGTCAACGAGTTTACGAGTCAAATAACCCGCATTCGCTGTTTTAAGCGCGGTATCCGCAAGACCTTTACGAGCACCGTGGGTAGAAATAAAGTACTCTAAAACGTTTAGACCCTCTTTAAAGTTCGAGATAATCGGAGTTTCGATGATCGAACCATCCGGTTTCGCCATCAAACCACGCATACCGGCAAGCTGACGAATTTGAGCCGCAGATCCCCGCGCTCCAGAGTCTGCCATCATAAAGATGGAGTTAAACCCGTCTTTATCATTTTGAATCAGCTCCATCATTCCGCCAGCAACGGTATTATTAGTATCCGTCCAAACGTCAATAATTTTGTTATAACGTTCTTGCTCGGTCAATAGACCCGCTTCGAACTGTTTTTGGATCTCTTTAACACGGTTTTTAGAGGTAACAATCAATCCTGCTTTCATTTCAGGGATAATAATGTCAGTAATAGAAATTGAAACCCCTGATTTAGTCGCATATTTGAAACCAAGGTTTTTCAAATCATCCAAGAACCCAGCAGTTACTGCAATTCCACCATGTTTATTGACGTAGTCAACAAGGATAGAGATATTTTTCTTTTTCATCACAACATTCCAAAGCTCTGCTGGAACGAACGATGGCAAGATTGCTTGTAAAATCATACGCCCTGCAGTGGTGTGAATCACACGTCCATCGACACGAGTACGAACTTTTGCATGTAAATCAAGTGCATTATGCTCTAATGCAATCATAATCTCATCAACACAGCTGAAAAGTTTATTTGACCCTTTAACATCATTTTTGCCAAGAGTCAGATAATAAAGACCCAAGACCATATCTTGTGAAGGTGTTGCAATCGCTTTACCCGATGCAGGAAGCAAAATGTTCATCGATGAGAGCATCAATACTTTACATTCTGCAATCGCTTCAGCTGAAAGAGGAACGTGAACCGCCATTTGGTCACCGTCGAAGTCCGCATTGAAAGCGGCGCAAACGAGAGGATGCAATTGGATTGCTTTACCGTCGATCAGTTTCGGGTGAAACGCTTGGATCGAGAGTTTATGCAACGTCGGTGCACGGTTAAGCATAATCGGATAACCCTCAACGATCTCTGCAAGACATTCCCAAACTTCATTGGTTTTCTCTTCGATCATTTTTTTCGCCGCTTTCACGGTAGTCGCATACCCTTTATCTTCGAGTTTTGCGATCAAATGAGGTTTGAAAAGCTCCAATGCCATTTGTTTCGGCAATCCGCATTGATCCATTTGAAGGTTTGGTCCAACAACGATGACCGAACGTCCCGAGAAGTCAACACGTTTACCAAGTAGATTCTGACGGAAACGCCCTTGTTTACCTTTGATGATCTCAGAGAGAGATTTCAACGGACGTTTATTTGCACCTTTAACAGCGTTCGCACGACGACCATTGTCAAACAAAGCATCTACTGCTTCTTGCAACATACGTTTTTCGTTACGTACGATAATTTCCGGTGCTTCGAGTTCAATAAGACGTTTAAGACGTTGATTACGGTTGATAACACGACGATAGAGGTCATTGACATCAGATACCGCGAATTTTCCACCATCCAAACTTACCAACGGACGAAGTTCAGGAGGCAAAACCGGCAATGCGGTAAGCATCATCCACGCAGGATTATTACCTGAATTCAAGAAGGATTCAATAACTTTCAAACGTTTAATGATAGTTTTACGTTTTGCTTCCGAGTTAGTCCCTGCTACTTCTTCTTTAAGTGAAGAGAAGAGATCAACTAGATCAAGTTCATTCAACAATTCACGAACCGCTGATCCACCCATCTCTGCAGAAAAACCACTGTCTCCGTAACGTTGTACCAATGTACGGTATTGCTCTTCGTTCAAGACATCGTATTTAAGAACCGACGATGTTTGCTCACCATCGTAATATGCTTCTCCACCGCTTTTAACGATGTACGCTTCGTAATACAATACGCGCTCAAGGTCCTTCATTTTCACGCCGAGGAGTGTTCCGATACGGCTTGGAAGTGAACTAACATACCAAATATGTGCAACCGGAGTAACAAGATCAATGTGTCCCATACGGGTACGGCGAACTTTTGCCGATGTTACTTCAACACCACATTTTTCACAAATGACACCTTTATAACGCATTTTTTTGTATTTTCCGCACAAACATTCGTAATCACGAACCGGTCCGAAAATTTTGGCACAAAATAATCCGTCACGTTCCGGTTTAAGGGTACGATAGTTGATGGTTTCTGGTTTTTTAACTTCACCGTGACTCCATGAGAGAACTCTCTCAGGAGACGCGAGTCGAAATTGGATTTGTTTAATATCGACTGGGCGATTCTCTTCCGTTACGGCAACCGGTACTAATTTACTCATTGTCATCCACCTCGTCAAAAATCTCAATATCGAGCGCCAATGATTGGAGCTCTTTCGTTAATACGAATAATGTTTCAGGGATACCGGATGGCGGTACACTTTCACCTTTCGTAATTGCTTTGTACGCACGTACACGTCCATCAACGTCATCCGATTTAATCGTCAACATCTCTTTAAGAACGGCAGAAGCACCGTATGCTTCAAGTGCCCATACTTCCATCTCCCCGAAACGCTGTCCGCCGAAGAGTGCTTTACCACCGACCGGTTGTTGAGTAACAAGAGAGTATGGTCCAGTTGAACGAGCATGTACTTTCTCATCAACCAAGTGATGAAGTTTAAGCATATACATGTAACCGACGTTAACGCGTTCTTTCATCTGATCGCCCGTTTTACCGTCGAACAATACCATTTTTCCATCAGCGTCAAGTTTAGCTAATTCAAAGAGTTTTGCGAATTCAGCTTCGGTTACCCCTTCGAAAATAGGAGTAGCAAACTTAACCCCTTTTGACCAATCCTGAGCATACCCAAGGAGAGTTTGATCATCCATTTCACCGAGTACTTTTGCAGCATTCATAAGACCCGCTACGTCTGCGAAAGAGATCATTTTTGCACGAAGGTCACCAATAAACTCTTTTTGTTTTGCTTCGAAAATATCTTGGATTTGGAACCCAAGCTCTTTCCCAACCATACCAAGGTGCATCTCAAGGATTTGCCCGATATTCATACGAGACGGAACCCCGAGTGGATTCAAACAAACGTCGACCGAACGACCATTTGCCATGTACGGCATATCAACTTGAGGAACAATGATCGAAACGATACCTTTGTTCCCGTGACGTCCCGCCATTTTGTCACCGACTTTGAGTTTGCGTTTGGTTGCGATATAAACTTTTACGAATTTAACAACACCGTTAGGGAGGATGTCGTCTTTTTCCAAGATAGAGAGTTTTTCTTCATGTTCGTCACGGAATTTTTTCTTCTCTTTTTGGAAATGGTTTTTCGTTTGGTTGTATTTCTCTTGAATATCGTCACTAAATGCTTTAACGACATTATTCATCGCAAAACGGTTAACCTCTTTAAGATCATCTGCTTTGACATTTTCACCCGCTTTGTACTCATTACCATTGATACTTACATCAGTGAGTAATGGGTATTTTGTCAAAAGTGAAATAATGCGTAGCATCTCTTCTTTGTCGATCATGAGAAGACGATCATAATGTTCGCGTTCAAGTTCATCACGTTCAGCTTTTTCAAGTTCTAAAGTACGAGGATCTTTATCGTATCCTTTTTTAGTGAACACTTTAACGTCGACAACAACCCCTTCCATACTTGGCGTACAGTAGAGTGATTTATTGACAACGTGACCCGCTTTTTCACCGAAGATAGCACGTAACAAACGCTCTTCCGGAGTCGGTTTAACTTCACCTTTTGGTGAAACTTTACCAACGAGGATCATTCCACCTTGAACATAGGTACCGATTTTAACGATACCGCTCTCATCAAGATGTGAAAGTTCATCATCCCGAACGTTCGGGATATCACGAGTAATCTCTTCGACACCGTGTTTGAGTTCACGTGCTTCCGCCTCTTTTTCATAGATATGAACCGAGGTAAATGCATCTTCGCGGATCATACGCTCAGACATAACGATAGCATCCTCGAAGTTGTATCCGTTCCACGGCATAAACGCAACGAGTGCATTGATACCGAGTGCCAACTCACCCTGATCCATGTTCGGACCATCCGCGATGATTTGATCTTTAGTAACCAATTGCCCTTGTTTAACGATCGGTTTTTGTAAGAACGTCGTATTTTGGTTGGTACGAAGATTCTTCTGCAACGGATAGTAATCGATAAACGTTCCGTCTTCATCTTCACCCATCACATAAATGTGTTTAGAGTCAACTTTCTCAACAACTCCGCTACGCTCAGCTTTTACGCACTCCCATGAATCACGAGCAACAAGTTTTTCAACCCCTGTTCCGACCATAGGTGCTTCAGGACGCAATAACGGTACCGCTTGACGTTGCATGTTCGACCCCATTAGAGCGCGGTTCGCATCATCGTGTTCCAAGAAAGGAATCAAACTTGCCGCAACACCGACAACCATGTGTGGTGTCAAGTCACGAAGCTCACACTCTTTTGGAGAAACCAAAGGATACTCACCATCTTGGCGTGTTTCAACCAGATCATCGAGGAAATTACCTTTGTCATCAACACGGCTTGATGCCGCAGCAATTACTTTTCCTTCTTCTTGAGTCGCAGTCAAATAGACTACTTCACTTGTTACCACACCGTCTTTAACAACATTATATGGAGCCTCAATAAATCCGTGCTCATTAACTTTTGAATAGGTTGCCAACGTATTGATCAAACCGATGTTTTGTCCCTCAGGAGTCTCAATCGGACAGATACGACCGTAATGAGTCGGGTGAACGTCACGTACTTCAAATCCGGCACGCTCTTTTACGAGACCACCCTCTCCGAGAGCTGAAAGTCGACGTTTATGGGTAACTTCCGACAACGGATTCGTTTGGTCCATAAATTGTGATAATTGTCCGCCGCTGAAAAACTCCATAATGGTAGATGTGATCATTTTTGAGTTGATCAAATCATGCGGCATCAACTCAGTGGTCGGTCCGCTCATTGTTGAGAGTTTATCTTTGATCGCTTTTTGCATTTTGATCAAACCGTTGTGTAACTCGTTTCCAAGCAACTCGCCGATTGAACGGATACGACGGTTCCCGAGATGGTCACGATCATCAATGTGACCTTGGCCATTTTTAACTTTAATAACGTATTTAACCGTATTGATAATGTCTTCGTTAGTCAAGACAGTAACGTACTCAGGAATATTCAACCCGAGTTTATGATTCATTTTCATACGACCAACACGTGTAAGATCATAACGTTCAGGATCAAAGAAAAGTTGATTAACAAAAACTTTTGCCGCTTCTTTCGTTACTGGCTCACCGGGGCGCATTACTTTGTAAATGCGAATCGCCGCAAGATCATTTTCATCTTCGATAATTTCAGTTTGACGGAGTAATTTCAAAGAATCGGTATCCGCAGCAAATGCATTGATAATAGAGCTATCGTGCCCTTCTGCAAGGTCATTTGCAATAACAAACTCTTTAACACCTGCTTCAATCATTTTTTTAAGTTTACTCTCATCAAGCTGTGCCATAGTGTCGAACATTACTTCACCGGTAACCGCATCGATGATTGGTTCCGCTAAATGACGTTCAATCAATGTTTCGATCGGGTATTGAATTGCCTTAACACCCTCAGAGATCAATTTCTCCGCTTTTTTAGCCGAAAGACGCTTGCCAGCAGCAACCAATAATTTACCATCGCTGTCAATCAAGTCATAATCAAGACGACCGGCAAATTGTTCAGGATCAAAATCCATTAAATATTTGTTTTCTTCAAGACGAATTTTTTGCAATGGATAGAACATTTTTAGAATATCTTGTTTGCTATACCCGAGTGCACGGAACATAATCGTAACCGGTACTTTACGGCGTTTATTGATACGCATATAAAGAATATCTTTCGGATCGTACTCAAAATAGAGCCATGAACCGCGGTCAGGGATAATTTGACCGGTAAAGATCATTTTGCTTCCGGCAGTAGTTGATTCTTCTTCTTTGAAGATAACCCCTGGAGAGCGGTGAAGCTGATTAACAACAACACGTTCTACACCATTAATAACAAACGAAGTGCGCTCTGTCATTAAAGGGATATCACGAATAAAAATTGTCTGCTCTTTGATATCTTTGACACCGGTTTTTTCTTTGGTGTTTTCGTCACGATCCCATATCATAAGACGTGTTTTCATACGCAATGATACTGAGTATGTCAAACCACGTTCCATACATTCACGTACGGTATATTTTGGGCGTCCTACTTCAGAACCCAAATATTCAAGAGAGAGACGGTTTTGTGAATCATGAATCGGGAATACCGATTGGAATACGCGCTCAATACCGCTTTTGGTACGATCTTTCTGATCTAACATCAAAAATGATTCATAAGAACTTTGTTGAAGTTGTAATAAATTCGGTACTTCAATTTGCTGGGGGGTTTTCGCGAAATCAACGCGTAAGCGGTTTCCGGAGTGAAGAGTGTTTAACATAGGCTACCTCAATCGAAGTTTTTGATCCCATAGGGATAAGTGCAAAGTCTATGACTCAAGCGTCCTTGAGTCTATAACGACGTATGGGCACTTTACGAAGAGGTTAAAAACCCGCTTCGTAAAGTGCCCTGTGGGAGGTGGAGGCAAAAGCCTCCTATCAAAATATGATTATTTGATTTCGACGGCAGCGCCAGCTTCTTCAAGCTCTTTTTTCGCTGCTTCGGCATCTTGTTTAGAGATACCTTCTTTGATTGTTGTAGGGGCACCTTCAACAGCATCTTTAGCCTCTTTAAGACCAAGACCTGTCATTGCGCGTACTACTTTAATTACGTTGATTTTTTTCTCACCACCGTCTTTCAAGATAACATCAAATTCAGTTTTTTCTTCTGCAGCTTCTGCAACAACAGCAGCACCAGCAACCGCTACCGGTTGAGCAGATACTCCGAATTTTTCTTCGAATTCTTTTACAAGCTCAGAAAGCTCGAGGACAGAAAGATTTGAGATAAACTCAAGTACGTCTTGTTTTGTAACAGCCATAGTATTCTCCTATTGGAATTTTTATTTTTTATGCCGATATTTTTATCAGCGGTTTTTCAAAGCAACAATTACGCTGCTTCTTCTTCTTTTTTACGTTTAAGCGCATCGAGTCCGATTGTAAAGTTGCGAACTGGTCCCATCCATACAGATGCCAACATTCCAAGCAACTCTTCACGTCCCGGTAGGGTTGCAAATGCACGAACTTTCGTCTCATCAGCGGCTTCACCGTCAATGTACGCTGTTCGGATAACAAATTTATCATTTGCTTTTGCGAAATCTACCGCTGTTTTAGAAGCAGCGATAGCGTCAGCTCCCCAAACAAAGATATTAGTATCTTTAATTTCGATGCCGCTCATTTCTGCGTTGTTCAAAGCGATAGTAGCAAGTGTATTTTTAATAACTTGAACTTTTGTCTCTTTTTCACGTGCAATTTTACGAAGCGCTTCGAGTTCAGACACTGCTAAACCGCGATAGTCACACATAATAACTGCTGCAGAAGATTTGAACTCATTAGTTAGAGTACTAACAATCTCAGATTTCTGTGATTTATTCATAGTTTCTCCTTTCCAGACATAACAACTTCAAGCGGGGCAGATAGTTCTGATTAAGGCGTAAGCCCCCTACTGTCTTCAGTCCATAAGATAAAGACGAAGCGATGCTTCATCATTCAAGAGTGATTAACGGATATCCAATAACTCTTGTGTTTCGAATTTAATTGCAGGACTCATTGTGAGAGACAATGCTGCATTTTTGATGTAACGACCTTTTGCCGTTGATGGTTTAGCACGGTTGATTGCACCAACGAATGCTTTAATATTTTCTTCAATTTTATCAGTATCGAAACTCACTTTACCGATACCGGCATGGATGTTCCCTTTTTTATCAACACGGAAATTTACTTGTCCGCCTTTAACATTCGCAACCGCTTTTGCGATATCTGCTGTAACCGTTCCTGTTTTAGGATTCGGCATCATCCCTTTTGGCCCGAGGATACGTCCTACTTGACCAACGAGACCCATACAGTCCGGTGCAGCAACAACGATATCGAAGTTGATGTTACCCGCTTTGATTTGCTCAACCAAATCATCGCTTCCGACGATATCAGCACCGGCAGCTTTTGCTTCATCCGCTTTTGCACCTTTTGCGAAAACCGCAACGCGAACCACTTTTCCTGTGCCGTGAGGAAGTACAACGGCACCACGGATCATTTGGTCAGCGTGACGTGGGTCAACACCAAGATTAAGTGCAATTTCAACGGTTTCGTCGAATTTTGCTGATTTAAGCTCTTTTACGAATGCCGCAGCATCCGCAACAGAATAGCTTTTAGCCATATCAATTTTTTCACTAAGTTGTTTGTAGCGTTTTCCAGCCATTTGAATTCTCCAATATTAGAATCTGCCGCAAGATTTAGCCTCTTTGCGGTCGAAGAGTAGTGTAGAAATTAATCTACGATATCAACACCCATTGAACGTGCAGAACCAGCGATTGTAGCAGCTGCTGCATCGATGTCATCTGTGTTCATGTCTTGAATTTTTTGCTTAACGATTTCCATCAATTGAGCTTTAGTGATTTTACCCACTTTGTTTTTCATCGGATTATCAGTCCCTTTTTTAAGACCAGCCGCTTTCATGATGAGAGCAGATGCCGGAGGCTGTTTTGTGATGAATGAAAACGTTTTGTCCGCATATACAGTAATAACAACAGGGAGTTTAAAACCTGCCTTATCTTTTGTACGCTCGTTGAACGCCTTACAAAATTCCATGATGTTAACACCACGTTGACCGAGTGCTGGTCCAACCGGAGGGGCTGGATTAGCCGCGCCGGCTTGTACTTGCAACTTGATGTAGCCCGTAATTTTCTTTGCCATTTGTGCTTCCTTTTTTTGAGATTAAATTATTTTTTCGACTTGCGTGTACGATATATCTACCGGAGTACTGCGTCCGAAGATAGAAACATTGAGTTTCAACGTGCCGTGTTCAAGATCGTATTCATCGACTGTACCGGTGAAGTTCGCAAACGGCCCGTCTACGATACGAACCATCTCTCCGTTGTCGAAGAATACTTTCGGTTTCGGAGCCGAACGGTTCGTTACACGATCCAAGATAACGGCAATGTCATTGTCGCTAAGGGGAGTCGGTTTATTTGATTCACCGATAAATCCTGCTACGCGGGGAAGCGATTGGATTCGGTGCTGTAAATCAATACTAAGATCCATATTTGCAAAAACGTATCCTGAGTAGAGTGAACGTTCCGTAATTTTCTTTTTACCGTTTTTTACTTCGATAACATCTTCTGTTGGGACGATTACTTCGGTAATTACCTCTTGAAGGTTATTTTCGGCAATGATATTTTCGATAGCGGCTTTAACACTGCGCTCACTACCGGCATAGGTTTGAATTGAGTACCAAAGATGTGCCATATTTTTTCCTTAACTCAAAATTGCCGAAACGGTCGAAGACATAATAAAATCAACTAATGCTAAAAACAATACCACAAAGGTAACCACAGCAATAACCGCTATAAATGCCTGTTTAACCTGTGGTTTAGTTGGGAAAATAACTTTTGCAAGTTCCATTTTCGCATTGTGAATGGTTTGACTGAATGTGTTTTTCATTTATTGTATCCTCTGGACATTTCCAACGAATAAAGCTCGTAAGCATCATTAGTAGAAAATGGGTGGCAGGTCAGGAGGGATTCGAACCCCCAACAATCGGATTTGGAATCCGGCGCTCTACCATTGGAACTACTGACCTATAAATACTAAGAATCCCCGAGGGGAAACAACTTAAAGTTTTGCTTCTTTATGAATCGTGTGTTCACGACAAAATTTACAAAACTTACGTACTGAAAATTTTTCAGTATGAGTTTTTTTATTTTTAGTGGTGTGATAGTTACGACGAGTGCACTTTTCACACGCTAAATGGATATTTTCACGCATGTTTTACCTTATGATTCCAACCCGAGGGTTGGGGAAAATTATGCAAGGATTTTAGAAACAACCCCAGCGCCGACAGTACGTCCGCCTTCACGGATAGCAAAACGAGTACCCTCTTCCATAGCGATCGGGTGAATCAATTCAGCATTGATTTTCACGTTATCACCAGGCATAACCATCTCAGTACCTTCTTGTAAGGTGATAGCACCTGTACAGTCAGTTGTACGAACATAGAATTGTGGGCGGTAACCGTTGAAGAATGGAGTATGACGTCCACCCTCTTCTTTGCTTAATACATAAATCTCAGCCTCAAATTTTGTGTGAGGAGTGATTGATTTAGGTTTACAAAGAACTTGTCCACGCTCAACATCTTCTTTCTTAGTACCACGGAGAAGAAGACCACAGTTGTCACCCGCTTCACCCATTTCCATCTCTTTACGGAACATCTCAACACCTGTTACAGTTGTTGTTTGAGTGTCACGGATACCAACGATCTCGATAGTTTCACCGATTTTGATTGTACCACGTTCGATACGACCAGTAACAACAGTTCCACGACCAGAGATAGAGAAAACGTCCTCTACCGGCATCAAGAAATCTTTATCTGTTTCACGGATTGGTTGTGGGATATAAGCATCTACCTCAGCCATAAGCTTTTGGATTTTTGCTGACCACTCACCAAGAGTACCAGTTTTTGCCTCTTCAAGTGCACGAAGAGCTGAACCAGCAACGATTGGAGTATCATCACCAGGGAAATCGTACATATCAAGAAGTTCACGAATTTCCATCTCAACAAGTTCAAGAAGTTCTTCGTCATCAACCATATCTTCTTTGTTCATGAAAACAACGATGTATGGAACACCAACTTGTTTAGAAAGAAGGATGTGCTCACGTGTTTGTGGCATTGGGCCATCCGCTGCAGAAACAACAAGAATAGCGCCGTCCATTTGAGCAGCACCGGTAATCATGTTTTTAACATAGTCGGCATGTCCAGGACAGTCAACGTGTGCATAGTGACGATTGTTTGTTTCGTACTCAACGTGTGAAGTAGCGATGGTAATACCGCGCTCACGCTCTTCTGGTGCATTATCGATTGCATCGTAATCCATCATTTTTGCGCCGTTTGTTACCGCAAGTACAGCTGTGATTGCTGCAGTCAATGTAGTTTTACCGTGGTCGACGTGACCGATTGTACCGATGTTACAATGTGGTTTTGTACGTTCAAATTTCTCTTTTGCCATAGTGTCCTCCGACTGAATGTGTAAATGAATTTGGAATTATACCAAAAAACAGCTGAAATAGCTTTCAAGCTTTCAAAAAAAATTACAATATTATTACTGGAGCTCACGAGCGGATTTGAACCGCCGACCTCTTCCTTACCAAGGAAGTGCTCTACCCCTGAGCCACGTGAGCATAAAACAATGATATATGTATTTTGGAAGCTTAAAAACTATTTTACGTTTTAAGGTAATGATGAAGTAGTAATTATGAAATGTATACTTCAGCTCCCAGTGGAGCGGGAAACGAGACTCGAACTCGCGACATTCAGCTTGGAAGGCTGACGCTCTAGCCAACTGAGCTATTCCCGCAGATGGTGGTGAGAGAAGGATTCGAACCTTCGAAGATAAAAATCAGCAGATTTACAGTCTGCCCTCGTTGGCCACTTGAGTATCTCACCACGGCCATAATCTGGTCTAACACTGATAAATGTAATGCGTTCCGATTTCATTCAATGGTGCCGGCACGAGGATTTGAACCCCGGGCCTATTGATTACAAATCAATTGCTCTAGCCAACTGAGCTATGCCGGCATTGGTGAAATGGAGCCGAAATTATATACACTCTTTCCTAAAATGTCAAGCCCATTTGGAAGAAACTCAAACAATTGAATAAATGACCTCTTTTTTCTTTTTGCTTTGGAGGATTTCTTCTACTATTAGCCCCTTGATATTAAGTCCTAAAAGTTCATCGATAGAATGTATCTGATTGCTGGCTACTTCACGTAAAATGATTCCACGATACGCTTTTGCCCAATGGCTTACCACTTTACCATTTTTGAGAAATTTCAATGTAACTATCGGTTTTATGGGTATATAAAATTTATCGTAATACCCTGCACGTAAATCTAGTACCTCATTATCTGCGATTATTGCATCCAAAGCGG
This sequence comes from Sulfuricurvum sp., assembly GCF_028688295.1. Lineage (GTDB taxonomy): Bacteria > Campylobacterota > Campylobacteria > Campylobacterales > Sulfurimonadaceae > Sulfuricurvum. The sequence goes on from NZ_JAQTYM010000026.1 coordinate 12,902, forward strand.
CACTGAAATGCTTTTTGTAATGTTTATCGGGTATAAATTCTCCGATCGATGAGCCTTGTTTAAGTTTATAATCGGGAATCAGATCAGAAGCTTTCAGTGGACCAAAAAGATTGGAAAAGAGTATCGTGTGTGTATCAATGTAGGTTTTAGCTTCCAAACTTAAATGGAAGTAATCGAGATAATCATATGCTACCCCATCATAGCGTTCAATCGCTTTCATCGTTGCAGTGGAGGTAAGTGATTTGCGATAACGGCTATATATTTGTGGATCTTTGATTCCAAAAAGCTCATAAAGATCTTCGTCGCTCCCGTTTTGGATCAGTAACTCATACTGCCGCAATACTTCAAAACGTTTGGAATAAAGTTCGGGGAAAATAAGGCTTTGTTGAGTGAGAGCAGGGAACGTTCCCCCCTCCCGTTTCCCTTCGCTAGGTGAAAAGAGTATAATCATCAGTAATAAGCCGCGATAATAGCATAACTGAGGAAGAACATCATGTGTGACGCCCCCTCGAAATAGTTGGTCTCACCCTCATCCGTCGTTTTCCATACCAAGAGAATAGTTAAAAGTAATGCTCCTATTTGAAGCGGGTTAAAATCGAGGGTAAGATTTATCCCAGACATATATGCCAACATCATCAAAATAGGAACCGTTAGTATAATCGATACAGTAGACGCTCCCATGGCGATATTAACAACGCGCTGAATTTGATCGTTACGTGCGGCACGCACTGCTGTAAATATTTCAGGAGAAACACTGATAATGGCAATAACAAGCCCCGCCAATCCTGCAGAGATACCATACTCTTTAGCGAGATAAACCCCTTCTCCGGCAAAGATCTCTGCCCCAAAAGCGATAATACCGATAAAACCAAAAATAGCAGCGAAGTTAACAGGAGTACTCAAATGCTCAAAGATATAATCACTGGTTTCATTTTCATCAATCTCTGCGTCCTCTTCCTCTTGGAGTTTTCGTTTCAAACGGAAAAAACGACTACGAGCCGTTGCTTTAAAAAAATGGGTGTGTGTACGAGTTTGAAAAATAAAAATAATAATGTAAAAAAGGAGCAATACCCCCGCTATTAAATGGCTCACTTGTGTTAAAGATTCACTTCCATGTTCGGTATGGCTCAATAATCCCGGAACCAATAACGCACTAGAAGCAACGAATAAGACTGTGCTGTACGCACTGGAGGTCTCTTTGTTGTGTTGTTGCTGTGTATAGGCAAGTCCCCCCAAAAATACTGCAAGCCCAAGGAGTACATTCAAATCAACAATAACCGCAGAGATTATCCCCCCCTTGACCGTCTCTAATACTTCTGGAGAGTGTTTAACTTCTAATAAAATGACATAAAGGAGAATAATCTCTACCGCAACGGCACTAAAGGTGAGTACAAAACTACCATAAGGTTCTTGGAGGCGCTCTGAGAGAATATCTGCCACTTCGGCAACCGTTAATGAAAGAGCTGCAATACCAATAGCCGCAAAGATTGTGGCCATAAGAGAGTCATTCTGTGAATGATAGATAAATGCAAGTGCGATGGCTGTGATACCGATAAAGATATCCCAGTAGTCTTCAATAAAATAGCGTATCCGCCTATCCAAGGGTCTATCCTTTTAAAGTAATATAAGTGTTGCGAGCCCTAAAAAGCTCAAAAATCCAACTACGTCGGTAACGGTAGTTAAAATAACGGTCGAACCTATTGCCGGGTCAATACCGGCACGACGAAGCCCCAAAGGGATAATAGTACCGAAAAACCCCGCAAAGAAAAGATTAATAATCATCGATAATGCAATTACTAGGCCAAGCAATGGGATTTTAAACCATAAATAAGCTACCAAACCAATAAGAATAGAAAAAATAACCCCATTAAAAAGAGCCAATAATACCTCTCTTTTAACGGTAGCATAAGCCTCTTTTCCTTCAATCTCACCCAAAGCAATCTTACGAACCGTAACGGTCAAGGTTTGCGTTCCCGCATTTCCCCCCATCGAAGCAACGATCGGCATTAAAATAGCCAAAGCGACAATCGCTTCAATCGTTGCATCAAACATTCCAATGACAACGGATGCTGCTATCGCTGTTAAGAGATTGATGCCTAGCCAAATCGCACGGGTTTTTCCGATACTCCAAAACTCTTCATCATCTTCTGCCTCTTCGTTTACCCCTGCCATGTGGTAAATCTGTTCGGTCGCCCGCTCTTCCATAACGTCATGGATATCATCAGCAGTAATACGCCCTAAAAGAATTTGATTTTCATCCACAACCGCAAGGGTATTGAGGTTATAGTTGGCGAATACTTCAACAACATCATAAATATCATCATGCGCATGCACATGGACCGTATTGTGCCCATCATGCATAATCTCTCCGTAGAGTTCATCCGATTCATGAAGGATTAAATCCTCCAATAAAATTGCTCCGATTAGGCGGCGATGTTTATCCACGACAAAAGCCTGATGGACGTTGTCGATCAGTTCATCGGCTTTCATGGCACGAAGACGTTTGATCGAATCTCCGACACTCTCATCGGCGCGTGTTTCAAAAAGCTCGGTCTGCATGTATGCGCCCGCTTCATTATCTTCATACGAGATAAGCGTTTCGATCGTAGCACGGTCATCATCTGAGAGTTTGGAGAGGACTTCTTCAGCCAGTTCTTCATTCACCTCTTCGATATTTTGAATCAAATCGGCGGCATCATCGGTATCAAGTTCAGAAGCCAAACTTGCGAGATGTTCAGCCCCTAACTGCTCATACGCTTCCTCCATGTGTTGTTGAGGCATCTCAAGGAGAACCTCTGCCAAAATCTCATGCGGAAGTGTTTCGAGAATTTGACCGTAAAGTTCTTCATCTTCATCATGGAGGCTTTTAAGCAAACTCGCAATCTCATAAATATGGACGCTTTCGTCAATACCTTCATTAAAAAGGGCAACACGATTATTAATCGATTCTAGTATATTTTCTGACACATTTGCTCCTTTATAGTGAATCGCTCTTTGTAGGAGCACTTTTGACACAACTCTTCGCTGCATATCCCTTTGGAAAAACCGTTGGTTATGTCGGAGGAGCGTTTTGATATCAGAATTTTACCCAAATTTGTCTCCCTCAGGTTACCCAACTCCATAACCCCCTCCGAATCCAAACAACACGGGACAACTCGACCATCGGATAAAATCCCGATCTGTTTGCTCAATCCTTGACAGTAGCCATCGCCTGCAATCGCATTCTCCAGATTCGGCCATTCAAAATAGCGATCAAAATGGAGCAGTATTTTGGAGGCCAATCGAATCGATTGGCGCTCTCCGCTAATCTGCGAAGCAATCATCCCAGTCTCAAAAGAAAAGTGTTTCTCCAAAAGCTCAAACAATTTTGCATTGAAAAGGGCTTCGCTCCCCTCCTTATCCAAATTCCAAACTCTTAGATTGATAAAAAAATCGCCGTTATTGGAAAGCTTCTCATTACACAGCTCTAAAATAGGCTCCATATAGCTTTCAAACATTCGAGAAACACTGTTTTTATTGAAACTGTTGAGTGAGATGTTCACTTGACGCAAAGCAGGGTGAAATAATGCTGATCGCCGTACCTCATCGAGATAAAATCCGCTAGTGGTGATCATCACTTTTAGTCCGCTACTTCGTGCAATATCCAAATATTCAGCAAGATTACTCAGCACCATTGGATCACCCATCACATGGAGCGCAATTTCATCCGTATAAGAGGATAACTCTTCGACTACTTTTTTAAAAAATGGGAGTTCCATCGTTGTGGACGGTTTTGTTTTCGGAGGGCAAAAACTGCATGAGAGTCCGCAAACATTGGTTATTTCAACATAAGCACGACTGAATTTCATTATAATCCTTTTATGCAAACCTTAGAACTACTCAACCAAACCCTAAACACAAATGATGCGGTCATGCTCTATTTTAGCGCACCCACTTGTAACGTCTGCCATGCCCTAAAACCCAAACTGACCGAAGCCATTATGGAGAATTTCCCCTCTTTTGTCATTGAGAGTATCGACATCTCAGAAACCCCTGAAATCGCATCCCATTTTACCGTTTTTACTATTCCGACAGTGCTAATATTTTTTCAGGGGCGAGAATTTTTGCGGAAAAGCCGGCACATGAGCGTCGGTGAAGTGGTCGAAGATATCCGCCGACCTTATACCCTTATGGTAGAAAGCTGACAATCCCTGCCGTTACGGCAACATTGAGGGACTCCACTCCGCGATGCATTTCTATCGATACGCTGTGAGTAGAAGCACGCATCACCGCATCACTGACCCCTTCGGATTCATTACCTAACACAAAAATAGCCCGAGGCGGAATTTTCAATGTATGAATATCTTCTTTGGCATGCGATGAGAGGGTAATAATTGCCGTATCTTTCAGTCCCAATATCTCAGACAAATCTTCACAATAATAGATCGGTATTTTAAACAATGTCCCCGCTGAGGCTTTCATCACCAAAGGGGAGAGTTTGGTGCTGTTTCGGCGCGGTAATACAATCCCATCAATTCGACTGGCGGCAGCGGATCGGACAATCATCCCCAAATTTTGAGGGTTATTAATCCCATCGAGAGCTAAAAGACGAAACGAATCCGGTAAATCGGTCGCAATATTGGAGGCACTACGGTAGTTTTGGCTCACGACATCAATCGCAACCCCTTGATCCTGAGCACTGTTTTTTGAGATACGGGATAACGACTCTTTGGTATGGTATTTGATCTCCACACCACGCATCTCGGCTAACGCCATAATCTCTTCAATCGTCTCATCGGTGCGGTTGCTTTTGGAGAGATGAAGCTTATGGATCTGTACCGCATCATCTCGCAATACTTCGACCGCGACGTTGCGGCCGTACAAAGTAATCAGCGAATCAAAAAAACGCTTCTTCTCTAAATATTCAGGAGAGTCCTGCATTAGATTTTTGCCGCAACGGCTTCCGCAGTAAACCCAAATTTCTCAAACAGTTTATCGGCCGGTGCACTCGCACCGAACCCCACCATGGCAACTACTGTATCAGCAAAACGGTACCATTCTAACCCACGTGCCGCTTCAATCGCAATCTTTTTCGTGTCTGGTTTAATAATAGTATCGATATAAGTTTGAGGCTGTTCCAATAACAAGTCAAAACAAGGGACGCTCACAACGTTAGCGGCAATTCCGCGAGAGGAGAGGAGTTCGGCAGATTCAATTGCCAAACCAACTTCAGAACCTGATGCCATCAAGGTAACGGTTGCATCTTTGCGTTCTACCAATAGGTATCCGCCGTTTTCCACATCTCCGTGAACCGCAGTAGGGAGAAGCGGAAGATTTTGGCGTGAACAGACAAAGGCTGATGGTGAGTGTTTCATCGAAAGAGCTTTTTGCCAAGATTTGACATTTTCCACACCATCCGCCGGACGGTAGACGTAGAAATTCGGCAACGCTCTAAACTGACTCAAATGCTCAATCGGCTGATGGGTAGGACCGTCTTCACCGACACCGATACTGTCATGCGTCCAAATAAAGAAATGCTGAATACCGCTCAACGCCGCAATGCGGGCAGAGGGCTTGAGGTAATCACTGAAAACAAAGAAGGTTGCACTAAACGGCATAATCGGCCCGTATAATGCCATCGCATTCGTAATTGAGGCCATCGCGTGCTCACGGATACCAAAATGAATATTTTTACCTTTAGGGAAATCGCCCATATTAGCAAGTTCCGTTTTGTTAGAGGGGCCAAGGTCAGCCGATCCGCCTAAGAACCCGGGAATTGCTTTGGCAATCGCGTTTAGAATAATTCCATTAGTATTACGGGTCGCATCGGCTTTTTCGAAACTAGGCCATTGGATTCGAGCGAAATCAGGATTCATTAACTGCTCATACGCTTCGTTTTGTTCAACTAACGGAAGCTCTTTAATGCGGTGATTCCACTCGCGCTCTGCTAAGTCCCCTTTTTCGATCGCACAGCGGAAACGCTCCAACACATCCGCATCGACGGTAAATGTCGCTTCAGGATCAAATCCTGCCGCAATTTTAGCCGTCTTGATCACATCATGACCCAACGGTGCACCGTGTGCGTGGTGAGACCCTTCCATTTTACCGCCCCCTTTGGCGATAACAGTATTAGCGATAATCAATACCGGTCGCTTAATCGTTTTGGCTTGTGTCAATGCACTGTCGATTTCATCAAAGTTATGTCCGTCGATTTCGAGCACGGCCCAATTTTGAGATTCGAAACGATCCCGCATATTTTCACTGAGACTAAGCTCGGTAGACCCCTCGATCGTAATACGGTTTGAATCATAAATCAATACCAGATTATCCAGCCCCATGTGACCTGCGATAGAGCACGCTTCGTAACTGATCCCCTCTTCCAAATCACCATCACCGCACAAACAATATACATTATGATCAATCAGTGCTGCCGTTTCAGAGTTTACTTTGTTACCAACGTATGCGGATCCCATTGCAAAACCAACCGCATTGGCGATCCCCTGACCCAAAGGCCCTGTAGTAATCTCAACACCTGCTGTATGCCCAAACTCAGGATGACCCGGAGTTTTAGAATCCAATTGACGGAAGTTTTTAAGATCCGCAATCTCCAACCCGTATCCCCATAGGTAATACAAAGAGTAGATCAATCCCGTCCCATGTCCGCCGGAGAAAACCAAACGGTCACGGTTAAGCCACTTTGGATTTTTTGGGTTATGGTTTAAATGTTCAGAGAGAACAACAGCGATATCCGCTAACCCCATCGGTGCACCAGGATGTCCTGAATTGGCTTGCTGAACCATATCTGCCGCTAAAAAGCGGATTGTATCAGCCATTTTCTGACGTATTGAATTACTCATTGTTTAGTCCTTGTGTCGGTTAATGTAGTGATTAAGTGTTGGTGACAATTCACGTTGCAAATTCTCATCAAAACTCATCATTTGTTGGGAAATCTTATCGGCTAAAACATTAGCTTCTTCCATCGCTTTCTCGAAGCCAAGCAATGTCACAAAACTGTTTTTCGCTTGATCGTTATTCGTTGTTTTACCTGCTTGAATCTCATCTTGAGTCACATCCAAAATATCATCTTGAATTTGGAACAGTAATCCCAAATCAATCCCAAAATCATATAATATCCCTGCAAGGTCATCACGTCCAATGATAAAAGCACCCATCTGTAAAGATGCAGCGATTAATTTTCCGGTTTTATGAATATGGAGCATTTTGACCTGTTCTAATTCCAAGCGCTGATTTTCAAAATGACAATCAATCGCCTGTCCCAAAACCATTCCATTTACTCCTCCGTTGTATGAGAGTGAACGAACCAATTTTACAATAATCCGATCAGAAAACGGAGCGTTAGAGAGTACTTCAAAAGCATAAGTATTGAGTGCATCTCCTGCTAAAATAGCACATACTTCATCATACGTTTTGTGAAGAGTAGGAAGTCCTCTACGCAAATCAGCATTATCCATAGCCGGAAGATCGTCATGAATCAAAGAGTACGTATGAAGCAATTCAATCGCCAGTGCAGCATGATAAGCACTTTGCGTCAAAAGTGGGTTATAGGCTCGAACTACTCCTAGAAGGAGAGCAGGTCGAAACCGCTTCCCGCCACCAATGAGCATTTGATGCAACGAAATTTCATAATGAGGGTGAAAAGATGCAGCAGAAGGAAGGTGTGCTGCTAAAAACGCTTCAAACTGCTCCATGTTTACCCCACTATTTTTTAGCGAAATAGTAGCATGAGGGAGCTTATATCTTCTCGATTATGTCAGTGATAGCATTATCATCATCGACCAATACAACTGTAGGTTTGTAATTTTCGAGTTCACTATCATTGTACGTAGCGTACGCAACGATGATAATTTTATCACCCTTATGCACCTTACGAGCCGCAGCACCGTTGAGGCAGATATCACGTTGGCCGCGCTCACCAAGTATAATGTAGGTCGAAAACCGCTCACCATTATTAATGTTGAGAATTTCCACTTTTTGACCCACACGCATTTTAGAAGCTTCCAAAAGTTCTTCGTCAATCGTGATGGAACCGACGTAATTAAGATTAGCGTCGGTTACGGTTGCACGGTGAATTTTACTGTAGAGCATTTCGATCAACATCGATTAGCGTCCCATCTGCTTCATCATCTCAGCCGGTGTTATCGCTGTATCCCATAACTCTGCTGGGATAACATACTCTTCTACCACTTCGCCACCGATGATATGACGATCAATAATTTCATTGATTTTTTCTTTAGTGAGCCCTGAGTACATAACATGACCAGGTTCAACCAACATAATTGGACCAACATTACAGCGATTCATACATGATGTACGGATCGGTTGTACGGTTGCGATAAGACCTTTTTGCATCAAAGTCTGCGCTAAATGTTGAAATAAATCCTGCGTCTGTGGATTAACACAGCTTGGTTTTGGCATGCCTGGAGGAGAACTTTGCTCACATTTAAATATATAAAACGCCGGTTGTGGGATACCCATCTACTACATCCTTGAAATTAGTGTGCTTTTACACCGCAAATTAATGACGGTATTATAGCCAAATCCTACTAGTGCATATTAAGCTCTCGTATGCAATTTATCGGTTTAAAGCTCTTTTAACAACTCACGAGCAACTACACGATCATCAAAAGGGAGATGCTGATCGTAAATAATTTGAGAGGTTTCATCCCCTTTTCCCAATATCAAAACCACTTCATCACCAGTTCTATCGCGCAGAGCTTGTCCTATAGCATTACGACGATTAACGTCTACAAAAACATTAGAACGATCTTCAATCCCTCTCAAAATATCTTCAATAATTAAATCAGGGTCCTCAAAACGTGGATTGTCACTGGTAACATATACTTTCTTCGCGTAGTTGCTTGCAACGCGTCCCATCATAGGGCGTTTACTACGGTCACGATCACCACCGGCACCGAAAACGACTAAAACTTCTTTTTCTTTTAGCGCATTAAGTACCTGTTCCATCCCATCAGGGGTATGGGCAAAATCAACAATCACAAGGGGTGACTCGCTAACAACTTCCATCCGTCCGCTGACACCACCGAAATTTTCCAAGGCATCGGCAATTTTTTCTAAGCTCTCATCAGTAACCAAATGAACCGCAGCAAAAGCAGCGGTTACATTATAGAGATTAAAGAAACCGTGCAATGAAGTAACAAACGGAACATGATCTTCAAAATGTTTCATTATCCCGCTCACACCGTTATTCAATGAATAGGCAATTATTTTGTAAGTAGCAGGATTTTCAATTCCGTAAGTAAAAGCATTTTTAAAATTGAATTCTGCCTTGGCCTCATCTTTATTGATTAATTTTTTTGTTTCATCTTGGAAAAAAAGATTTTTAATTCTGATATATTCTTCAATACTCGCATGATAATCAAGGTGATCTTGCGTGATATTGGTAAGAATTTTAAGACCGAATGTTATGCCAGCAATCCGTTCTTGCTCAATAGCATGTGAACTTACTTCCATAACAAAATAGATACACCCTTGCTCTATAGCATGCATCATGTGTCGAAAGGTATTAAGCACGGTCGGTGTTGTCAGTGTTTTTCCCTCAATGGGAGCATCATTCATAAAAAAGCCGCGCGTTCCCTGCATTGCCACTTTATGGCCCAAATCCAATAAAAGCGAATAAATAGCGCTTGCGGTTGTCGTTTTGCCATTTGTGCCGGTAATACCGATCACACAAAGACGATCCAACCCAAAAAGATCCCAACACTCATCAGGAGAAATAAGAGAATGTGCACCCTTGTCTAATGCATCTGCTTTGTACTTTTCGTTTTGTTTTGTCAGTAAAAAAGCACATTCACTACTGCAATCGCTTGAATTCTCACTTATGTAGCGATAAGGCTGACCTGTAATCTCAATTTTCAATACTTTTTCCCTTAGCTAAGCGGCGCAATAAATTGCGAAGTTGTCGATCATTTGGATAGACACCAAGAGCACTTTCCAAATAGCTTAACGCCATCTCTTTGTATCCGTGATCAATCAAATTATCCAAAAAATCAACAAAATCTTCCTTTTCCGTAATAATAACACGCGTCGAAAACATGATATTTTCAAAAATACGGTTAAAATCATTTTCGTTTTGGACCAACTCTTTGAACTCGGTATACATTATCCCGTCTTCGTAAGCTAAACGTTGATTCATCGTTTCATCAAATAATCCTGATAACTGATCAAGTGTTCCATCCATTGTTTGTAAAATTTCAGAAATAATCGTGTCAGCCGTTTCAACATCTTCACTACGCAAAATAGTATAGTAATCAAAAAGTGCTTCACCAGCACTCTCACCACCCATTGCCATATCCGATAAAATGGCGCCGTTGTAAGCCTCTTTTGAATCAGGATTGTCCTTAAGAGCTAAAGAATAATCTCGTAATGCTTCACGGTATTGACCCGCCAAAAAAAGTTCGTTAGCTTGTTTGAGGGTTTTAGATAAATTGATTGTTTTCACAGTAATCCCTCCTAATATTTTCTTAATATCGGCTCTTTTTATAAATTATAATGCGTCGATTTGATGTTCCATACCCTGAGGTACGTTAATGACGTTCAATTCAGGATGAATATCCATACGTAATTGTCGCTCAACACCATATTTCAATGTGTTACCGCTACTTGAACATCCAATACACGCACCTTGTAATTGTACATATATTGTTCCATTCTTTATGGTTAAGAATGCTATGTCTCCCCCATCTAGCGCAAGGGTTGGACGAATTTTATCAATTAAATTGCGAACTGGTTGCATTAATTCTTCATCACTAAATGGAATCATGGTTATAGTACCTTCAAAAGCTCAAATATAGCGATATAGTATAAAAAACGGTCTTTACATGCACTAATGAGAAAAGGGTAATTTTAGAGCGAAGCTCGATTTAAGGGGGGGGGTATTGAACTCGTTATACGAGTTCAATGTACGCCATTGGTGTAGCATCACCACGACGAATACGCGTTTTAACGATACGAGTATATCCGCCGTTACGCTCAGTATATTTAGGAGCAACTTCATTAAGTAATAATTTAGTCGCCTCTTTATTTTGTAATACAGCAAACACAGCACGGTGAGCATTTGCATCACCAGCACGAGCTGTTGTAATCAATTTTTCAGCAAATGAACGAAGTTCTTTTGCTTTGATCAATGTGGTTTCAATTTTACCGTGTTCAATCAACGCAATGCTAAGGTTAGTCAACAAAGCTTCACGATGTGCGCTCGTTCTACCTAGCTTGCGGTATCCGTGACGATGTCTCATGAGATACTTCCTCTTTATTATTTTAGACGATAAAGGAACTTGTCCCTTTATCTACGTTAACACTGGGTTTACTTCGGCAGTAAGCCCAAAAGCTAAATAATTAAGTTATTCAGCTTCGATTTTCTTTTTAATTGCACTGATGAGTTCATCAGCCATATCTTGTCCTACAGTGTAGCCATATTCAGTGATTTTTTCTAAAATCTCTTCAAACGATTTTTTACCAAGGTTTTTAACTTCTTTCAAATCATTTTGACTCATCATTACGATTTCGCCAATGTATTTGATGTTTGAGCGATCCAAACAATTGAAGCTACGTGCACTTAAACCAAGCTCTTCAACACGTGCGCCCAAACGTTTAAGTTCAGGATGCTCATCATTACGTTCAGCTGTTGCAGGAGTTTTAATGCTTACTTCGCTGTTAAATACTGCCATTTGTGCGTACATAACTTCCAATGAATTTTTAAACGCATCTACTGGAGAGATTTGTCCGTCAGTAACAATATTAATAACAACTTTTTCAAAATTTGGGTTATCTTCTACCAATACATTCTCAATAGCGTATGTTGCACGGCGAACCGGTGTAAAATACGCATCAAGTGCGATATAGCCATCACCCAATACATCCCGTACATCTTCACTCGGTGCATAACCGATACCCTGATGAATTTTTACGGTGAAAGTTAACGTCGCATCTTCATTTAACGTTGCCAAAAATGCATTTGGCGTTACCACTTCAACATCATCATTATCCAAATCACGTCCATGAATTTCACAAGGGCCTGCGAAACTGTACGTGATTTCTTTCTCTTTAAGACCGTTTTTTAATTTGAAACGGATACCTTTGAGATTAATAATGAAGTCCGAAATGTCTTCAAGCATACCGCGCACAGAGTCAAACTCATGCTTAGCACCCTCAATTTTAATACCGATCGGTGCGTATCCAACCGAACTGCTTAGCAAAAAGCGGCGAAGTGGATGAGCGAGTGAAACCGCAAATCCGGTTTCAAACGGATAGGCGATGATATTCGCTTCGTTCGCGCTGATTTGCTCGACGACAAACTCTTTCGGAAGAAGCGGTGATGTCTTAATTTTTTTCATGCTAAACGCCCTTTCTTTAATGATTATTTCGAGTAAAGCTCGACGATTAGACGTTCTTCAACAGGAATAACAACCTCTTCACGCTCTGGAAGACGTGTGAAAATACCGAACGCTTTATCTTGATCGATGTCAACCCATGCCGCAAGACCGGTTTGGTTGGTCAACTCAATTGCACGAACGATTTGGTTGTTCTTTTTACTTTTTTCATGAATTTCCACTTTTTGCCCCGGTTTTACGCGGTAAGATGGAATATCAACACGTTTGCCGTCAACTAATACGTGACCATGGTTTACCAATTGGCGAGCAAAACGACGAGTCGTTGCAAAGCCCATACGATAAACTACATTGTCAAGACGTTGCTCAAGAAGCATTACCAAGTTCGTACCGGTGTTACCAGTACGACGTTTTGCTTCACCGAACAATGCGCGCATTTGTTTTTCGCTCAAACCGTACATGAATTTCGCTTTTTGTTTTTCGCGAAGCTGTGTACCGTATTCAGAAATTTTTGTACGGCGTTGACCGTGTTGTCCTGGTCCGTAAGGACGTTTGTCAAGGGCACTTTTACCTGCAAGACGACGCTCACCTTTTAATCCAAGGCTTACACCGAATCTTCTTTCGATTTTTTCTACGGGTCCTCTATATCTTGCCATTGCTAAACTCCTTAGACTCGTCGGCGCTTAGGCGCACGACATCCATTGTGTGGTAGTGGAGTAACGTCTTTCATGAAAGAAACACGGAGACCCTCGATCGCACCAACACTTTTAACTGCTGTTTCACGGCCAGAACCTGGACCTTGAACTTTAATTCCCACTTCTTTAATACCGTGGACCATTGCTTTTTCGAGCGCAGATTCTACTGCTTGTTGAGCAGCAAACGGAGTTGACTTTTTAGAACCTTTGAAACCAAGGGCACCAGCCGAACTCCATGCGATCATATTACCCATTTCATCTGTTACCGTTACAAGGGTATTGTTGAATGAAGCCAAGATATGTACGATACCTTTAGCAATATTCTTCTTTACAATTTTTTTACGGGTTGCTTTTCTTTTTGCCATACTCTAATCCCTTACTTTGTGGCTGAGCCGACGGTTTTCTTTTTACCTTTGCGTGTACGAGCATTGGTTTTGGTTTTTTGACCACGGCATGGGAGACCTTTACGGTGACGAAGACCACGGTAAGAACCAAGATCCATCAACGCTTTAATATCCATAGCGACTTGTTTACGAAGGTCACCCTCTACAGCGATACCGCTGCTTCGGATCTCTTTAGCGATTGTAGCCGCTTCATCTTCGCTGAATTCGAATACACGTTTATTGTAATCGAGTCCTGTTGCATCCAAAATTTTGCGTGAAGTATGTAAACCGATACCATAGATATAAGTTAATGCATACTCCAAACGTTTTTTCTTAGGTAAGTCCACACCAGCAATACGTGCCATGCTTATCCTTGTCTTTGTTTATGTTTTGGGGTTTTGCAGATTACGCGAACAATCCCTTTACGCTTGATGACTTTACAATCATCGCACATTTTCTTCACTGAAGAACGTACTTTCATCGGTAGGCTCCGTTGATTTAAATCACTTGCTTTTCGTAGGTGAGATTGATCGCACCAATACTTGTAACTACGATTAAACGCAGTTAGAAACATTCAATTCTATTTGTCCGAAAGGGCAAAGTGGACGCGTATATTACAGTAAATAATGTTAAATTTTTATTAAGGTAGAAAATAGAAGTATGATTCGAATTGTAACTACACAATTCGAATCATAAAGGGGGATTCTAGAACAGCATCTAGCACTTCAAGTTTAGTCATAAGCGCATGAATAGAACGCTCTGTCGCTTCGTGCGTTGCAAACAAAAGATGGGCGCATTCGGTTTCTGAGGGACGTTGAATAACTGCTTCGATTGAAATTGATTCATCCGCAAATAATCTCGTAATTTGGGCCAGAATACCCGGTTTATCCGAAACCCGAAGACGAAGGTAATATTTCGAACGAATATCATCTTGATTTTTAAGACGCAAACCCTCTTCAAGCGGATGATTGAATCCGAGCATCGGTGAACGTTTACCCGAGCGTACAATATCAATGATATTGGCAACAACGGCACTCGCTGTCGCATTACCACCCGCTCCAGGTCCATAATAGAGCGTTTCGCCCACACGATCACCCACAACGCTGATTCCGTTCATAACGCCATCGATTTTCGCAATCATTGCATCTTCATCAACCAATGCTGCATGAACACGCAGTTCAACTTCATCTCCCTCACGCTTTGCAATCCCTAAGAGTTTAATGGTATAGCCAAACTCTTTAGCAAAAGTGAT
>NZ_JAQTYM010000097.1 GCF_028688295.1 Sulfuricurvum sp.
GTGGCAAGTGCAGGAAAAACAAGAGAATTGGAAAAGCTTTACAATGCAAGATTAGAGATTTTTCCAAAAGATAGCTTTATCAAGATTAACGCTCACGAAAGTGTCGGCGATTGGATTACAAAAAACCTCACGGAAAAAGTTTTAATCCAATTTATCGAAAGCCACAGCGATGACGAGCTAGCATATCAATATCTTTCAAAAAATTCAAAAAAACAAACGGTTCAGCTTGAAGCTCTCGAATATTTTGCTAGCGGTTCGATTGTATTCATTGACGACCTCGACAAAATGCAAGGACGAAAAAAAGAGTTTTTGAAACAAATCGTAAAAAACGCCCGCATTGTCATCGCTTCGGCTGAAAGCGAGTTGTCTATCGACAAAACGCTATTTTCTATTTTGAAGCAAAAAAATTTTAACGAAATCCCGCTCACGAGCGGGACAAGCTACGACATGACAAACGCTTCAATCATCATTTTAATTATCATGATGTTGGCAACGGGTCAGCACGAGCTAGCGGGTTTAATTATGGTCGCCCGCTTCGCAATGAGAGGAAAGACAAAGTGAACGCATTACGCAAGCGTAACGCCTCCATATTACTTCCCACCCACGAGGCTAACCGTGTTTTGGCTGACCTTTCGCTTACTTGCTTTTCTCGCTTCGGGGGACTTCGTTCCCTACGCTCCAAACTTTGCGGGGGACTTCGTGCCCGCAAAGACACAACCAAGCGAAAGCCAAGCCAAAACACGGTCTTAACGCCTCGCCCCACCCTTAATTTTAAAGAGCAAAGAGAGGACTTTTAAATGGAAACTTACACCGTAAACGCCGAAAAAATGCACGAACTATTACACGCCTTACATGTAAAGGAAGAAAAGGCGAGAGCCTCAATCTTTGAGCAAGAACAAGCGAAAGAGTACGAGCAATTAAGGTTCTTATTATTGGAAACTATTATCAAAAACAAAGGCAAAAAATGAAAAAAATAATTTCATTGCTCATCGCAATAATCCTACATGTAGAGGCAAACGACAAAGCACCCGCAACCATTACAAAAGAAGATATTTTGCTACTTCAAGACTTCGCCCCGACCGTTTACAAGACCGTACAGAAAGTACCAAAAGAGAAAAAAATCGCCACCGCCGTGGCGTTCTTGATGGATAAAATGGTTTATCGTGTTGATTACAACAAGCTCAAAATTGAAGCCGTGGCGACCACGGGAAGAAGAACCGCACGAGGTAGCGAAGAGGGAACACAAAGCGGGCTTTTCCCGTCTGATTTTAACTACTACAATGCGGGACTGCAAGCGACTTACCCGCTATTGGACGACAAAGAAAAAAGAGAAATTCAAAAGAAGAAAATCGACTTTAAACAATCAATTATCGAAGATGTCAAAAAGTATTTTGAAGCAGAAAACGAAGAGCACGCCACGGCTACGATTTTGGAAGTTGTAGAGCTGAAACAAATAAGAGCAAAAGCCCGAAGCACCGAGGGAATTATCGCCCTTGATGAAAGAATTGTTTTGATGGAAAAATTAGCAGAATTAAAAGCAAAACAAGCGACCGCCCGAACGGAAAAAAGTGCCCTGCTTGAAAAGCTTTTAAGCTATTTAGAAGAACGAGAGCACGCCGACTTTATGGAGATTTTACAATGACATGGAAGAGCCACACAGCCATCGCCATAGCGATAGCATTGCCATTCTCGCCCGCTTCGCTTCCCGCCGTAATCATCGGGGCGACAGCTCCCGATTGGTTGGAATATGTAGCCAAATTCTTTGGCGTACATGTAAAGCACAGACAAGAAACGCACTACTTAATTATTCCGATAATGCTAATCGCATTATCTTTTTTGATTGATTTTAGAGCGATATTGTTTTGGTTTGGGATTGGTTATTTGTCGCATTGGTTCGCAGATAGTTTGACGATTACGGGCGTACCGATAACGCCAAACGACAAACACAAAATCCATCTTCTAGGTGGAAAGATAAAAACGGGCGAGCCGTTGGAATATATCGTGGCGTTTGGCTTGCTTATTGCTTCGGTTTCCATATCATCGAACGCAATCGAACTATTGAACCAAGAACACGGATTTAATAAATACCACATGGATTACGGATACCTACAAAAAAACGGCATAATTGACAACAAGGAAGCCCTAGAAACGAGGTTTAAATTATTTTGAAAAGTAATCAAATTCTATTTAACAAGACGGGCACAGATGAGAGCTACACGCCCGCCCATGCGGTCGTGCCACTCTTAAAGTACATTCCAAAAAATGCGGTCGTGTGGTGTCCGTTTGACACGCAAGAAAGCGAGTTTGTCAAACAGATTTCAAAAAAAAACAAGGTAATCGCTTCACATTTAGACTTTGAGCAAGACTTCTTAAAATGGCAACCCACGCAAGCGTGGGACATGATTATTTCAAATCCACCCTTTACATGTAAGAGGCTGATATTTGAAAGAGCGTTAAGCTTTAAAAAGCCTTTCGCACTCCTAATGACTTGTGCGTGCCTTAATGACAAATACCCGCTGTTCAGCTTCAAAGAGGTTGGAGCTTCGCCTCAATTCCTCTTTTTTGACAAACGAATACACTACAAGCAAAACGGAACAACAGAGAAAAACACTACCTTTATGAGTGCGTATTTTTGCAGAAACTTCTTACCTAATCAAATCATTTTAGAATTGCTATAATTTCAATCCTTACATGTAAGGATTGAAAGGAAAGCAATGTTAAAAAAAACCATCTTCTTTGCCATGCTCGTGGCTCAAATTCAAGCGGGAACGATTGACGGCGTAGTCGTAGCGATTACAGACGGCGACACGCTAAAAATGATCACTAGCGATAAAAGAGAAATTAAAATAAGATTGGCAAAGATAGACGCACCCGAGAAAACGCAAGCGTTCGGACAAGCCTCAAAAAAAGCCTTGTCAGATATTTGTTTTAACAAGCCTCTACATGTAGAGATTGAAACGATAGACCGATACGGTCGAACCGTGGGAACGGCTACATGTAAAGGCGTGAACGCAAACATGGAGCAGATTAAAAACGGCATGGCGTGGGTTTATGTAAAGTACACAAAAGATAAAAAGTTTATCGAGGAAGAGCAGAAAGCAAGGGAAAAAAAAGTGGGATTGTGGAGCGAACCCACGGCGACACCGCCGTGGGAATATAGAAGAATTAAGCCGTTTCGTACATCTTCTTTATAGCCTCGATTTTAGAGATAAGAGCCTCACGCTCTCGCCTACGCTTTGAAGCGTAATCACTTCGCAATTCCACTTCTTCACGATACCTAATCGGGCAAGGTTTCAAAAAGCTATAATCAACATCGGTGGCGGAAACATCGCCAACGCCTAGCCCTTTAAAGTGCCTTGATGAAATTATTGTCTTTCTTTGATTTAATGCGTTTCTCACGATTTCCCCTTTCTCATAACCTAAATTATTGAATTTACACATGTACCAAACTATCGAACGAGAAACATTTTTCTCATTCTCTTTTATCCGTCTGTAAACATGCAAATTATACCTCATTAAAATTTCAAGAAACGGCGTGACATCGCCGAATGTAATTAAATTTAAGTGAGGATTAAAACCCATCGTTTGGGAAAAACTAACCTCTAAACGCCCAAAGAACGAACAACCAATGCGGGAACGCTTTACAGCTTCCCGAATATCGTCAATGACCTTGTAAAGTTCATCAATCGAATAGTAGAGATTTCCACGCCTTTGTGTTTTTATGACAAAGTATGTTAAAATTCCACTAGGTTGAATTTTTGTACCCTCGCAAAAAGTCTTAAATTCTTTTCGTTGCCACGACCTCGCACAGTCGGGACAAGTGAGGTGCTTCCTGCACCTCCGACCTACCTCGCAAACCATTTTCAATCCTTAGCTTTAATTTTTCTCGAAGCGATAAAATTTACAAGAGTACCACGAGCACAGCCAAAGATTTTGGCAATGCTAGCAACGGGAACGCCCTTGCCTACAAGGTCGATAATTTGCTCCTCCTTTCCGTCTAATTTACTTTTAACGATAGCCCCCTTTTTACGCCCCAAGATAACGCCCTCGCTCTTCCTACGCTGTAACGCTTCCTTAGTTCTTTGGCTAATTAATTCCCGCTCAATTTCAGCAGAAAGACCAAAGGCAAAAATTAAAACGCTTGATTGGATTTTATTATCTGAACCATTGATAATGAAGTTACCTTTTATTACATGTGTAGCCACGCCCTTTTCGGTCAAACATTTAAAAATTGTCATAACCTCTAAGATGGAACGACCGAGGCGAGAAAGCTCCGAAGTTACAAGAACATCGCCCGCCTTTAAGTCGCCAATGAGGCGACTTACATCACGCTCTTCGAGCTTGACCCGTGAGCTAATTGTCTCCGTTACAAATTCAACGGGAGAAAGTTTTAAACGGTTGCAGTATTCTAAAATTCCATGTTTTTGATTGTCGTAATCTTGCTTATCGGTTGAAACTCGAATGTATCCATAAACCATGATTTACCCCTTATGTTAGTTTAAAGGTATTGTACCAAAACGCTGACAGAATGTCAATAGTTTAGACGACCGTCTAGGCTGAACGAATAACGCCAACAGAAAAAACAAAAAAACCGCCCCCCGCTATATATAAAAACTAGACATAAAAAAGCAGTCTAAACGCACCTAAAAATGACTTTTTGAGGTCAAAAAAGAGGCAAAAAAGAACCTAAAAAAGGGCAAAAAATGCCCTTTTTCATCAAAAAAAGCCAAAAAAGCCAAAAAAGAGGCAAAAAATGCCTAAAAATGGCTATTTCCTTACATGTAAGGATATTTCAGAGCCTCTACATGTAAGGATTTCCAAATATCTCTACATGTAAGGCTTCTGCGAACCCTCTACATGTAAGGATTGATTGAATAGCTCTACATGTAAGGCTATTTGAGAACCTTTACATGTAAGGATTGATTGAATAGCTCTACATGTAAGGCTTCTGCGAACCCTCTACATGTAAGGAATACAATGCCCGCCCCTGCGGGGCGAATACCCGCCACCTGCGGTGGCTAATACAAGAGCACGCCCGCCACGGTCGGGCTTCCAATCGCCGTGCCACGGTCACGGCTCAAATACTACGCCCGCCACGGTCGGGCTTCGTTCTCCGCTTCGCTTCGCACCGTACACGGTACGGCTTGACCCCGCCACGCCTAAAGTCGTGTCGGGAAGAGCACCCGCCCGCCCCTTTTAACGGGGCTATTGTGGGGGGCGTGTGCTCTTAATCGCTCCCTCTACTCGGGGCGGGCTTCCCCCCTCAGCCCCCGCCCGCCCCTCGTTGAGTTGCGGGAGCGAATAGAAAGCCCCACCGTTTTGAACTTCGTATTTTCAAAAGGTAAGCATTTAATATTCTTTTCATCGCTCACAATTTCGCCGACCTTTTGCTTACCTCGTTTTTTCGCTCACAATTTCGCCGACCTTTTGCTTACTTGCTTTTCTCGCTTCGGGGGACTTCGTGCCCTACGCTCCAAACTTTGCGGGGGACTTCGTGCCCGCAAAGACACAACCAAGCAAAAGCCCAGCGAAATTGTGAGCAAAGAAAAAACGAGCCAAGCAAAAGCCCAGCGAAATTGTGAGCGATGAAAAGAATTAGCCCGCCCAAAGCACATAGTTATTATAGAAGAGATTGACCGACCAAAGCAGGGTTTAAGTTTAGGACTAATGATTTGTACAGTTTAGACGAACGATTAAACAATGCGATAAAAGGCTATTGAAAAGACATCTATATTTTGCTATAATAGTACAGTTTAAAAAGAAGAAAGGGTCTAAACGAACAATGACATATTTAAGACTAAAAAAGCTCAATTCTGAAAGTCCCGTCAAAGGAATTGTCCTGCGAACCAAGCCACGCAAATATTCTTCTACATGTAAGGAGAAATGGATTAGTAAAAAAAGTTCAATCCTTATCACGGGCGTGGCAAGTGCAGGAAAAACAAGAGAATTGGAAAAGCTTTACAATGCAAGATTAGAGATTTTTCCAAAAGATAGCTTTATCAAGATTAACGCTCACGAAAGTGTCGGCGATTGGATTACAAAAAACC
>NZ_JAQTYM010000027.1:0-9738 GCF_028688295.1 Sulfuricurvum sp.
TGGGATATGCCTGCTGGTAGTTATGAAATGTTCCAAGGCGGAACAAAAATTGAAGACACAAAAGATTGTATCAATTCATCTGCTACAATTTCTCTTCAAAAATATGCAACGTCTAAAACCATGAAAATGGTCGAAAAACGTTGGAAACACGCTGGTGGATTC
This sequence comes from Sulfuricurvum sp., assembly GCF_028688295.1. Lineage (GTDB taxonomy): Bacteria > Campylobacterota > Campylobacteria > Campylobacterales > Sulfurimonadaceae > Sulfuricurvum. The sequence continues at coordinate 163 of NZ_JAQTYM010000027.1, forward strand.
TCTAACCCGATCGGTCTTAAAGGGACTGATGAGTTCGTTATGAAACTCGCAGAATTAACAGGAACAGAAGTTCCACAAAAACTCAAAGTAGAGCGCGGCCGTCTTGTCGATGCTATGCAAGATAGCTATCCATACATGCACGGTAAAAAATTCGCTATCTGGGGTGATCCTGACTTCCTAATCGGTGCAGTATCATTCCTTCTTGAGATGGGTGCAGAACCTACTCACGTTCTTTGCCACAATGCACCAAAAGGGTGGGAAGAAGAGATGAGAGCAATGCTTGATACTTCTCCTGCAAAAGATAGCTTGCATGTATGGGCTGAAAAAGATTTGTGGGCAATGCGTTCACTCCTCTTCACTGAGCCTGTCGATTTCATGATCGGTAACAGCTATGGTAAAGAGTTGATGCGTGATACTGGTACTCCGTTGATCTACATCGGATTCCCAATCTTCGACCGTCATCACCTACACCGTTACTCTATCAGCGGATATGATGGAGCGTTGAACCTTCTTACTTGGATCACGAACAAAGTTCTTGATCAGTTGGATGAAGATACAAAAGGTATCGCAACCACTGACTATTTCTTTGACCTCATCCGCTAAACTCACCAATCCCCTTTGGGGATAAAACTTCATTGTTTCTCGTCATTTTCTCCCTTTTGGGAGATTTTTTTGGTTGAGTCTTTGCTAAAAGATTTAGTCAAACAAATAGGATAATTTATGGCTGGCGTACAAGATAAACTTAAAGCAGAATTGATGGTCGAAATTTATGCGAGCATTGATCGTATCTATGATTCGATAGAGCAACATTTTGAGCTTGATGAAATTCGGCGTACAAATGTCATCAAAAGTCTCAATACCCTAAAAGATGAACTTTATTTTGTAGTGCAGACAACACCGTTATCATAATTTATTTATCACATTTAAAATTCTTTTTTATCCCATAAAAATTGTATTTTAGTGTTTCATTTTTTCCCATTGAGAGATTTTCTTTCCTTTTATACTCTCTTTTCTACTTATCTGTGATGGAAAGACGTATCATATTTTTATCATGTATGAATTTTTTTTATAAAACATTTATAAAAGAATAGTAAATATGGAGTAAGCAATGCAACACTGGAGTACTAAAAATAAAACCCTCATTTTTGTTACTACTATTCTTTTGCTGTTTGCTGTTGTTTTACTCGGATCGATTTATTGGGAGCAGAAAAAAGAGTTAAAAGATAATCAAGAAACTTATGCACATACCTTGCAAACTACTTACGATAAAATAGTTGAAAAGCGCAATCAAGTCGACTATACCGATGCAATGATCAATATTAATTCACGTAATATTAAAAAATCGATTATTAATCAAGACAGAAAAACATTGTTCGATTTGACTGTCGAGCGATGGAAAGCTTTGAAACAAGGAAATAAACATCTTAGTGTCATGCATTTTCATCTATCGGATGGGACAGCATTACTGCGAATGCATGCTCCAAAAAAATACGGTGATAACGTAGCTAGTTTTCGTCCGATGATTGCTAATATATCTAAATATAATAAAGAGATTCATGGATTTGAAACCGGTATCCATAATCTCGCATACCGTTCAGTTATTCCAATTTTTGAGGATAAACGTTATATCGGTGCATTAGAATTAGGAAGCCGCCCTGACATTATTTTTGATGAAATGGAGTACTACAGCGGATTAAAAGGGGCTTTATTCGTCAAAAATAATAATCTTAATCTCTACAAAAATGAAACATTGAGAATTGGTGACTATAGTCTACAGTATGATTCTGCTAATAATAAGCCATTGCTTGATCAATTAGCAAAGATTGATTATCCTTTTCCGATGCTCTATCGATTTCATTTTAATGATCAAAGTTATGCTATTTATTCATTTGATGTCCATGATTATGCTGGAAAAGTAGTTGCAAAAGCGGTTTTTGTAAATGATATTACTGCCATAGAGAATCAATACGCGCAAAAAATGATTGAAAATGCAACGTATTTGTTTATCCTTGTTTTTTTGATTATTTTTATTATTGAATTAGGGTTTCAAAACTTGATTCAAAAGTTAGAAGACACCAATGATCAGCTCCATAGTAATCAAAAGTTTCTTCACTCCATTGTTGATACATCACGTGATGGTATAGCACTGCTAGACGCTGAAACGAATTTTCTTTTTTTTAACAAAGCCTATCTTGAGATGAGTGGATTTACGAATGAGGAGATGCTGAAACAAAGTTGTGCCGGTTTAAGTGCTCCTGAGGATCTTCCACGCGCATTAAGTGCGATTGATCAGGTATATGAGAAGGGTTTTATCGATAATTTTGAAAAAACCTGTATTGTTAAAGATGGAAAAAAACTTCGTGTTAATATGTCTATTACACTGATGCCAGATAAAGAGCGTTTTTTGGTGAATGTACGGGATATTACTGAATCAAGCAAACTTGAAAAACTCCTTCAAGACCGTCTTACCTTGATTGATAAAAATATTATAACCTCTAGCACCGATTTGAACGGGAATATATTGGAAACATCGGAAGCATTTTGTCGAATTTCGGGATATACTCGTGAGGAGTTGATTGGAAAAAATCATCGTATAGTCCATCATCCTGATATGCCAAAAACGATCTATAAAGAGCTATGGGAGAGTATAAAGGAGAATAAAGTTTGGAGAGGTGAACTGAAAAATCGTACTAAAGATGGAGGTTATTATTGGGTTGATGCAACAATCTATCCGATATACGATGATGAGGGGAGAAAAATCGGCTATACGGCTATTCGTCAGGATATTAGTGATAAAAAACGCCTTGAAGAGATTGCAATTACGGATGCACTGACCGGTATCTATAACCGTCGTCATTTTAATACACTCTTTCCACGATTTCTAAGTAGTGCAAAACGAAATAGTGATTTTATCTGTTTTGCGATTATGGATGTAGACCATTTTAAAGATTATAACGATACCTACGGTCATCAAAAAGGGGATGAAGTTTTGATTCAAGTGGCACACGAGATCAAAAAAAGGACGGTTCGAGCAGATGATTATTGTTTTCGCTTAGGCGGAGAAGAATTTGGTCTTATATTTAGGTGCGATGATTTAGATAAATCATTGTTATTTGTTAATTCAATTCGCGAAGGTATTGAAAATCTCTCTATTGAACACTGCAAAAACAGTGTTGCTGAATGCGTAACGATATCGATTGGGCTTATCTGTATCAATGGCTCATTAGTTGCGAATGAAACACACTTGTATGCTGCTGCGGATAAGTGTTTGTATCAGGCAAAAGCCGCTGGACGTAATCGAGTTGTTTTAGGAGAAAGTCACTCTTTCCTACTAGCATGAAGCAATGCTTCAATCGACGTTGATGGCATTGGTTTATAAAAATAAAACCCTTGAATTGTATCGATGCCGTTTTCACGTAAAAAATTAAATTCTTCGAGTGTTTCTACCCCTTCGGCAAGTACTTCCATTCCCAAACCTTTCGCCAATGAAATGATCGTTTTAACGATAGTCTGATTTTTTGGCTCATTAGTGATATTGCGTACAAATGAAATATCGATTTTGAGTTTATCGATAGGAAGATTTTTGAGATAGGAGAGGGAAGAATAACCTGTGCCAAAATCATCAATTGAAATTTTAAACCCTTTGCTTTTTATGATACTCAAAAGAGTAATAGTCTTTTCAGGATTTTCCAAAATAGAACTTTCGGTAATTTCCAATTCAATACAAGACGGGTTGCACCCTGTAGTGTGGATGATGTTGTCAAGTTGTAATATAAAATTTGGATGAATTAATTGATAGGCAGATACATTAATCGCAATATGACCATGCAATAACCCTTCTTGACTCCATCTATGCGCAGTTTTACACCCTTCAATCAGAACAAATTCACCAATTTTTAGGATCATTCCACTCTCTTCGGAAATCGGAATAAAAAGAGATGGCGGGATAAATCCATCGTCGCTTTCCCATCGTATTAGTGCTTCATAGCCGATAATTTTTTCACTTTGCGCATCTACCTGAGGCTGATAGAAAACGCTAAGCTGATCGTCTCTCAATGCACTTTTAAGTTTATTGGTGATTATGGTTCGTTCAAGCGCTTTTTGCGTGAAGGTGGGATTGTAAAATCGATAGGTATTTTTACCGTTCTTTTTTGCCTCATACATTGCTGCATCGGCACATTGAAGTAGACCTTCGATTGTTGTTGCATCCTGTGGATAATTGGCCGCACCTATGCTGAGTGTGGTGTAAATATCAATCCCATCAATGTGTATAGGAAGGGTAAAATTTTCAATGAGACGATTTATTAATGAAGAGAGTGACAATTCATCTTCTGGGGGTGAGACGATGATGACAAACTCATCTCCTCCCGTTCGTACAATATAGCCATCTGGGTAAAAAATATGTTGCAAAAGATGCGCTACTTCGATGAGCAGTTTGTCCCCAAACAGGTGTCCATACGAGTCATTAATTTGTTGAAAACCATCCAAATCTAGGAAAAGAAGTGAGAAAGGATGATTGTTTTGAGTCACGATGCGATTGCTTGTATACTCCGTTAAACTCAATTTGTTCGGTAATTCAGTCAGGGGATCATGGTGAGCTAGTCGTTCAAACCTCTCTTTTTCAGTAAGAATATTAAGCTCATATTCTCGCTCTTCAGTTATGTTTCTATAGATTCCGTAAATGCCAAATAAGTTTCCATCATCGGTACGTAATAACCCTTTTTTTACCCAGTAGGTATATACATTGCCATTTGGCATTTGCATGATTTCCTCATGATCACTCACGGTTTTCTGCTCTAATAGATTATTATCGATGGTATTAATGATATTTGCCGTTTCGGGGGGAAAAATGTCATTGGCTGTTTTTCCAATGGCAAAGATACTTTCAACCCCCGAGAATTCAGCAGCACCATGATTGTAAACAATATAGCGTCTGTCTAATCCTTTGATAACGATGGCATCAGGAGAACTGTCGATCAACGAATTGAGAAGAGTGTCTTTTTTAGCGAGTTGTTGTTGAACTTGATGTTGCTCTTCTAAATGACGTAGGTATGCGAGAAGTTCTTTAGAGAAAAATTGATAACTTACAAAAAAAAGCATGACCGTAGTAAAGAAGATAAAGAACCACCCTTTATAAGTTTGTAAGAGGGTAAGTTGAGTGTTATCGTTAGCGAAAGATGCAACAGCAGCGTCTGAAAAATAGATCCAGGCAAGACCAAAGATTAAGTAAATAGCAGAAATTGAAAGGGCATTTTTTAAACTTTTGGTATTCATAGTTCTAATTACTTTCAGCTAATTTAAACGATTATAGCATAGAAAAAAACTCTACGAATAGAATAATTTATGCAGTTACTCTAATTAACTGATATAGAAGGAGAAAGAGATGGAACATCACGTCGTTATTGAAAAATTATGCAGTTGTGCAAAAAAAGAGGGGTTGTCTCAAATCACTACCTTTGATGCCAAAGAAGCGGCATTAGAGGCAGCTGAAACACAAATGGCGTATATGAACGGAAGCTTTTGCGGTAAACATACCTTTCAGTTAGTCGAAGTAAATGACAATTTTGTCATCGGCATGGTCGGTGGCGGCTGTGGATGCAAATCCGATCACTAAAAGGGAAAAATCATGGAATATCATGTCGTTGTAGAAAAACTCTGTAAATGCGCTATTCGTAAAAATATGCCTCAAATTAAAACCTTTGATGACAAAGAAAATGCAATGCGAATTGCCCGTGCATGGGCACAAGAGATGAATGAGAGTTTTTGTGGGCAACATTCATTTGGAGTCGTAGAAGTGGATGATAATTACGTGATAACGGTAGGTGAGGGGAGTTACTGAATCGTTGGAAGCGACTCACTTTTCCACCCTGTTATCCCCCCGCTGACATTCAGTGGTATGAAACCATTATTTGCTAGGATACGTGAAGCTTGGACGCTTCGGTTTCCGCTGTGGCAATATACGATTATGGTTTTATCTTTTTTATCTTGGAGTCGAGAGAGTTTTTCAGTAAGTTCCTGTACCGGAATAAGTGTAGCACCCGCTATGTACTCTTGGGCAAACTCCTCTTTTGTCCGAACATCCAATAAAAATACATTTTTGTCATTTTTCAAAAGAGTCTGAGCTTGTTGTGGGGTGATAGAATCGAATCCAGCAAAAATCCACCCTTTAGAATAGGCAAAATAAATCACCACAACTCCTAGCAGAAGCCAAGAAAGTATATTTGAGAGGTTTTTTTTGATCATGCTAATTATCTCCACTTAGGAATTTTAATGGTGCAAGTATAGAGAAATCTTGGTTAATCCGTTTGACTACTTAGACAAAATATACTTCGCTCTACTATTAATGAGGACTCTTCATGTCATTTTCACCCCTTTTACGTTCATCTTATATCCTTAAAGCAGTAAAAGAAAACGGCTACACTCAACCAACCCCGATCCAAGAAAAAGTGATACCGTTGGTGTTAGATCGCCGTGACATCCTCGCGCAGGCGCAGACGGGAAGCGGTAAGAGTGCCAGCTTTGTCCTCCCGATTTTAGAGCTTTGGTCGGCAACACGTGGAGAGGGAAAAGCTAAGATCAAAGCCCTCATCCTCACCCCGACACGCGAACTCACCCTCCAAGTAGCTCAGACTTTTGAGACGATGGGAAGAAATCTCCCTAAAACGCCGAAAGTAGTGAGCCTCATCGGGGGTGAGGGGATCAGTGATCAGATATATGCAATACAGCAGGGGTGCGATATTCTCGTTGCAACGTCGGGGCGGTTTCTCGATGTGTTGAGAAAAAAACAGATGAACCTCTCGCACTTGGAATTTTTTGTCCTCGATGAAGCGGACAAGATGCTCGATCTGGGATTTGCCGAAGAGTTGGAACTGATCTTAGAATCGATCCCAGAAAAACGTCAAAATCTCCTCTTCTCCGCAACCTATCCGCCGAAGATGGAGATGATTGCCGCTAAAATCACTCAAAATCCGATCCATATCACGATAGAATCAGAGATGCCGACCGTACAGAGTATCCAACAGCGGGTTATCGAGGTGAATCCCGAAAATCGCGGACCGTTATTGCGCCATCTTCTCAGCACCGAAAAATGGGAGCAGGTGTTGGTCTTTATGGCAAACAAAAGAGCCTCCGATAATATCGCCGCAAAGTTTCGCAAGTACGGTTTTTCGGCGGACTCGTTTAACGGGGATCTATTGCAAGAGGATCGTACCTATGTGTTGGAGCAGTTCAAAGCGAAAAAAATCCGTATCCTTTTTGCAACCGACATCGCCGCGCGCGGTTTGGACATCGATGACATCACTTGCGTTATCAATTTCGATCTTCCCCGCTCACCTGCCGATTATATCCACCGTATCGGACGGACGGGTCGTGCAGGGAAATCGGGTCTGGCGATTTCGTTTATCGGTTACGAGGAACGGGATCATTTTAGATTGATCGAAAAACGCTCCTCTATTAAACTGCCGCGTGAGCAGATCGAGGGGTTTGAACTCGTAGGAACTCCGCCGCCGAGAGTCAAAGGACCCGATCCGATCAAGGGAAAAGGGAAGAGTAAAAAAGACAAAGCGCGTGAACTTGCCGCCAAAAATGCTAAAAACTCAGGAAACCAATGAATAGCCTCATCGATCTACTTTCCCAAAAGACGGGACTCACCGCCAAAACCGTTACCAATATCCTAAAACTCCTCGAAGAGGGTTCCACCATCCCTTTTATCGCCCGCTACCGCAAAGAGATGACAGGCGGTGCTACGGATGAGCAGTTGCGTGAGTTTGAGAGCATCTACGGCTATTCGAAAAAACTGCTGGATCGTAAAGAGGAGGTATCTCGTCTCATTTCGGAGCGCTCAGAGTTGAATAACGACTTGCGTACACGGTTGAACAACGCTCAAACGCTCCAAGAGGTCGAAGACATCTATCGTCCGTTTAAAGAGAAGAAAAATACCCGTGCCAGTGTCGCTATCGCCGCAGGGCTCGAACCGTTGGCGGATCTGTTAGAGCGAGCACAGTTAGAGTTGGGAGAATTTACCAAGCGTGCTGAGAGTTTTGTCAAAGGTTCTATCACTTCTCGCGAAGAGGCGATCAAAGGGGCTCAGGCTATTCTAGCGGAGCGCTACAGTGACGATCCGCGTGAGCGTGACCACTGGCGTCGTCAGATACTGGATTACTCCTCGTTTGAGATCAAAGCGGCCAAAGGGATGAGTGAGGAGGGGTTATTCGCCAAGCTCGCCGGAAAGAGTGAAAAAATAGCCTCCATCCCCTCGCACCGTTATCTCGCGATTATGCGCGGGGTGAGTGAAAAAGAGCTGAGCGTCAAGATCACCCTCGATATGGATCGGGTAGAAAATACGATTAAGAACTACAAAATACCGCGACATGCCAAAAGCTCTCAGACTCTGCTGTTGGCGAGTTATCTCGACGGCTTCAAACGGTTGTTGTTTCCTTCATTGGAGCGGGAAGTGCACGCAATGATCAAAGAGAAATCGGATATTCAAGCGATCAATACCTTCGGCAAAAACCTCTCACAGCTTTTGGGGTCCCCTCCCGTCACGAAGCGTGCCATTTTGGGAGCCGATCCGGCGTATCGCACGGGGTGTAAACTCGCCGTCGTCGATGAGAACGGTATGTATTTGGATCACGCCGTCATCTATCCGACACCGCCTCAAAGCGACTATGAGAAGAGTGCAAAGGTTGTAAAGCAGTTGTGTGATCGTTACGGGATTAATGCCGTCGCCATCGGAAACGGAACGGCCTCACGGGAGACGCAGGAATTTTTTGCGAGACTAAACCGTGATGAGGCTCTTAATCTAGCTTATACGGTCGTTTCCGAAGCGGGGGCATCGGTCTACTCCGCCTCCAAAATCGCCCAAGAAGAGTATCCGCAACTCGATGTGACGATACGGGGGGCAATCTCGATAGCTCAAAGGTTGCGCGATCCAATGGCGGCACTGGTGAAGATCGATCCCAAATCGCTTGGGGTGGGGCAGTATCAGCACGACGTCGATCAAAAGATGCTTGAGAAGAAGCTCGGAGACGTTACCGAAGATTTGGTTAACCGTATCGGGGTCGATCCTAACAGTGCTTCGGTCTCACTCCTCTCTTATGTCGCGGGGGTGGGGGCAAAAGTTGCCAAATCGATAGTGGAGTACCGTGAGAAAAGCGGTGCGTTTAAAAGCAAACAAGAACTCCTCAAAGTCAAAGGGCTGGGAGCCAAAGCGTACGAGCAGTGTGCAGGATTCTTTCGGATACGAGAGGGGAAAAGTGTGTTGGACAACACGGGTGTTCACCCCGAGAGCTACGAAGCGGCGAATACTCTGTTAAAACGCTACGAGCTCTCATCGATCACCAAAGATCAGATTCCCCGTATTGCGCAGGAGTTGGGGGTAGGGGAAGCGACACTCAGTGATATCATCGCGGAGCTACGAAAACCGGGGTTTGACCCCCGCGAGAGTTTGCCTCCCATCATGTTTCGCTCCGATCTCACCGATATCAAAGAGCTTAAGGAAGGTTCTATCGTCTCAGGGGTTGTCCGAAACATCGCCGATTTCGGCGCATTTGTCGATATCGGATTGAAAAACGACGG
>NZ_JAQTYM010000027.1:9838-26784 GCF_028688295.1 Sulfuricurvum sp.
GCCCATGAAGCGGGATTGAAAAATATCTATGTCACCAGCGGCTATGAGACCCACAAAGCGATCGATACGATAGCACCTTATTTAGATGGGATGAATATTGATATAAAAGGGAATACGCAAAACTTTTACAAAGATATTTGCGGTGCCTCCCTCAAACCCGTTTTAGACACCATCGAATATGCCCATAAAAAAGGGATATGGATTGAAACGACAACACTCCTTATTCCGGGATTGAACGATTCAGACGATGAAATACGTGCCATTGCCAAATTTCAAGCTGATATTGATCCCTCGATGCCGTGGCATATCAGCGGATTTCATCCGATGTATAAGATGTTGGATACTCCACGAACACCTGCTTCAACCCTTCGTCGTGCCTATGAGATCGGTAAAGAAGCGGGATTGAAATACGTTTATATCGGTAATATCGATGATGAGGCACGTGAATCGACCTATTGTCCGAGCTGTCATAAAATGGTTATTGAGCGTCACGGACATATCGGACAATACGTTACCAACCATTTGGTAGAAACAAATCATTGTCCTCATTGTGGGACGTTAATCGATGGTGTTTGGCACTAATTTTGACATCGTTAGCCGTTTTGGATACACTAAAGAACTTTAATAAGATGGAACACAACGAATGAAACAAATGATGCAGATATACCGTGAAAACCGTGAAGCGGTAGAGGGGTTTTTACTAAGTACGATCAGTGACACTCCTCAGCACGATTTTGATGATGAGCAAGTGAAACAATTTTTTAAACGGCTCCCCTGTCTCACCGATATGTATCTGATGGATGAAAAGGGGGAACAGATCACCCCGACATGGCGCAGAAGCGGCCATGATATGAGTTTAAAAGGTACTGATAGAGCCTATTTCATCAACCGTATCCAGTTTGACGATAAAGGCAATTACATCTCAAACCCCTACATCTGTGCCAATAGCGGTCAGCCGAAAGTCTCGGTCGCTCGCAAATACTCTGATGGCAAAATCGCCGTATTTGATCTCGATCTTGTCGCGGTATTGGGGAAAATGCACCTGATTGAGAGTACTCGACTCATCTCTAAACTCTCCGTATGGGTTTACGGCTTGCTAGGGGGCGGATTGGTATTGCTGTCACTGTTTTTGGGCGGGTATGGGTTGCTGGGATTTGCCAAAGCACTTATGAGTTCCGGAGATGAAACGCTTCAGTATGTCTTTAAATCGATCATCGGTATTACGTTGGCGATTGCGATTTATGATTTGGCAAAAACGATCTTGGAGCAGGAGGTATTCTACCGCTCTCTAACTCTTGAAGAGGGGAGTGAATACAAAACCTTGACCAAATTTTTGACCTCGATTATCATCGCCCTCTCGATCGAATCGCTGATGGTCGTCTTTAAAGTCGCTATCAACGATATCACTAATATGCATTTTGCCTTTTATCTGATTAGCGGTGTTGGAATTTTGATTGTTTCCATGGCAATTTTAAATTATGTCAGCCGTAAAAAACAAGGGGAAATCTAAAATGACAGAACGTTTTAATCAAGCAGCTGGGGGATGGGATAAAGGCGATATGCGCCAAACAATTGCACACAGTGTCTTTCAAACCATCAGCAGCAGAATATCACTATTAAATAATATGAGTATTATGGATTTTGGTGCGGGGACAGGATTGCTCAGTTTTAAAATTGCTCCAATGGTTAAAACAGTGGTCGGTGTTGACCTCTCCGATAAAATGTTAGAGCAGTTGACATCCAAAAATAGTGATAAATTATCGGTTCAGGCAATTTGTCAAGATATCCTTGAAGAGCCTTTGCAAGAGCAGTTTCATGGTATCGTCAGTTCCATGGCGATGCATCATGTCGAAGATACTGCTTCACTTTTCGAGAGTTTTCATAAACATCTCAAGCGTGACGGTTTTGTTGCGATTGCAGATCTTGAAGCAGAAGATGGAACCTTTCATACTCATGGTAATGATGGGGTACACCATTTCGGCTTCGATCGAGAATCTCTCCGTGAAACGATTGAAAATGCAGGTTTTGAGCATGTCCGTTTTCACCATGCTTATACCGTTGAAAAAGAAGAGCAAAATTACCCTATTTTTGTCGTAACGGCAACAAAAAAAGGATTTTAAATCTTTAGTGATGAGTGCTTAGGGTTCTTTTAACGTAATTTATAGCTATTTTCTTTTATAATTGCCTAATTTTTTTCCGTTATATTCACACAAAATATTAAATCTGCCTCGACAGAGGCAAGCTTTAGCAGCCCAAGCGGCCAGCGTAGCCGAATGAATTTTATTCCTTCGGCGTATTAAATTCACACAGTAAAAAGGAGACGACATGCAAATCAGCGGTGCACAGATGGTTATCGAAGCACTCATCGCCGAGGAAGTCGAAGTCATATTCGGCTATCCCGGCGGGGCGATCATGAACGTCTATGATGAGATTTATAAACAACGATCATTTCAACATGTTTTGACACGTCATGAACAAGCTGCGGTACATGCTGCAGAAGGGTATGCAAAAGCGACCGGAAAAGTAGGGGTGGCGATGATCACTTCGGGGCCAGGATTTACTAACGGTGTTACTGGTTTAGCGGATGCCTATATGGATTCTATCCCTCTTGTGGTCATCAGCGGTCAGGTTCCGATGTCACTTATTGGAACTGATGCATTCCAGGAGATCGATGCTGTCGGCATCAGCCGTCCTTGTACAAAACACAATTATTTGGTAACGGATGCGGCAGATCTTCCGCGTATTCTCAAAGAGGCATTTTATATCGCACGTACGGGTCGTCCGGGTCCGGTACACGTTGATATTCCCAAAGACGTAACGGCGCAAATCGCTAAGTTTGATTATTCCAAAGAAGTGGATATCGAAACCTATAAGCCGACGACAAAAGGGAATACCCGCCAAATCAAAAAAGCGATTGAAGCGATTGCGAATGCAAAACGTCCTCTTTTGTATCTGGGTGGAGGGATTATCAACGCCAATGCTGCAGATTTGGTTCGTGAGTTTTCAAAAATGACTCAAATTCCTGCCGTAGAGACCTTTATGGCACGCGGTACACTGCGATTTGATGATCCACTGCTTATTTCGATGCTTGGGATGCATGGCTCATACGCAGCAAATATGGCAATGTCCGAAACCGATCTCGTTATCGGCTTAGGGGCACGTTTTGATGACCGTGTTACGGGTAAACTTTCCGAGTTTGCTAAAAATGCGCAGATTATCCATGTTGATATTGATCCGGCGAGTATTTCAAAGCTTGTTAATGCCCATTTCCCGATTGTTGGAGATGTCAAAAATGTACTTGAACAGATGATTCCTTTGGCAAAAGAGCAAGTAGATCCTGCTCGGTATGAATCATGGCACAACACGATTGCCAATTTCAATAAGCTCCATCCGCTCTCCTACAAAGAAGAGGGTGATCGTATCAAGCCGCAATGGGTTGTTGAGCGTATCGGGCAACTTTTGGGTGATGGTGCTAATATCTCAACCGACGTTGGACAGCATCAGATGTGGACGGCACAATTTTATCCGTTTACCCGTCCACGCCAATGGGTCAGCTCCGGTGGTCTTGGGACGATGGGATTTGGTTTCCCGGCAGCTCTGGGTGTGAAACGTGCTGATATGGATCGCGTCAGTGTTAACATCACCGGAGATGGATCGATTTTGATGAATATCCAAGAATTGATGACGGCAGTAGAGTATAAACTCCCCGTTATCAATGTTATTTTAAATAACAACTTTTTAGGGATGGTTCGTCAGTGGCAGACGTTGTTCTATGACAAGCGTCACTCATCGACTGATCTTTCGATGCAGCCTGATTTTGTAAAACTCGCTGAAGCATTCGGTGGAGTAGGGTATCGTGTTACTACCAAAGAAGAGTTCGATGCTGCACTCAAAGATGCGGTTGAGAAAAATGTGGTGGCGATTATCGATGTTGTCGTTAATCGATTCGAGAACGTGTTACCGATGGTTCCTGCCGGCGGATCATTGTTTAACATGATGTTAGAGTACAAGGAGAAATAATGATGGAACAGACAGAACGTCGCGTTATTTCCGTTATCGTAATGAATGAAGCAAGCGTACTCTCGCGTATTGCAGGACTGTTTTCAGGGCGTGGATACAATATTGAGTCATTGACAGTAGCACCGATCCCTGATTCTAAATACTCTCGTATCACCATCGTAACTGCTGGGTCTGTTCGTGTGGTAGAACAAATCACAAAGCAGTTGCATAAACTCATCCCTGTTCTTAGAGTGTATGAGCATGCTGATTTGGTTGAGACGGAAATGGCACTCGTCAAAATCCCGATGACTGAATCATTAGGAGATATTGAAGCGTTGACCCATGCTTATAATGGTCGTATCGTCAATGTTGGAAGCGATACCATGATTGTAATGATCTCTGATGAGCCATCACGTGTTAACCATTTTCTCGAAGCGATAAAACGTTTCCACCCTAAAGAGATCGTTCGTAGCGGTTCCGTTGCACTCGAAAGATAGGCAATGACATTACAAGAAATTGCACTCTATCTTGGAAGCGAAGAGATTACGAATACGATCGAAATTACAGGGATGAATACTCTCAAAAATGCAGTAGAAGGGGAGATTTCTTTTCTCTCTGATTCTAAATACGAAAAAGAGCTTTCACAGACAAAAGCATCGGCGGTGATTCTTCCTGCTTCAAAAGCGTATTTACTTCCCGAAGGTGTTGTGGTTTTGAACTCGGATGAGCCGTATATGTCGGTAGCACACCTCTCAAAATATTTTGCAAAACCTATACAAAGCAGTGAAATCGCTCCCCTTATTGGTGAAGGTACTCATATCTATCCAAGTGCACACATTGAAAATGGTGCCAAAATCGGTACGAATTGTACGATTATGAGCGGTGTGTATGTGGGGAGTGAAACGGTAATTGGAGATGACGTAATCCTTTATCCTAATGTTACGATTTATCGTGATTGCATAATAGGCAATCGGGTAATGATCCACGCCGGAACCGCTATTGGAAGTGATGGATTTGGTTATGCACATACTAAAATGGGCGAGCATGTGAAGCTTTACCAAAATGGCAATGTTATTATTGAAGATGATGTAGAGATTGGGGCTAACAGTACCGTAGATTGTGCAGTATTTGGATCAACCATTATTAAGCAGGGTGTAAAAATTGATAATTTAGTCCAAATTGGACACAATTGTATCGTTGGTGAACACTCGATTCTGGTTTCACAATCCGGTTTAGCCGGTTCTACTACACTGGGTCGTAATGTAGTGATGGGTGGACAAAGTGCAACGGCAGGTCATTTAAGTATCGCACCATTTACGACGTTAGCTGCCCGTTCAGGTGTTACCAAAAGTATCGTTAATAAAGGTGTTTATAGCGGCTTTCCATTAATGGAACATAAACTTTGGCTGAAAATGCAGGCAAAACTCGCTAAAATGTTAGAATCTTAAGTTATGAAGGGGATACGGATGAAAATGGCAGTAGCGGGGATGATCTTATTGAGCAGTATAGTTTATGCTGAGAGTGAACCTTCCGAAATCCGTATGCCTGATATCGTTCTCGATGCAATTAAACACTGTGAGTGTCTAAAAGAGAATGGAGAGTGTAATCCTCATGTGATCCGGATCAATGCGGTTGAAGAAGCTGAGCGAGCGAAAGCTGCTGGATTTGCGGTGAATGGCCATTTAATTAAATGTGGATCCGCTGAGCAATGTAGCGCGCAAGCCCAAGCACTCATCGATGGTGGTATCATTAACCTTGATCTTGGACCTTATCAGATCAACTACAAATACCATCCAAACCCAATGCTTCATGAATATTTTGAAGATATCACGGCGAGAGAATACGCAAACGGAATTTTGACAAAACTCGTCAAAAGTTTTGGATATTCATGGGAAACCCTCGGTCGCTACCACCATTTTAGCGCAACGGATCGTACCCGTAATGAGCGCTATTACCGCAAAATGTATGCTTTTATCTATGGAAATTCCCCAAAATCACAACCAGCTCAATAAACTTCCTTTTTTTAAGATTGCTTTAGCCAAAATCGGCTAAACTCTTCTATAGCTACCACGAAATAGGAGATCTTATGAGTTCAGGTGTAAACATTATTAAAGAGATTCCACTGGATGGAACAAAAAAAGGGATTATCACAATTAGTAAAGTGGATGAACCCTACGGTGTTGGAAGTGACAGTGTTGCGAGCATCGGAATCTCTTTATCGGGTGATGCTAAAAATCCTGAATGGAAAGTTCATCTTCCGATGGGGAATATTGACGCGGTTGTTGAAGCGCTGAAAAGTATCAAATAGTTTAAATCTTATTGATTGGGATCATAGATAAAGTAATGCTCACTAGTTTGATGCTTTGCATGATACATTGCTTTGTCGGCACATCTGAGTAATGTTTCCGCATCACAAGCTTGCTCTGGGTAAAAAGCTATTCCAATACTGATAGAAGGGGTCACTTCGCACCCCTCAATTACAAGAGGCTGTTTGGTCTTCTCGATAAGGGCTTTTGCCACCGTTATTGCTTCATTTTGATTCTTGATGGATTCAAAAATAATGATAAATTCATCCCCCCCTAAGCGTGCTACAAAATCATCTGTGCGTATATTTGTCTGCAAACGTTCGGCAACCGTTCTCAGTAAGATATCTCCACATTCATGCCCGTAGGTATCATTTACCTCTTTGAATTGATTTAGATCAATAAAAAAGAGGGCAAATGTTTTATGGGAGCGTTCTGCTCTGGAGAGTGTTTGACGCAGAATTTGATTGAAAAAGAGACGGTTTGGTAATCCTGTTAAAGAATCATGATGTGAATCTATGATCAATTGCTGCTCATACGCTTTTTGCAGGCTAATATTATCAACACTTAGCCAAATATAAGTGCTTCCTTCTATAGAAATCATTTTTCCGGAAACTTTTACATCAATACGTTCTTTGTTTTTAGTGAGGTAGATGCTTTCATAAGGCTTGATGGTGCCAGTTTTTTTAAGTGTATTGAGATATTTTTTTTCTTGCTCTCGGAATTCGTCAGCTATTAGGTCAAAATAATTAATATTTTTCTCTTCATCGACGCTCAAGCCAATCATTTCCAAAAAACTAGTATTTGCATCGATAATATTCCCTTCAAAAGTACACAAAGCCAATCCGGTGGAGGATGTCTCAATCAACATACGGTTAAAGCGGCGCGAATCTTCGATGTTTTGTACTAATGGATGGAGAAAATACCAAAAGATGACACTACTGAAAAAGGCTAATAAAATCGCTAATCCTAGTGCGTATTGGGCAGCTTTTATATAGGGAGCCCGTATTTCAGAGAGGTCGAATTTGGCAACTAGCCCCCAATCTAGATCTTTAATCGGCTCATACGCGGCAAGAACAATAGCTCCTCGCTAATCATAGGTGATATCAATACCTTTTACCCCATTTAGAGCGCGTCTCATTGGTTCTCCCTTGAGAGAGTTCCAGAGTACTGGAGTCGGTTTATCTATTTTAAAATGTCGCTGTTTAATTAAAAACTGAATTTTGTCACCTTCGCGTTTACCTAGGGTAAACTCTCCTGTTTTTCCAAATCCCGTATATCCGGAATGGGCTTGTGATACTTTTCGAATAATATCTTCGGCGACTCTTTTTTTCATTTCTGGGGAGAGGTTTTTGTGTAGCAAAAATTCTTGTTCTGCCACTACGTGAATCATAACTGCTTGGGTATCAACAAGTTCTTTGAGACGATCTTTTTGATGGTTAAATCCAACGTTATACAAGATAATGATGGTAAGCATTACAACAATGAGCATATTAAAGGAGAGGATGGCAATAAGATAATAAGGTGTTTGTTGTATGCGCTTATTGACAAAGTATTCAGTAAACGAATCTTTTAACGCTTTCATAAACGTTTCCCTTTTAGTTTTATAAAAAGTAGCAATTTCGATTTTATATTGATTGTATCAAAAAAAAATCAGATAAAAATCACAATCATTTTTATTTCTTATGATAGGATAAATAGTTATAAATTCCGGTACCTACAATGAGCAATGTTACCCCTATAATCAAATAAAATGCATTGATCAGTTTGCCGTAGTCATCCAGAACAATTTTGAAGACTGCCATTAAAGATTCGATAGATAGGGCAATAATAATAGAGGTCAAAAATTTGCTGAGCGTTTTATTTTGGAGATCATTACCATAATTAAAGGTTTTAAAAAGAACCTCATTTTCAATAAGAGTCTTGGCCAAATCATAGATTGCAAGACCGATAGTAATAGAAATAATTGAGGTAAAGATCTCATGCATAACCATTTTTCCTGAATAGGGAGAGATGAGCATTTGAAAAAAAATATAGGCTCCGTAAAAGATTAAAAAGACAGAGACAAGCCCCAGTAATAATCCGCCGATGCCCATCACAAATCGGTTGATCTGCTCATACGCACTGTTGTGTTCAATAAGACGAAGCTCTTCGAGAAGTTTTAGCATATCGAAATCGGCAACAAGGTAGTGATTGTTTTCCCATTTGACGGCGGTAAGGGTTGGCAGTCCCGTCACATGATGGAGGTAGGGGTTACTGATATGTATCGATACTTCGGTAAAACTAACCCATTTGAAATAAAAGGATTTATCCGTACCGTTGCGATTTTCATCAATATAATTTCTTCCAAAACTCGGTGTGTATTGGATAAATGTGTCATTTACGCTATAGATAACTTCAGCGGCTTTTTCAGATTCGAAAAAACGGCGCATATCTTTGGGATCGTTTGATAGGGGATGAAAACTCTCCATCGTAGTGCGGAGATAATACTGTACACTGTTTTTGTGTTCCGTGTAGATACTGATGATCCGTTTCATGAAAACTCTCCTTAAAGGAATTTTCAGATTATGTTTTAGCACTCAACGGATTAATAGCAGAATAGAATTTAAAGGTAAAAGGGAGGGTTAAGTCCCCGAATAGAATCGGGGAGTATTTTAAAGGTTAGGTATAAAGAAAATAAGGTTATTTTTGAGTCGCGACAAACGTGGCGATACGTTTGATACCCTCACGAATACTCTCGATATCGGTTGCGAAACTGAATCGGAAATATCCCTCAGATCCGAATCCTACACCTGGAACAACGGCGATCCCTTGCTCTTCGAGCAACTCTTTGCAAAATTGCATCGAATCGTTGCTTACCTCTTTGATGTTCACAAACAGATAAAATGCACCATCAGGTGAGAGGACAGAGAGACCGTCAATTTCATTGAACAATTTTACCGCTTCGTCGCGTCGTGCTTTAAACTGAACACGCATCGCTTCGATGTCCGCATCAGCCGCACCGTTTAGGCCGACGATAGCCGCTTTTTGAGTAATAGAGTTGATGTTTGACGTACTTTGACTTTGGAGCTTTTTAGTTGCTTGGATGATTTCGGTATTGTGTGCTGCCATATACCCAAAACGCCATCCTGTCATCGCTACCGATTTACTAAGACCGTTGATAGTGATGGTACGTTTAAACATATCCTCACTCACCGCCGCTGCAGAGGTAAACTCTCCATCATAAATCAGTTTTTCATACATCTCATCACTGGCAACGATAACATCGCTCCCCTCTAGTACTTTTCCAAGAGCAGTGAGCTCTTCGCGAGAGTAGACTGCACCCGTCGGGTTCGACGGAGAAGTGAGAATCAACATTTTGGTTTTAGGTGTTAATGCCGCTTTGAGTTGCTCAGGGGTGATTTTAAAACCGCTCTCATCGTTGGTCTGAATCTCTACGACGGTTCCGCCACAATACATGACCAGCTCAGGATAGGTTACCCAATAGGGTGCCGGAATGATTACTTCATCACCGGCTTGGATTGTACAAGCAAAGAGGTTGTAAAGGGAGTGCTTAGCACCGTTGTTAGCAATGATTTGGTTCGGTTTGTATTCCAAGCCGTTATCACGTTTGAGTTTAAGTGCGATAGCAGATTTCAAATCAGGTATACCATCAACCGCCGTGTATTTGGTAAAGCCGTCATTGATCGCTTTGATCGCGGCATCTTTGATCACTTGAGGTGTATCAAAATCAGGTTCACCGGCAGAGAAACTGAGGATGTTTTTTCCTTGTGCTTTAAGCTCTTGTGCTAACGTAGAGATAGCAATGGTAATCGATTCGGAGAGTATATTGACGCGATCGGTTAACATGGGTGTACCCTTATAAAAAATTTCGGAATTATAACATGGCTGGCTTTAAATTTTACATCAGTTGTTGATTTAAAAACTGCGGTTTTCCGGTATGGAACCCTTGTGCATAGGTAATCCCTAAATCAGTGACATTTTGTAAAATTTCTTCGGAAGAAACGAATTCAGCTACGGTATCAATACCAATGCGGTGGGCGAAGTCAACGATGGCTTCGACAACGATACGATGACGAGGATTTTCATTGATAGATTTGATGAGAGAACCATCAATTTTCAGTATATCGACGTTGAGTTTTAAAATGTTTTCAAAATTTGAATATCCGGTTCCAAAATCATCGATTGCAATTTTTGCCCCCAGTGATTTCATTTTAGAGATAAATAAAGCAACTTCATCAAAGTTTTCAATACCCTCAGATTCTAAAATTTCAAAGATGATCCGATCAGCGGTACCGGTTTGTCGGAGAATATTTTCGATAGTGGCTACGGTACGGCTATCTAGAATATCACTTCCCGAGAGATTTATCGAAAATTGTTCATGCCGAGCGGCAAAGAGGTTGCAGGCTTGATACACAACCTCTTGGGTAATGTGATGGTAGAGTTTGGTTTTTTGGGCAATCGGTAAAAAATCATACGGTGCAATCAAGGTATCATCTTCGTTTTTGATCCGTACTAAGGTTTCAAATTTTTCAATTTTTCCTGTTAGTGTAGAAACGATAGGTTGATATTGACAAACAATACGGTGTTCAACCAAAGCCTGACGAATGCGGGCTGACATCGCGATATTGGCTTGGTATTGTTGTTCTATCCCCTCTGATTGATCGTATACGGAGTAGGGTTGTTTTGCACTACGGGCTTTGTTGAGAGCAACATCAGCATGTATGAGTGGTTTGTCACTGTCGATTGCTATCCCGACGGTGGCTCGAACATGAACAGTCTCCTCTGCGATCATAAAGAGCTTCTCACTTAATAGGGCAAGAAGTATTTCAATGTTATGACGAAACTCGATTGATGTGTTACCTTGTTTTAGTCGAAAGGCAAACTCATCGCCTCCGAGACGATAAGGGGAGAGTTTCATCTCTACAAGCCAGTGTCCTATTTGACTAAGTAGCCAATCACCTGCATCGATACCGAAGAAATCGTTGATCTCTTTAAAATCGTCAATATTTAAAATTGCAACGGTATTGGTGGGTTTTAATAATAAATCTTCTTGAAGTTTAAGACGATTAGGTAAGGTTGTTAGATTGTCATAATAAAGGTGACGTGTTGCTTCATGGGTTTGTTCGGCAATTTTGATTTCAAGATTTTTATTGATGGTTTCGATCTCTTGAGAATAGTTCCAAACACTCTCTTGCATCACTTTAAAGGCATGAATAATTTGAGAAAATTCACGTTGACTATAGGGGATATCAAAGGTTATTTTTTCACCAGGTTTGAAATTTCGAACTTTTCGGGCGATTAAATTAATTGGTAATAAAAGGCGATTGATCCAGATAAGCATTACCCAAAGAATGACAAAAACGCCTAAAGCAATCCATCCATAAACGGTATAAAAACGGTCCATGGTTTTACTAAATTCTTTTCCGGAATAGGTTAGGGTAACGGAACCGATTGGTTTCAGGGAAGAGGGTTCCAATAGATTTTTGGAAACTTTGATCGATTCATAGGGGGATAAAGATGTGTATTGTTGATAATCCAATAATATTTTGCCCTCAATATCAGTTATTTTTAGGCCGATTACTTCATTAAGACGAGTGATTGAAGAAAGCTTACTGCTTATATCTTTGATTCCTAAAAACATAGAAAGTGAGAGGGAAGGCTCAACTGCATCGATCAACAATGCGGCTTTCTCTTTTTGGGTGTTCATGGTTAAATCACGAACAATGATAAAGGTTACAAGGGTAACCGTTGCGAAAACAATCAAAAAAGTGACGACCAGCGTAATAAAAAGTTTACTGGAGAGACGAGCATTTTTAAAGCGGTTCATTCGAGAAGCCTCACAATTTGGAATAAAGTATCATTAAAACGAAAATTTCCTTTTTTTAGGGTTGTTTTGTTGATGTAGATGATAGTGGAGCGTTCAATGGCGATCGAACCAAGTACACCCTCTTCTAAGTCTGAAGTATTATAAGAAAATGTTGGTATGGTATTCTCTATTCCCCATTGAGCTATTTTACGGACAGAGGAAGTACTCATTTGGGTCAGATAAACAAAAGATATATCACGGCGTAACACTAATTCTTCAAGTGGAATAGCGATAGTCGTAAAATTCATATTAGCTACTTTGCCATTGTGTTGTTGATTGATCTCATCTGCGATAGTACGAGCTATGTTTTTACGATTTCCTTCGTAAACTATGGCTAATATTGATTTATTAGAAGATTCTTTTGATACTAAACGGGTATCTAATGCCATGATTTTTGGGACCATTTTGATGTGAGCATTGAGAAGTAATGTGTCTTCAGCATGAAGACTAAGAAAGATAATGAATAAAAGAACCAAAATCCGCATTAAAATTTCAATCCTGTACGTACCCAAAAGATTCGACCCTCAATCGGGTAATCTCCGTTGTAGGTGGAGACAGTTGAGGGGTAATAGTAGAGAGAATTAAAGAGATTTTTAACTCTAGCTTGAACATAGAATCCTGCCGAGTTTTCCCAACCTAAAGTCATATCGATTGTCGAGAAAGATTTTGTAGGTGAACGTCCATCATCGGGACGACGTTTTTTTTCACTTGCATATCGACCTGTAACAGCTGCTTTCATTTCGGATGTTAACGAATATGAGAGAGCCCCTTTAAGTAAATGGCTTGATGAAAATGGAAGATAATCGGTTGTTTGATCACCCTTGATTGTTTCGCCAGTAATATAGCTATAGGAAAATGCAAAACTGTCATTCTCACTATATTCTCCTTTAAATTCTGTTTCTATCCCTTTAATATTTCGCTGACCGATGTTTTCATAAATCTTGCTATTAGTATTGGCAGTTATTTGATCATTATTTTTTAGATAAAAAGCATTAATACCTAGAAAGAGTGAAGATGAAGGTTTGTAAATATATTGAGCTTCATAAGAGGTGACATGTTCAGGGTTTAAATCGGGATTTCCTATTCTTACAGGATTGTTTAGTGTGTATAATTCTTGCCATGAGGGGAGGCGGTAACTGTTACCGAGCATCGTTTTAAAAATATGACTCCGATGTGGCTGATAGACTAACGCTGCTCTTTGATACTGGTTAGTAGAAATCGATGTGGTTTTGGTTCCGCCGAAATTGAGTGCCAGCTCGAGGTCGTTGTTGATGGTGATACTATCTCCAAAATAAAATTCATGGGTATAGCGATGGGCAGCATCCGCATCCAAGAACGGAGCACTTTTCGAATAATCGACTAAAATAATACCTCCGTCAACTCTTTCAGTAGTAATTGATTGGATATTAGTCACTTCTTCGTGTTTGAAGGTGTAGCCTGCAGTAATATTGTGATTAGATAATCCAGTAAAGCTGAATAAAATATTTCCATAAATTTGGCGATTATCGAGCTTTAAATCTGCCCAATATCCTAACGGATAGGTGAGAGGACCATAAGTACCTACAGGTAAAGAACGGGCATCACTTTCCCAACTATTTTCATAAATACCCCCTTTTATTTTAAGGAGGATATCGGATGAGAGTGAAGTAGCATACCCGCTTTCGAGATACCAAGAGGGTGTAGATTGTTGGCCTGCATCGTTAGGGAGTGCGTTGAGATTTCCAAAAGCGCTTCCATACACGTACTCGTTGACACGACCAAGTAAATAGCTGTTGTCACTTCGCAAAGAAAACCCTAAGTTATACTGTTCATTATTAAGGGGGGCGAAACCAGTTTTCCCGTATTTATCAGTTACAATTTCAGGTGACTTGGCATTATCTTTGTAGTAAAATCCATCAATAGATAATTGAGATTTTTCTAAATCAAATGTTTGCCAAAAGCCTGTTTGATGGGATTGATGACTGCCGAATCCGGCAAAAAGAGTACCGTTTGCAGTGCTTTTCGTTTTGTTATGAGCCTTTGTAATGACATTTATGGTTCCAGCATAACCATTGACTCCATCAATAAAGCTACCTGGACCTCGAACCACTTCGATTCTTTCGATTATTTCAATTGGAAAATTCAGATAGGCATTGTAACTGTCAAAAGAGTGATCATTAACGACAACACCATCAATAATCATCTTGGTCTGTCCATAGGCCAACGGATTAGATCCACGAACAACCATGGTTCTATTGTTGATGCTATCACCCATTAAATCGATACCTGGAATAAGCATCAATGCATCCTTGAGATTACTTACCCCAAATGTAAAAAGATCTTTTTGGTTCCATACAGATAGAATA
The DNA here is from genome assembly GCF_028688295.1 of Sulfuricurvum sp. GTDB lineage: Bacteria > Campylobacterota > Campylobacteria > Campylobacterales > Sulfurimonadaceae > Sulfuricurvum. The sequence continues at coordinate 24,355 of NZ_JAQTYM010000027.1, forward strand.
AAAGGTTGATAATCAATATTCTGATTTTTTTGTGTAGCAAGTTGAGTAGTTTGAGACATATCCTCATTTAAAGAGGTAATAATCGGTAGTTCATTCGCATAAAGGTTAAGTGTAAGGAGAGAAATAGCATAATTAAATAATTTCAATAGGTCCCCTTAATAAATTAGCTTGTTATTGTTGCTAAAGGAAGTTTAAAGGAGACTAAAAAAATGAAGAGGTGGATCTTTGAATACGCAATCATGGGAAGTTAGTGTAACTTTTTGACAAATAAGTATGAGTTATTATTGATATTTTAATCAAATAAAACAGTTTTATTTTTACCTTCATTTTTTGCAGTGTACAACGCTTTATCAGCACGACCTAAAAAAGTATCATAACTATCACCTAAATGGTGAATTGACGCACCTACGCTGACAGTCATGTGAATCGTTTTTCCTGAATAAATCAGATGGCTATGTTCGATTTTTGAGCGAATTTTATCCGCAACGGCAAAGGCTTGATCTTTTTCACAACGGTTCAAAACAACAGCAAATTCTTCACCACCATAGCGGTAGACTTTATCTCCGCTGCGAATAACAGATTTAATGCTTTGCGCCAAGAAGTAGAGGACTTTATCACCCGCTAGATGTCCGTACATATCATTCAATTGTTTGAAGTTATCAGCATCAATCATCATGATTACCATTGGGAGCATTTTATTTTGTCCTGCTAAAATTGCACTGTTTAAATCATCTATTAGCCCTTTTCTATTGGTAATTTGAGTAAGGGGATCAGTTGTGAGTTGTTCTAATGCTTCTTGAAGTTCACTGCTGAGTTGCTCAATTTTTGTTTGAGCCTTTTTAAGCTCATCAGACATATTTTTACCTAATTCACTTAATCCTTCAACAAAATTAACACATCGCTCTATCCCTTCTTCAGTCGCTTTATTGATATAGCTATTCTGAAGTTCGGCAACATGTGAAATATCAGCATGTGTTTCGACAAAGCTCATAATCGAACGATGGGCTATGTCGAGATAGCGGGTCAATTCGTCATGAGTACCTGCTATGTTTTCATCTTCTTTTTGTGCTTTTATTAAAGCAGCATCTGCTTGCTCGATAAAAATCTCATCAAAATATTTTTTGTAATGTGTTGGGTAAGGAGCTATTTTTAACGCTCTAAGTGTACCGACAGTTTGATCATGTATAGAAAAAATTTTGTCATAAACTTTAGTTACACTCATGATAGACCTTAGAAATAATGTTAAGGTATTCTAGCATCTTTTAGGGTTTATTGACTTCTTTTATTGATAAAAGAATGGTGATAAAATTAAAGGTAAAAACACTAAAAATATTTATATGCTTTATAAATTACGTGGATGAGATAATAGTAAAATATCTTCTATAAATTTCTAAGCTATCCGCGCTAAAATACCCGCGAATAACAAGGAATATGGCATGCCAAGTGTAGAAAAAATTATTATAAATCAAAAATATTACGGTTCTATCGAACTACCTGATTTAGAGAGTGGACGGAAAATTCTTGCGAGTGTGACCCGTGCATACGCCTCTCGCAGACCGATAAAAGTTACATTAGTGTTTTCTCCCGGAAAACTCCGTTCTCTTGGTTTTTACCAAAAAGGGGGAGCATGGCAAGAACTGCAAGATATAGAACTCTACATCGAATTAGGGAAACTTTTACGGTTTAACACCGATGATGCCCTAAAACTCAAAAACAGTATTGAACTCATTAACGATATGGCGCATAGCCATTTTAATATTGCCAAACGACTTACTTTGGTAAACAAAAACTCCAAAACATCTGCACAACAACCCTATCTTTTTTGGGATATTGAAAATTTTTCCAATATTGCCCCTATGTTTAACGATTTGATTGATAAATATTCGATCGAGGATCATCATATTTATATTGCAGCGAACCCCGATTCTCTTTATTTATTTAAAGATGAGTGGGAAGCAAATCTCTATGATTATGGAAAAACACTAAAATCTTTTAACTTTACCAAATGCGATCACGGTAAAAATGTAGCTGATGGTGTATTGTTAGAGAACTTTAAACAACTTGAACTTCGCAATAGTGATGTTTATGTCATGACATTTGATCGTGAATTAAAAGAGCTTTTTATCGCTGCATGTGATACGAGTAACAATCTTTATATGATGCAGTAGATCACTACTTGGTTACACTCCAAATCTCTATTATAATGAAAGACCTTTTTGTAGAGTTTACTAACGCTTTGTAACGATTTGAATCCATTGCAATTTAATAGAAATTTCTTCACAAAACCTCTTGACATTCATTGATAAATCCCCTATAATTCCCGTCCACAAACACTGGGAAGCTTGAGAAAGCGACTTAGATTTGAGTTTGAGATCATTGAAAACTAAGCAGGTTAGCGGATCGGGACGATGTCTTCGAGACGTTGACTAT
>NZ_JAQTYM010000028.1 GCF_028688295.1 Sulfuricurvum sp.
CCTCAATCACTGAGATGTTGCGTATAGGAAAAGAGGTGCGCATTTTCCCACTGGTCGATTATAAAAACTCCCGTGTGGATGAACCCGATAATTTCAGCCCGTTTGCTTATCAAATCGCAGAAAAATTTGGGGGTGAGATTGTCAAAGTCGGATTTGAGTTTCAAAAGAATGGAGGGTATATGTTGAGGATAAAACGGTAAAAAGTAGGGGTATGCCTGACACCTCTATGTTAAACAGCACCAACACTGACACCGTTGTGAATAGAGCATCGGAAACTATTGATGAGATGATAAAAAATCATGTACAATACCTAAAAAAGGAGAGTGTGATGGATAGTATCATTGATTTTCAGAACGTCGATCTTCGGTATGAAGATGAGTATGTCTTGAAAAACATCTCCTTGAACATCCAAGAAGGGGAACACACCGTTATCTTAGGAGCCAACGGATCAGGAAAATCAACCCTTATCAAGCTGATCAACTGTGAACTCTACCCATCGTATAAAAACGAACCGTTTAAGCGGGAGATACTGGGGCATGAGCGCTGGGTCGTATCCCAATTGCGTCGACAAATCGGCGTCGTTACAAACGATCTGCATAGCCGATTTAGTTTTGATGCGGGGTATTTGAGCGGATTTGAGACAGTGTTGAGTGGGTTTTACGGAACCATCGGATTGTTTGATCATTTGGACAATACTCCCGAACAAAGCCAAAGTGCCTTGCGTGCGATGGAACGATTGGGTATTTTGCACTTACAGCATAAACGGGTAGATCAGATGTCAACGGGGGAGTTGCGCAAATGCATCGTCGCACGTGCCCTTGTCCATCCGATCAAAGCGATCTTGCTCGATGAGCCAACAGTAGGGCTTGATATCAAAGCACAGCTTGATTTTATTGAGATGATGCGCTCCCTTGCCCGCAGCGGTACAACGGTGATCCTCGTCACCCATCATATCGAAGAGGTATTTGAGGAGATCCAACATGCCATATTACTCCACGAGGGGGGTATCCATGCATCGGGAGATACAAGTGAGGTATTGAATGGTGCCAATCTCTCGGTCATCTTCAACACGCAACTCGAAGTACAAAAGAGCCATAACCGCTATTCGATACAACTCCAAGATAGCCTCGAAACAATATAAAGAGTTTTTAGCCTTTATTTTTTGAGTTTATCGAGGATCCAAAACAACGGGTATAAAATCCCCCCAAGCAGTTTGATCCAAAGGGGTGGATTTTCTCCGACAATCTTCCCCCCACGCTCCTCAAAATATTCTTCCTCTTTCATCTCTTCTTGTGTCACCTATACCCCTTTTTATTACTCTTACCCTCTAACACGAGGATAATCTACGTGCACCTCTTCATAAAGAAGCGTATTGTATTTCAAAACCACTCAATCCCCTAAACTATTACGACGCCATCAACTGATCAAAAAACACCTCATACATCTGTTCATCATCCCTGTCCATGACCAGAGCGATCCGTTTTCCCATTCTGGTATAGGTATCGAGCAGATAGACCTGCTCGCCTTGATGGGAATAGAGTGAGGAGGTCATTTTAGAAAGTCCATAGGCTTGATGGGTCGGACGAGAACGTTGTGCCTCTGCCCGTGCTGTTGTAGATGAGAGATTGGTTTGCATCATAATCTTCTCCTGTCTATGCGATGAATTTGAAGGTGAGGGTTTTAAGAGCGCTATAAACACCCATTTGAGTGTGCATCTCTTTGACTTTTAGAGTCACCCATACCAAAGCCAGTGTTGTAATTATCAACGATTCCATAGCATTATCCTTTACGGTGTTAATTTAGATTTTGGTATGATGCACTATTCATTGGACAACATAGTGTCTGTTTAAAGGATTGATATGGGACAAATTCATGACTACGATAAAATCCTCACCCGCTTAACCATCATACTTCAACGTTTGTATGAGGGAGAGGTATTATCAGTTCAGGATTTGGCCACAGAGTTCAATGTCTCCACAAAAACTATCCAGCGTGATTTCAATCAGCGTCTTATCCGCTTCCCGATAGAGAAACAGGGGAGCAAGTGGAAGATGCAGTTGGGTCATTCACTCACCAAAGAACGAACCCCTGAAGAGGCACTGGTCTTGGAGATGCTGGGTAATATCGCTGAGGGGATAGGAAGTGAGTTTGGTGTCAAAGCCAAATCACTCTTCTCCAAACTTCAAAACAACACCAAAAACCCCATCTATTCAAAAACCATCATTGAAGACATCTCTGATAAACTGGGACACTTCCATATCATCGAACAAGCGATTATGGAGAACAAGATGGTGCGATTTCATTACAACAATAAACTCCGTCATGTCCATCCCTATAAGATTGTCTCCTTTGAAGGGTACTGGTATCTTTATGGTGAAGAGTTCATGGAGAGCAAACTCAAAACCTATTATTTCAAAGGGATCGATCATCTTGAAATCACTCCAGAAACTTTCATCCCTAATGATTCAACGTACCGGATACTGGAACGTGCCATCAACGCATGGTTTGAGCCCGACAAAGAACCGTTTGAAGTGACTCTAAAAGCATCCCCGGAGATTGCCAAATACTTCCACCGCAGACCACTTGCCAGTACCCAGCGAATCCTAAAGACCTATGAAGATGGAAGTATGGAGATCGAAGTATTTGCCACATCAGAGCGTGAGATCATGCAAGAGGTCAAAAAATGGATGCCTGATCTCATTATTACCTCTCCCAAACCGCTAGCTCTTAAAGCCAAAAGCATTGCCGATAGCTTTTTGAATCGTCAGATTGAAGAGTTGATTGGATAAAACGGACACAATGGTGTCCTCTCCATCCCGTAGTATTACACAAATTCAATCTTGGAATGACCTATGACGAACGCTCCTTTCTCTAGCTTTATTGAGGGACAAAGCTCTTTGTATCAGTGGATAACGCAACACAGTCCAGAGGGCTACATTGACGAAGAGTTGCAAGATGAACTCCCAGATGTCGAAAGTAAAACCCTTGCATGGGATACGTTCGAGGGGATCAATGTCGCACCGGGATTTTTCGAAGGGGTCATAGGATCTGAATCAGATGATGCTACAGATAAAGCAACGGTGTTGTTTGAACTGTTTGCTGATTTTGAGAAGGAGAACGAAACCAAAGAACAGTTGGATGGAAAACTGGGCTCTATTTATGGCTTTATGCTGGAAAACAGCACGATTACCTATATTGACAGTTTTATTGATTTACTAAGTGAGTGTAGAGAAGAGGTCTCCTTGGGATTGATCTACAAGATCGCAAAAATGTTTTTGACCGAAGCGAATCATAGAGAACCCATCAAATGGGCTATTGCCTTCATTGGTTTATTGAAGTTAGATGAAGAAGATATCGAGCTGATTGCTTTGTTCGGTCTTACCGAAGAGTTTTCCAAATTTGCGGCCGTTGCCCTCTACCGTCAAGATCAGAATGAACTCCTGTTTGAACTGGCGAAAAAGGTTCACGGTTGGGGTAGGGTGACCTATATCGGCTATCTTCAGTGTGAACATGAAGCCATCCAAAAATGGATACTGCTAGAAGGGTACAAATGCAGTATCGGAGTGAACCATACCGCCTATGAGTGTGCCGTGAAAGGGAACTTATTAGGGTATATTCAAACGTATGGCTGGAGTGATGAATTATACGAAGCGGCCGGAGATCTATTGTTAGGGATGATCGATCATGGACCCGGCGAGCGTATCGCGGATTATGAGGACGCCAAAGAGGTGATTAAAGCCTTCATCGAAGAGGGGCAAACACGATGCCGTATACTGGAGCAGTTTTGGGTATTGATCAAACTCTTTTTATATCTAGGCGATCATGGGAAAAATGATGGCTGGGAAGACGAAGAGCGTACGGCAACACGTAAAAGGGTAGGGGATCTAGGTCTTCGAAGCGGTATTGATTGGAAAGCGATGGCTTACGAGGATATCCGCGATTACAAAAACCGAGAGATTCTCAAAGCATTTGGAATTAATGTATGGGAAGAAGTCTATGCTTTGGCTCTTAAAGATAGTGAATTTGATGATTGGCATGTCTTAGCCGACACGCAAAACATTGATCAATACAAACGTCTGTGTGAATTAGCCCAACAGCGCTTACCGCTTGATAGCATTGCATCCGGTCCCAAAGATGAGCTGGGACTTGGTTCGCAATTCAACGAGCATATGCATCTAACAATGATAGTTCAGAATCTCAGAAACTTCGATGAGATATTCGCAGAACCCCTGGTGTCGGCAGCGTTGCAAAGTCCGGTGACCAATAATCGCAATATGGCACTCAATGTTATCGAAACGTACGAACAGATACCGGATGGTTTGATCGAGATCATTAAAAGCAATCTCGCAATCGATCCCAATGAGAAGGTAATAGAGCGTTACAAAAAGATTCTTCGACTCCATGGCCTCAAATCATCTATCTACACCTATAAAGGGACAATGACGTACGGAACGTCTTGGGATAAGACCGTTGTCCCCTATCTTGATGCACAGGCGGTAAGTAAATCATCTATACTTGACGAGTACATCTATCCTGATGATAGAGAGTATTACTGGTGTGATGATTTTAGCCCTGAGACCTATATTGCATTTGCCAAAGCAGGATTTATTTCGGTCAGCCACGGTAAGGGGGAAGAGATGATTTTATTCCCAGAAATCCAATCCGAATACGCGGTACTCGATTTCAGTGATTTGCACATTTCGCATAACGTCGCCAAGAAGATCAAAAAAGGGGGCTATCGGTTAGAGTTCAACACCAGTATCGATGATGTCATCACCTCGATACAAAACGCTCATGAGCGATGTTGGCTGAGTGGAAAATATGCCGAACTGATTCGTATGCTTTCTAAAAATAGCTATGAGGATTTTTCTTTAATTAGCACCGAACTCTTTGATGAAGAAAGCGGTGAACTGATTGCCGGTGAGATCGGTTACATCACCCGTAATGTCTATACCTCTTTGTCGGGATTTCATAACCCGGATAAACGGTATGAGAACTGGGGGAGTCTTCAATTAGTTCTTTTGGGAAACCATTTGGAAAACAAGGGAGTTCGATTTTGGAATCTGGGGCATCCGCAAATGGAGTATAAAATCGATTTGGGAGCGAAGGTTGTTTCACGAGCTGACTTCTTAGAAAAATGGGAGTTATCGTATGCGTGAAAAAATCATTCTTACAATCAATCCGTACGTCAACGGTATCTGGATCGATACTTCCGATAATGACTCATCAAGCGGAAGAATTGCTTCGTATCATGAGTTAGAATTGCCTGAAGAGCTGACAGTGGAATTAGATAAATGGTTTGAAGCCCAACAAGAATATCGTATTCTAAGCGAGAAACATGTTGATATCGATACGCTGAATAAACAGGGCTTGGAATTGGCCAAACGTCTGAAGCGGCATCTGTTTTATAGAGCAATGGTTTTTTATAAAAAAGGTGATAACGTTCAAAAAATTTATGGATACATGGTGATGGGGGATATGTGTGCATCTGTTTGGGATGATGAAGACAACTCTTGTGCACTCGAAGATATCGAAGATGATTTGAACGGATTTAAGATCGAGGATTGTGATAGCCTGCAAAAACGATTCGATCAATGGGAAAATGAATTTGGTAAATGTTACTCAGATGATATTGACTGGGATTCATTCAACAAAGAGGGGAGAGCATTAGTAGAGGAGCTTCAAAAAAGACTACCTGAATATTGCACTGTCTTTTACAATCATGCCTACGAAGAATCACATCCTCAATGGTGGAAATGATAGCTCAAAAATAGTTCTAGTTTAAAACGGACACAACGGTGTCCAACCTCTCCTTTACACTGCCATCATCAAAACGTAAAGGATTACACGATGAAACCTACAACAGCTACACGCACTTCATGGATGAAGAGAACTCATGAGACGATTACGCAATGGGTGTTTTTTGCGTTTTAAGAAATACACATATATAAAGGAAATCCATGTGTATTGCACTCATGTTAATAGCGTTGATCAGTATCATTATCGGACTTTATCGCATTGTCACTAGACCATCAGCGACACTGGAAGTACGCTCTTTTGCTATGACATGGATTTATTCAATGATGTGGCCGATTATCGTCGTGATTATTGCATTATCGATATGTCTGAGATAACAACATGAAATACACGTTGGATGATATGTACGAATCCCAAAATAAATTCTGGTCACTGGAATATCAGGATTTTTACCGCAAAACTTTCGAAGAAACGGTTAGGTTATATCCCCATGACACACAACAGGTGGGTGTGCTGCAAAATCGCGCCAGAAAGCTTTTGGATAAATCGCCCCATTACCATTTTTTGAAAAACCATCTTTTTGATTTTCCTGCAATCAATGCCTATGGTGAAGAATATTATGGATGGTTGGATGATGAGATAAGTGGATTAGCGGATAATCCCCCTATAGCGCTGATATATCTATACTGGTTTGTGACCGTCTGTATCGAAGTGGGATATGGGGACGATAAATATGAGTTTGAAAATGACTTGCTCAATGCTATAGGGCTGATTGATGAGTTTAAAGCAGGAGTTTTACCCGATGATATTGCTAAAAGACTCAAAAGAGAGCTGATGCCGTGGCTTGCCGTGTATCGAATTATCTGTGATGCTAAATATAAACTGGCGGCTTCTATCGATGTCGAATTTTGGTATTGTGAACCGGAAAAACACGATCCTGCAAACGAATGGTTTTTCTACTATTTGCCTGTCAATCTCGACCTTGGCGGTGGAAGCGATTGGCCATCATGGGAGGTATTGATGAACGCCCGTGAAAAAATTCTCATCTCTTGCGAAATTGCGAAAATGGAGGTCAAATAATGCCATTAATCGCGTTGTATATTTTAAGTGCTGTGATTTTGCTAATAAGTGATATTGATGGCATTCGTACAGATCTATTGAGCGGAGAATTGTCCGTTTGGGTATTTTTTCTGATACTGGTTCCTATCGTATCTTTTGCCATGTTTTTAGCTCTTATGTCCATTGTTCTTCTCCTCACAATGTTATGGATGATATTTGAAGCACCCCTGCGGTGGCTCTTCGTAGAGTTGTACATTTTGAGTATGCGAATTTGGTATTACAGTCGATTGATTTTCATGTCGCGAGAACGCAGAAGTATTGAATATGATAAAACCACTCCTGCATTGATCGAACTTAAACGATTGCGCAACCGCATGAAAGCATCGATGCGTGAACCGACTCCAGCTCCTATCGAAACCGATGAGCAGAAAAAAGCCAAAAATGACTTATGGGTGGTAGTGGCAATTTTGGTTGCATGGGGTTTGCTCAGTGGGGGATGAATAAACATATGTCTAAATTAATATTATATTCAAGTACACTAAACGAAATATAAGATGATTTCAAGAGAACTCAAGAGACGACTACAGAATGGATGTTTGCGTTTTAATTGCTTCTCAACAAACCTAAAAACATAAACCGCTAAAATCTATGAAAAATATAGTTTGATGGAATCATATGGCAATTAAGAAAACGGAACTTTATAGCTCTTTGTGGGCGAGTGCAGACGAACTGCGTGGTGGGATGGATGCCAGTGAGTACAAAAACTATGTACTCACGCTGCTCTTTATGAAATACGTTTCAGACAAAAAAAATGACCCGCGTTCTCTCATTATCGTCCCAGAAGGGGCAAGTTTCGAGGATATGGTAGCTCTAAGCGGTGATAAAGAGATCGGCGACAAAATCAATAAGATCATCGCCAAACTTGCAGAAGCGAACGGTCTCAAAGGTGTGATCGATACCGCTGATTTTAACGATAGTACCAAACTCGGTGCAGACAAGCAGATGATCGATACTCTCTCGAAGCTGGTGAAGATATTTGATAATCTTGATCTCGGAGCCAATACCGCAGAAGGGGATGATCTGCTTGGAGATGCGTATGAATATCTCATGCGTCACTTTGCGACTGAATCGGGCAAGAGTAAAGGTCAGTTCTATACGCCATCAGAAGTCTCAACCATTCTGCCTAAAATCATCGGTATTACCAAAGATACACCATCTGAAGCAACGGTTTATGACCCCACTTGCGGAAGTGGGTCACTACTCCTTAAAGCCTCGCATGAAGCACCTAATGGACTCAGTATCTATGGACAGGAAAAAGAGGTCACGACCACTGCTCTATGTCGTATGAATATGATTTTGCACAACAGTGCAGATGCCGATATCGCTCCGGGCGGGCAGAGTACACTGGCAAATCCGTATTTCAAGGGAGACAATGACTCGACGCTCAAGACGTTCGATTTTGTCGTTGCCAATCCACCGTTTTCTCTCAAAGCATGGACGAATGGGGTAGAAAGCCCTGATAAATACTCCCGTTTTGACGGTTTTGTTACACCGCCTGAAAAAAACGGCGACTATGCATTTCTTCTGCACATTTTAAAATCGATGAAATCAAAAGCCAAAGGGGCGGTAATTTTACCTCACGGCGTATTGTTCCGAGGAAATGCCGAAGGGACGATCCGAGAAAAACTGATTAAAAAGGGATGGATCAAAGGGATCATTGGATTACCTGCAAACCTCTTTTACGGTACGGGGATTCCGGCATGTATTATTGTCCTCGATAAAGAAAACGCGCAGAGTCGAAGCGGTATTTTTATGATCGATGCTTCTAAGGGCTTTAAAAAAGAGGGTAATAAAAACCGTCTTCGAGCGCAGGATGTCCATAAAATTGTCGATACGTTCAATAAGCAACTGACGATAGATAAATATTCTAGAATGGTGACACATAAGCAGATTATCGAAGATAACGATTGTAATCTCAATATTCCACGCTATATCGATAGCTCAGAAGCTGAAGACATACAAGACCTCTATGCCCATCTCAACGGCGGTATACCGCTCTGTGACATCGATAACCTTCGTGAATACTGGGATGTTTTCGCAGGCTTGAGAGAAGAACTCTTTGCTCCAAGTAGCAAAGAGGGTTACGCCACGGCAAAAATAGAATCGATACAGATCAAAAACCATATTTTAGGGCACATCCGATTTGGGGAGTTTCGAAACGATGTCTATACACTCTATCGCAGTTGGGATTATTTTGAGAGATTCTATAATCTCGAAAAAGGGTTCCATCCCAAAGAACTGATTCATATCATAAGTGAAGATTTGTTGGAGAAATTTGCCGAAGTGAAGCTGATCAGCCCATACGATATTTATCAGATTCTCATGGACTACTGGGCAGATGTGATGCAAGACGACTGCTACATGATTTCGCTTGAGGGGTGGGAGATTGGGCAGAAAGTTCGTGAACTGATCCCCTCAAAAGGCAAAGATGGCAAAAATGTCTATAAAGAAGCGCATGATTTCGAATTTAACAAAGTCCGCTATGTAGCCGATTTGATCTCTCCAAAACTAATTATTAGCCGTTATTTCCGATCCGAACAAGATGAGATTGATGAACTCCAAAGCAAATATGATACAGTTGTTGGAGAACTCGAAAATTTTATCGAAGAAAATAGTGGTGATGAAGGGCTGCTCGAAGAGGCGAAAAATGATAAAGGCAATATCAACAAAAAATCGATAGATGCCAGACTTAAAGAGACTAAAGATGAGGATGAGATCAAAGCACTAAAAGAGTGTAAAAAACTCATCGATGCCGAAGCCAAAGCCAAAAAAGAGCTCAAAGAAGCCACGGACAAGCTTAGTCTCACAGTATTTAAAAAATATCCTACACTCAGCATCGAAGAGATTAAGTCTCTCGTCATCGATGATAAATGGCTTGCTCATATGAGCAGAGAGATCGGTGAAGAGATCAGCCGTGTCACGACCAGTCTCGCCAACCGTATTAAAACGCTCGAAGAGCGCTACAAAGAGCCTCTTAAAACGATTGAACAGCACGTCAATGAGTTAAGTTCCAAAGTCGAAGAGCACCTAAAAGCGATGGGGCTTTCATGGTAAGTAAACATGATTGGCTAGATTTCAATATCGGGAAAGATGCTACCTTAAAAGCTAGAATTGGCTGGCAGGGCTTAACAACCAGCGAATACTTAGATAGTGGTGACTATATTCTTGTAACAGGAACGGATTTTGAAAATGGTCAAGTTGGATGGGAAACTTGCCATTTTGTAGACGCGTGGAGATATGAACAAGATAAAAATATTCAGCTTAAAACTAATGATGTCCTGATTACAAAAGATGGAACTATTGGAAAAGTTGGTTTTGTAGATACGCTAGATTTACCTGCCACATTGAATAGCGGTATCTTTGTAATTAGACCAAAGAATACAAAACTTGATCAAAAATTTTTGTATTATGTTTTCACATCAAAGGTATTCGAAGACTTTTTAAATAAACTTACCGCTGGTTCGACAATCAATCATTTGTATCAAAAAGATTTCATTCATTTTTCGTTCAAAGCACCTAAACCACAAGAGCAAAAAGCCATTGCTCAAACTCTAAGCGATACTGATGAAATGATCACGTCACTGGGCAAACTGATTGCCAAAAAAGAGGCGATTAAACAAGGGACGATGCAACAGCTTCTTACAGGTAAAAAAAGACTTGCAGGATTTAGTGGAGAGTGGGAAGAAACAAGACTAGATGAAATTTCCAAAATTACAATGGGACAATCACCTAGTTCATCAAACTATAATAATCAAAATATTGGCTTGCCCTTGATACAAGGTAATGCTGACATAAAAGATAGAAATACAATTATCAGAAATTATACTTCTGAAATTACAAAAAAAGCATTCTCCGGTGATATTATTATGTCTGTTAGGGCTCCTGTTGGGGAAATTGCAAAAACAGATTTCGACTGTTGTATTGGTAGGGGCGTTTGCGCAATAAAAGCTCATAATGATTTTTTGTATTACTATCTTATTTTTATAGAATCTACTTGGTCAAAATCTTCGACAGGCTCAACATTTGATTCTGTAAATTCAGATGTTATTAAATCTCTTCAAGTCTATTTACCAAAAGAGATTATCGAACAAAAGGCTATCGCTAAAATCCTCTCCGACATGGATAATGAGATCGAAACGCTTAAAACCAAACTCTCTAAAACCAAAGCAATCAAAGAGGCAATGATGAGTGAACTGCTAACAGGTAAAACCAGATTAACGCAAGGAATTTAATATGTGGAACGATATCGAAACAACAAACGATTTATTAAACTTTCGTATTGTTGCTGATACAGCGGCACAGTTGATTCGAGACTCGGGAAATGAACCTTTGTCTATTGGTATTTCAGGAAGTTGGGGAAGTGGTAAATCCTCGCTAGTAAAGATGATAGGAAAGTCACTTGATTCTGGCGCAGAAAGTGAACAAAAATATTTGTTTTTAGAATTTAATGCTTGGCTTTATCAAGGATTTGATGATGCTAAAATGGCTTTATTGCAATCTGTATCTGATATGTTACTTGCCGAAGCTAACAAACAAAAAACATTAATAGACAAATCTATTGATTTAGTTAAACGAGTTCGTTGGTTTAAAGTATTAAAACTTGGTATGCCAATCGCTTCAAGTGCATTACTAGGTGGTGCAGTTGGTGGACCAATAGGAGCAGTAGTAGGTGCGTTAGGTGGTTTCCTAAAAAATGAAAGTGTACCATCTCAAGAAGAATTTCTAAAAGTACAAGAAGCATACAAAAATTTAGAGCCTGAATTGCAAGGATTGCTAAAAAACGAAGAAACTACATCATTACCAAAAGAAATAGCAAGTTTACGACAAGCATTTGAAGAAATATTAGAGGGACTAAATATTAAACTAGTTGTTTTAGTCGATGATCTTGATCGATGTATGCCAGATACTGCTATTTCAACTCTCGAAGCAATGAGACTTCTTCTATTCTTACCAAGAACAGCATTTATTATAGCCGCTGATGAAAAAATGATTCGTAGTGCGGTTCGCTCACATTTCTCTAATCTTCAAATTGATGATGAATTAGTAACAAGCTATTTTGATAAATTGATACAAGTACCTTTGCGAGTTCCCAGACTAGGAGTAAGTGAGGTAAAAGCATATTTGATTCTTTTATTTGCTGAGCAGGCTGTTAAGAAAGGAAATCTTAGTCAAGAAGTTTTAGATGAAGCAAGCGAAAAGATTTTGGATGCAGTTAAAAAACCTTGGTTAGGTGGATTAAAACAACAGTCTATAACTGAAGCATTTGGAACTTCTAGTAGTTCACTTGAAAAACAGATTGATATAGCAGAACAATTAGCGCATATAATGGCTACAACAGAACAATTGGCGGGAAACCCTAGATTAATCAAGCGTTTTTTGAATAATTTAATAATAAGAGAGACTATTGCCAATACTCAAGGCATGGGGATAGCTTTTGAGGAGCTTGTTAAATTGCAACTATTTGAGCGTTGTGCATCTCCAAGAGCTTTTGAATTTCTTGCCAAAAAAGTTTCTGAAAGTGATGATGGTAAAGTTGAATTTTTAATAGAAATAGAAGAAAAACTTAAAAATAGTGAAGAATATGAAATACCAGATCAAAGCTGGAAAGATCCATTTATAGAGGAATGGTTACAAATAAAACCACTTTTGTCAAACATTGATTTAAGACCATTATTACATCTTAGTAGAGAAAAAATGATTTCTCTTTCAGGTGTTGATGAATTGTCTCAAGAAGCGAAATCTATATATGAAGCATTATTGGTTGTTAAGTCTCATAATACTGGACTAATAACTAATATTCAATCTCTTCCAGAAACCGAAGCAAGTCAAATTTTAATTCGTTTAAAAAGAAAATTAATGTCAGAAGATTGGAATAAAGACTCATTGCAAGGTGTTTTGCATCTTACAAAAGCTTATCCATCTTTAGTTGGTTCAGTTTTAGCTTTGTTATCAGAGATACCTGAAGCTAAACGATTGGCTCCACTTATCCCTACGCTCTCAACTGAAGAATGGGCAAAAGATATACTTCTCCAATGGTCAAAAGATGATAATACACCAGAGAGAACTAAAAAGGCAATTCAACAGAAATTTGGAGGTAAGTAATGGGAACATCAACTTCTAGTGCAGGACCGGCTTCAGGTGTATCAATGGACCCACCATGGCTTGATGATATAAATCATGGCGTAACTTTACCTTCAGAACCTGATTCTAGCTCCGAAGAAGAAACTAATACATCACCTACACAACAAGTCATTAAGGAACCTATTACAGTTGCCCCACCGGCAAGATTTGGAACTGCACGAAAAAATCTTGGTGAGTTTGCCAGAACTGGAAGTCAAGATTCATTCAAAAAAGCAGTAGGGCAATATTCCAAAAAGGGTATGGGTGGTGCAACTAATGTAGCAAAAAGGATGAGAGCATCTACAAGTTCTGTTTCTGGATTGGTCTCATTTTTACGAGATGTTAAGAGTAGCACTTTACCAGATATTCGAGACTGGGCAAATAACCTGATGTCGAAGTCACCAACTGCCAACGAAGTGATAGATGCAATTATTGACAGGGTTACTAGTGAAGGTGGCATACTAGATGAAGAGTCTATTAAAAATTCAATGGCTAATGCTATGTCTGATTTGTTAGAACAAAATCAAGATTTAGATTTATTGAATTTGGGAGATGATGAAAGCTGGGATTTGATAGAAAGCTTTTTGTCTTATGAAGCTTCTAACAGGCTTCAACTTGATATAGGACAATTTTTAGAGCGTACTCTTAGCCCGGTACAAATGGTTCAACGAACAGATGAAATGCGTGAATATCTAAAAGCAGAAATATCATCTCAGTTGCAACCATATAAATCTTCTGACAAACACCCTGATATTGGTAAATTAAATGCTGTAATTCACCAAGCATTAGAAAGCACCTTTTTCGTTTTTGAAGGAGAAATATCATGAAAGTAATTTGTTTACCAGCACATAAATTGCCAACTAAATTAGACAGTGATACAAAATATTTTTCTTTATATTCAAATAGTGGTCGTCCTAATGTGAGTTTTATTTCTAATGGTTGGCATCGCCAATTAGAAAGAGCTAACATTGCACCATCAAATTTAGTTTGGGATTTTGTAACAATTGCTTTATCTGTAGCGGCAGCAGATTTGAGTTGTGAAAGAAAAAATAGTGAAGACGGTTGGACTAGGCAGATAGAATTAGAAGTGTATCTGTGTAATCCAGAGCCATGGAAAACGCAATATGATTTACTGGAGAAAGCTTTTAGATTTTTAACTGGTGATGTATGGAAGTTTGATTTTAAAGGTAATGGTATTAAAGCTCCTAGTTCAATACTTCCTTTAGAAACAGATGCAGATTGTGTTTCTTTACTTTCAGGTGGTATGGATAGTTTAATTGGTGCTATAGATCTAATTTCAGATAGACTCAAACCTTGTTTTGTTTCACAAGAAGCAAAAGGAGATGTTGAAAAACAGAAGGCATTTACTACTCAATTAGCACCGGCACAACAACACTTTAAATGGAAAAATCCTATAAGTAATAGTGGAAGAAAAGAGTCATCAACCAGAGGTCGCTCTATCGTGTTCTTAGGTTATGCACTTTTGGCAGCAACTACCCTAAGTAAATGGAAAACTGAAGTAGTAGATATTTATGTACCTGAAAATGGATTTATCAGTCTTAATATTGCACTAAATTCTGGAAGATTAGGAAGTCTTAGTACTAAAACTACGCACCCTGTATTCTTAGGATTGATTCAAAATATTTGGAATAATTTGGGAATCAATGCAAAGCTAATAACCCCTTATCAATTTAAAACAAAAGGTGAAATGCTACTTGATTGTAAAGATCCAGATTTAGTTCAGTCATTGGTATGTGGAACAACAAGTTGTGGTAAATATTTACGCTATGGTCGTACGCATTGTGGACGATGTCTGCCGTGTATGGTTAGAAGAGCTGCTTTTTTGAAAGCTGAAGTGGAAGACTCTACTAAATATGTACACAATAATCTCAATGATAATGAAGCTGTTAAAACATCTGGGGCAAATGATATAGGAGCTGTGGCATCAGCATATGTCAAATACCAAAATAAAGGTATAGAACGAATTATTGGAGGTGCTCTATCATTTTCATCTACTGATGACAGATGTAAGTATGCTGGTGTAGTCGAAAGAGGATTGCAAGAATTGGGTGAATTATTCAAGGGACAAAAAGTTTATGATTGATATGCATACACACCTTGATTTATATCCAGATGCCTTAAAGATACTAGATAAAGTGAATAAAGATAATCTATTTACATTAGCTGTTACCACAAGTCCTAGAGCTTGGGTTGCAACATCCAAGGTTTTTGAGAAATATAAAAATATTCATGTATCGGTAGGATTACATCCTGAAATTGTTGAAGTTAAAGCTAATGAACTTGACTTATTAATAGAGTGTATAAAAATTACTAATTTTGTTGGGGAAGTAGGAATTGATGGAAGTAATAGATTTTCTAAATCTCTTTCACTTCAAACAAGAATTTTTGAGAGAGTGCTACAAGAATGTGAATCTCAAAATGGAAAAATCATCAGTATCCATACTCGTGGTGCAGAAGCAACTGTTTTAAATTTACTGAGTAAGTATCCAAACTGTGGAATACCAATTTTACATTGGTTTACAGGTAAGGTTAGCGAATTAGAGCATGCGATTGAGCTTGATTGTTGGTTTAGCATAAATCCTTCGATGTGTAAAACTCAAAGAGGGTTGTCTTTGATAGCCAAGATGCCGAAAAATAGAATTTTGCCAGAGTCTGATGGTCCATTTGCGACAGTTAAAAATAACACTATATATCCTTGGGAAGCTATCAATGTTGCTAGTGCCTTAGAAAAGATATGGCAATGTAGAAATACGGATGTTATTTTGCAGTTACAAACTAATCTAAATACAATATTAGAGGCAATAGATGAGTGATGTTGGACAAAACGAGCGGGCGACTCAAAACAGGGTCGTTAAGCTCTTCGATAAAAAGACTAAAGGGTTCAATCTCGGCTACACCTATCTGGGTAATCTCCAAGACAACGACGACAACAAAAACATCGACGAAATCCTTCTCTCATCATGGCTCAGAGGGCGAGGCATCAGTGATGCACTGATTACAAAAACTCTCCGTGAAATCGATCAGGCAACGGCTATCGGTGGCGGGCGTAAGCTCTATGATGCGAATAAAGCGTTTTATCTGCTATTGCGTTATGGGGTTACGGTAAAAGAAGATGTCGGAAGTAAGACGCAGACGGTTTGGCTGATCGATTGGAAAGATACTGAGACGAATGATTTTTACATCGCCGAAGAGGTCAGCGTCAAAGGTGAAAATAAAAAACGTCCCGATATTGTTCTCTACATCAACGGTATCGCCATCGCCGTACTCGAACTCAAACGTTCCAGCGTCTCCGTGAGCGAAGGGATACGTCAAAATCTCGATAATCAGAAGAAAGAGTTTATCCGTGACTTTTTCTCATCGATGCAGTTAGTGCTTGCCGGAAACGATACCGAAGGATTGCGTTACGGTACAACCGCCACACCTGAGAAATATTATCTGGAATGGAAAGAAGAAAATCCCGAATACAACTCCAAGATGGATGCAAAAGAGCATAAGTTCCTCCCTAATACACTCTGTGATGGGGGGACAAGTCGGCTAGATTGCGACATCATCAGGCTGCTTAACAAAAAGCGGCTGCTGGAGCTACTGCACGATTTTATTCTCTTTGACAGCGGCACCAAAAAAGCATGCCGTCAAAATCAATATTTCGGTGTCAAAGCGGCGCAGCGACATATCGCCAAACGTGAGGGCGGTATCATTTGGCACACACAAGGGAGCGGTAAATCACTTACGATGGTGTGGCTTGCGAAATGGATACGGGAAAATATCACCAATGCGAGAGTGCTTGTTATCACCGATCGTACAGAGCTAGATGAGCAGATTGAAAAAGTGTTCAAAGGGGTCGAAGAGCAAATTTATCGCACCAAAAACGGTAAAGATTTAATTGGAGTTCTGAACAAAGACATCGAGTGGCTTATGTGTACGTTGGTACATAAATTCGGAAGTCACGATAAAAAAACCGATGATGGGATGGATGAATTTATCCGTGAGCTTCAAAATTCGCTTCCTAAAGATTTTAAAGCTAAGGGAGAACTATTTGTCTTTGTCGATGAGTGTCATCGAACGCAATCAGGTGAGTTACATAAAGCAATGAAGATGCTCCTTCCTAATGCGATGTTTATCGGTTTCACGGGTACGCCGCTGCTCAAAGCTGATAAGCAAAAGAGTATCGAAGTCTTTGGATCGTATATCCATACCTATAAATTTGATGAAGCGGTGGCAGATGGTGTCGTACTCGATCTACAATACGAAGCAAGAAATATCGAACAAAATATCGGTAATCAAAAGAAGATCGATGAATGGTTTGATCTTAAAACAAAAGGTTTGAGCGACATCGCCAAAACACAGCTTAAACAGCGGTGGGGAACGCTCCAAAAGGTACTCTCATCCAAATCAAGACTCGAACAAATCGCACAAGATATCCTTATCGATATGGAGACCAAACCCCGCCTTATGGATGGACGCGGTAATGCTATGTTGGTGTGCTCGTCCGTCTATGAAGCGTGTAAGACTTATGAGATATTTTCCAAAACCGATCTCAAAGAGAAAGTGGCGATTGTAACAAGCTATATGCCATCTATTGTGGATATCAAAGGGCAAGAGAGCGGAGAAGGACAAAACGAAGACCTGCTTAAATATGAAGTGTATAAAAAGATGCTCTCTAGCTATTTTGAAGAGCGTGAAGACGAAGCGATTAAAAAAGTCGAAGAGTTTGAAAAACAAGTCAAAAAGAAGTTTATCGATGAACCGGGGCAAATGAGGCTTCTCATTGTTGTAGATAAGCTCTTGACAGGGTTTGATGCTCCAAGCGCGACCTATCTGTATATCGATAAAAAATTGAGAGACCATGCACTTTTTCAAGCGATTTGTCGCGTCAACAGACTTGATGGAGATGATAAAGAGTATGGTTACATCGTGGATTATCAGGATCTTTTTAACAAAATAGAGGGTGCGATTGACGATTATACGAGTGGTGCACTCGATGGATTCGATAAAGAAGATGTAGCACATCTTTTGAGTGATAGACTCAAAACAGCTAAAGAGCGGCTCGAAGACTCTCTAGAAAGTCTAAAAGCGTTGTGTGAGGCGGTAGAAGAGCCCAAAAAACAAATCGACTATATTCACTATTTCTGCGGTAAAGATACAACCGATAAAGAAGCTCTCAAAGAGAATGAACCAAAAAGATTGGCATTGTATAAGAGCGTCGTGGCATTGATTCGAAGTTATGCCAATATAGCGGGGGAGTATGAAGAAGCAGGGTATTCGTTGGAACGTATCCAAGAGATCAAGAAAGAAGTCGAATACTACGAAAAAATCCGTGAAGAGATCAAACTTGCCAGCGGTGACTACATAGACATGAAACTTTTCGATCCTGCCATGAGACAGTTGATCGATATGTACATCAGAGCTGATGATAGCGAAGTTGTGAGCGATTTTGACAACATGAGTCTCGTAGAACTGATTTTGGGTAAAGAAGTTGATGAAGTTGCTAACCATATGCCCAAAGGTATGCGGAATAATGATGCAATGAGTGAAGCAATAGAGAACAATATCCGTAAACTCATTATCGATGAAAATCCACTCAATCCGAAATATTACGAGAAAATGTCGGAACTTTTGGATGAGATTATACGGATGCGAAAAGAGGAGATGCTCAATTACAAAGAGTATCTTGAAAAGATCAAAGAGTTGGCATCCAAAGTAAAAGACCCGATGCAATCAAATACCCCTGAAACCCCAACTCCGGTATCGATCAATACCAAAGGAAAAAAGGCGCTATTTGATAATTTAGATAGTGATGAAGGGCTTGTTCTCGCCGTTAATGATGCGGTTTTATCAAACAAAAAAGATGATTGGATCGGCAATATGATGAAAGAAAGACGTGTCCGTAATGCTGTAGAAACTGCACTTGGGGAGCAAAAAGAGAAAACTGATGTGATCATGGGAATTATCAAAGCACAACATGAATACAAGTAGCCAAAGCAGTATTATCGTCAGTGGTTTGGAAATTCTGATCGAAAAAAAAGATATCAAAAACCTCCACATTGGCGTTTATCCGCCATCTGGAAGAATTCGAGTCGCTGCACCTGTACATCTGGATAACGAAGCGGTTCGTTTGGCGGTCATCTCGAAACTGTCATGGATTAAAAAGCGGCAAAAGGCATTTTTGAATCAACCAAGACAAACCCTTAGAGAGATGGTAAGCGGAGAGAGCCATTATCTGTTTGGGAAGCGTTATTTGTTAAATGTCATTTATCGATATGGCAAGCACGAGATCGTTAAAAAGCATTCAAAATTAGACCTATACGTCAAAGAGAATACGACACCTGCAAATAGATTGCAGGTGCTAGAGGAGTATTACAGAGACAATCTCAAACATGAGTTGAAAGTGCTCGTAGATAAATGGCAAAAAAATATGGGTGTAGAATTAAGCGGTTGGAAAATCCAGAAGATGAAGACCAAATGGGGCAGCTGTAAGATCGAAGATAAAAAGGCGCTTTTTAATCTCGAGCTGGCAAAAGTGCCGAGAGAATGTATCGAGTATATTGTAGTGCATGAACTACTGCATCTAAAAGAACGGCATCATAGTGATAATTTCAAAACGCTACTTGATGAATGTATGAGCGATTGGCAAAGCAGAAAAGAGCAGTTAAAACTTTGCAGGATTGGATATTGAATAAAAAACTATAACTATCCTAAATTCGTATCACAAAAATGAAGTCGGAAAACATCAAAATATGCTTTCCGACAAATCTATTATTTCGACAGTGTTTTTCGTATGGAATATGACTACTTTTTAGGCTTTAAAAGCAGGGTAGGGAAAAGTGTCGGAAAACACTTATTTTGCGCTAAATACACCTACTGTTATGCGTATACGGTTGCATTAGAAAACTTTAACGAAGATAGACAGAAACATTTTCGTTTTTAGTTCGAGTTTTTAGCCAAGCTTCAATTTGTCCTCGCTCTTTATCTGTGATTCGATTGGTGATGTCAGCATTTAGGATAAGCTGATTAACACTACGGTTGTGTTCAGTAGCTCTTGAATCATAGGTTTGAGAAAGTTGGATATCTTTCATATTTGGAAACAATGATGAAAGTTCCGTCGGTATTTGTGTAAAAAACTCTTTGTTCGCTTGCAATAGACGATTTTCTTCTCTTAGCTGTTCAATCATATGATCTTTCTTTTCGATATTAGCTTGAGAACTTTTATACAGGTCAGTAATAATATCCGCTTTCAAGACCGAGACATCAATATCGTCACGTTCTCCATTTTGGTAGATTTTCATGGTGGTATTTTCAAGACCGCTCATAGTAAGACGAGCCGTAATGTCATTTAGTTTCTCATTAGAGACGTAATCTCCAATCAGAAATACTTTTATATGTCGCATTTTCGGATCGATTTTGACTTGCGCGACGTTAGTGTTGTCAAAATTCAGCTCTCCAGTCACAAAAGCGCTTGCTTTGGCTTTGAATACCTCTTCACCGACAAGCTGATATGCCAAATAAGAACTAGGCAGCAGCGTTACTATTACGACAATCGCAATATAGCGCTGGGCTTTTTTAGCAATCTCAGGATCAACATATTTTTTTTCGGAAACATTGAAAAATCGTACGATTATAAATGCCGATAACGCAATAAAAACGAAGTTAATCGCATAAAGATAAAACGCACCAAAAAAATAATTCCAATGACCCGTCGCTAATCCAAATCCTGCCGTACACAGCGGAGGCATCAGTGCTGTGGCAATAGCGACTCCGGGAATAACGTTGCTTTTCTCTTTACGGGTTGCTCCGACGATACCGGCTAATCCTCCAAAAAAACCGATTAATACGTCCCACAAGGTCGGCGTTGTACGTGCCAATAACTCGGATTGAGCTGTGCTAAGAGGAGAGATAAGAAAATAGAGAGTAGAAGTCAAAAGAGCAATCAGCGTTGCAATGAACAAATTTTTTAAAGAACGTCGAATCAGCTCATAATCATTAATCCCTGTACCGTATCCAATCCCCATAATCGGTCCCATTAATGGAGAAATCAACATGGCTCCGATGATAACAGCGGTAGAATTGACGTTTAATCCGATGGATGCCACCAAGATAGCAAACATCAAAATCCAAAGATTGCTCCCCCGCATTTCAACATCGCCTCGAATACGGCTATCGATTACATCATCATCGGCTTTGTCATCAGTAAGGCTAAGGCGTTCTGCTAACATCGTTTTGGCATTCAACCAAAAACGGTGCTCTTGAAGTTCGTTCATCATGATAGTCCTTTTGGAAAAATAGATTATTCTTTATCAAACCCGTCAACTACAATAGCACCCATAGAAGCGGGCATCGCTATCAAAATCAAACGCTTAAATGCCGTGATAGGATCTTCCAACATAGGAAGTTTATTTAGTGATAGCAACACCAATCCAACCACCACAATCGTAATGGAGTAGGCAATCAGTATCCTCATAAAAAATACCGTAGTACGATTTTCGATATTACCTTGAAAGACACTGTAATGAGCATAAATACTTAAAAACAAGAGAGAAAGCATGAATACCAATAAAAGATTGAGTGCGGGTAAGGTTTCACTCATTCGCCACGCTTCTTCGGAAAAAGAAACAGGAACGGCTAACATAAATGCCCCTAAAGCAATTTGACCAAGATCTTCAACATTAATAGATAGTTTCATTCGATTTGCAAACCCTGTTTTTACCCTCATTTTTCGCGAGGTACAATGCGTCATCAGCTTGTTTAACGAGTTCTTCGGCATCTTTGAGAGATTCGGTAGTTTCGCTTACTCCGATACTGATAGTCGTTTTTATCCCGTCAATATCAGTATTTTCGATTGTTTTTCTAATTCTCTCGGCAACATCAAATGCGGTTTCCATATCGGTATGGGGCATAATGACTGAGAGTTCTTCTCCCCCATAACGACATGCAATGTCCGATTTGCGAACGGTATCGAGGAGAATTTCTCCGATTTTTCGTAAAACATCATCACCCTTTTGATGCCCATAGGTATCGTTTAATGTTTTAAAATCATCGATATCGATCATCAATAAAGAAAGGGTATTTTTGTTCCGTAGATACTGCTCAAATTCTTTGTACAAAATTTCGTCAAAAATGGATCGAACATATAAGGCCGTTAGTTGATCAGTCGTCGCAAAGTCTACGATATCTGCGATCTTACCGGTTTCAATAACGCTCATATCGAAATCTCTGATTGCGAAATTATCCAAAAAATCGAATGCAGCAACTTTTAAACCTACATCTCTCTTTAGAAGCGTATTAAGCTCTTTTCTGTGCTTAATGATTTGATCCCATTTACGTTGCGCTTCTTGGACATCAAAGGATATATGAGTCAACGAAAAAATACACTTTTGATAAAATTTAAGACCGTATTTTTGTATGTATAACTCCAAATACTTCGGTTCTTCTGCAAATTTTGATAATAAATCGTATGGAACTTTTTCATTCTCTTGTATGAAAAGCAACTCTTTCGAAAGCGATGATCCATCCATTTTCACTCCTTTCGAAACTTCTCTAACACTTATTGTATCATTAATAGTTTATAATCAAATACCAGAATAACTTTGTAGGAGTGACACCTAAATGTTAAATTCTTTAAATAACGATATGCAAAGGTGGAGTTCCTATTATCCATTCATAGCAAATTTAATTGTTTTAATAATTGCGTTTGTAGTGATAGCCTTTATCCTTTCCGTAATTAAAAGAGAAATCAATCTTAAAATACCCGACAGTACGACACGGTATAAAATGCGTAAAGCGATCACTCTGATAGCTTATATGATTTTTGCAATCATCGGAATTTCAACTTTTAAAGAAAACATCGGAAACTTCGCTGTCGCGTTGGGAGTAATTGGAGGAGGAATCGCTTTTGCTCTTCAGGAAGTAATCATTAGTGTCGCGGGATGGTTGGCGATCACGTTTTCATCTTTTTAC
This sequence comes from Sulfuricurvum sp., assembly GCF_028688295.1. Classification (GTDB taxonomy): domain Bacteria; phylum Campylobacterota; class Campylobacteria; order Campylobacterales; family Sulfurimonadaceae; genus Sulfuricurvum. Next base: position 22,972 of record NZ_JAQTYM010000028.1, read on the forward strand.
AAAGTGGGTGATCGTATTAAAATCGGAGCTATCACCGGTGATGTCATCGATATTGGGATTCTGCGTACCACGTTGATGGAATGCGGTGATTGGGTTAAATCAGACCTTTATAATGGCAGAATTGTTCGAGTAGCAAATAGCTTTATTTTCAAAGATCCCGTTTATAACTACTCAGGAGAATTTCCATTTTTGTGGGATGAGATTATTCTCCCCATCCGTTATGGAAGTTCTGTCGAAACAACGCGACAAACTCTCTTAAAAATTGCCGATGAAATTGTGGGTGAGTTTACCGAATCGGTACAAACCAGTTGGAAAAATCTCTACAAGATTTATGCTATAGAAGAAGCTCAGGTTGAGCCGATGGTCACCATCGTCGCAACCGATAACTGGATCGAATTTACACTCCGTTACGTCGTGAGTTTCAAAAAACGGCGTTCAACTAAAGACAGACTTTTTACCCGATTTCTCGAAGAAGTTGCGAAAAGTAACGGAAAACTACAAATGGCATCCCAGACATCGGAAATTGTCTCCGTTGCGCCTTTATCGGTTCATCTTAAATCTGAGAGTTAAACACACTCAATTAATGCTCTTTGGAAAAAAGCGTTCCGGAGTTATGAATATTGCGTATCAAATAATCTTCAACCGTGGTTAAATCGTAACCGCTGCACAAAAACATTTTTTTCCCTCTTTCGAGTAAAAACTGAGCTGCCATTAACTTGGTCACGATTCCTCCGGTGGCAAAAGAGTGGTTCGGTGATTGTGAAGCATTTAACGATTCATCAGATATCTGATGCACCTCTTTTAGAATCGTTGCGTTTGAATTTTCATGAGGATTTTTATTATAGTAGCCATCAATATCGCTTAAAATAACCAAAAGATCGGCATCTGTGTAATAAGTGACATGAGCAGAAAGCTGATCATTATCCCCAAAAACTTGTTCGGGAGTAGTTGAAATATCATTTTCATTGACGATCGGAATGACTCCGTTCGCTAACAATGAATCAATAATATCTCGAAAGATAACAGTCCTTTTTCTCGAATCAAAATCTTCTTCTGTCAATAGTATTTGAGAAATTGAAAGATTGAATGTATCAAATTTTCGTTTGTAATTGCTCATTAAAATCGGCTGACCGAGAGAGGCAAGAACCTTTTTACTGATGTGCTCTTTTCGATCGAGTTTGAGCTCAGTATAGCCAGATGACACCGCCCCTGATGTAACCAGTATCACTTCGTACAACGGTTGAAGTCTGGCTATAAAAGAGACCAAGTTCATCATCCTTTCTTTGGCTATCTCATTATTTTCACTGAGCACTCCGCTGCCAACTTTAATCACAATTCTTTTCATGCAATTCCTTCATTAATGCCATTATTAAAGCATAATCTTTTTAATGGTTCTTAAATATCCACCGTTTTTGTAAGATTTTTCTCTTTTTTTCGACGCCACAGATAATACAGTAGAGAGATAAAAATAAGTACTATCCCAACAGTAATCGAAATTTCGCCCAGTCGTTGAATATTTTGCTCACTTTTAATCGAATCGTGACACTCATTAATCGCTTGGTCGATTTCATTCCGATTTAAAACCAAAGGAAGAAACTCCTCTTTTTCAATAACCGTTTTTATACTCGTGAAATATGGAGTTGTATCATCTTTAGCACTTTGACGTTCATCTATAGAGGGCTCATAAATGATTTTGAGTTTTGAAAAGTGAGAATTGGCTATATATCTCAGATCATCCTCACTCAAGAATCGTCCATTCAATCCATTTTCGGTTTGCGAAAATGCTATAGGGGTAAAATCTTGGATTAAAAATAACTTTCCATCGCTCCAAATAGCGATCTGTCTAATATTTTCTTTTCGATTCGGAAGTGTTCCTTGATCCACACTCACTTTAAAGCGATAGTATTCTGATCCGCTTTGAAAAGGCTTGTCATTTTTTAGAACACAGCTATGTTGAATATGCAACTTTACCATTTCGGGTGAGCTCGATGCAAAAACCGTTATCGAAAGAAAAAAGAGTAATAAGACAACTGTTTTTTTCATTTTTATCTCCTCCTACGAGTTTTTCAAAACTTTATTTAATACTATGTATCCAATAATTCCAGAGAAAATCGAGCCGATCAAGATACCGATACGTTCATCCGCGAGGGCGACTCCTGCCGCGCGGCTCTCTTCGAATGCGAGCGAGCCTATAAAAAGTGACATCGTAAACCCGATACCGCTCAAAATCGCAACGCCATAGAGCATCGGCCAGTTCACCGCATAGGGGAGATGTCCCAGTTTTAGTTTAACCGCCAAGTAAGAGAACAACCCGATTCCGATCTGTTTTCCGGCGAAAAGTCCCAACGCTACTCCAAGAGTGAGTGTATTCGTCATATCTGAAGCACTTACAGTACGAAAATCGATACCGGTATTGACGAAAGCGAACAAGGGAAGGATGAAAAAGTTGACAGGAGCATGAAGAGAGTGTTCCATCGCATGGAAAGGGGCTTTATTCTCTTTGATCGGTATCATCAGTTCTAAAATAACACCTGCTAGCGTTGCATGAACCCCTGATTTGAGCACGGCAGTCCATAAGATAATACCGATAAGGATATAGGCAGTATGATTCACCACTCCGCGATAATTCATAAATCCTAGAATCGCAATCATACTCGCCGCAATCATCAACGACAGGGTAGAGAGACTCGACGTATAGAAAAGAGCGATAATAATGATTGCCCCCAAATCATCGATGATCGCCAGCGTCAGTAAAAAAAGCTTTAACCCTTTGGGTACCCGATCCCCCAACAGACTCAGAATCCCAAGAGCAAAAGCGATATCCGTTGCCGAAGGGATCGCCCATCCTTGAATCGCATCCGGATCATGCTGATTGAAAAGGGCATAAATCAGTGCGGGAACAACCATCCCTCCGATCGCCGCAATGGCAGGAAGAGAAACCGTTTTTAAATCGCTCAGGGAACCTTCGACAGATTCGCGCTTGATTTCCATCCCTACCATCAAAAAGAAAATAGCCATCAATCCATCATTAATCCATAGCAATAGAGGTTTAGCTATGACAAAACTCCCTATTCCCAATACAACAGGAAGCGTTTTAAGTTCATTATAAATAGATAACCCTGATGTATTTGCAAAGATCATTGCAAATACCGTTGCCATAACTAAAAGTATTCCCGTTGCTGATTCATGTTTGAAAAAATCGAGTAATGAAAATCGCATCTTTAACCTTTTTGCCCAATTATTAGGTTGTTAATTTTCATTATAACCTAAAGATTGTTTACCAAATTGATACGAATAGAATTTTTTTGAGTAAATTTTTCAATATAATTTATCTTATGTTATCTAAAATATATTTTGGTCTTCAAAGAAAAATATATTCGTTAAAAAATAAACTTATTTAAAAATCGTTCTCAAATTATTTGACACAAACTCCATCAAC
>NZ_JAQTYM010000029.1 GCF_028688295.1 Sulfuricurvum sp.
TGGACGGGGAACCGAATCACATGCCGAAACTGGTTTGAGCTGACGCTCAAAGAGGGTCTTACGGTGTTTAGGGATCAATGTTTCAGTGCCGATATGAATTCTCCTCTGACACAGCGTCTGGATGATGTTAGAGCGTTGCGTGAGCGGCAGTTTGTCGAGGATGCAGGGCCGACGGCTCATCCGATTAAGCCGGATCATTATATGGAGATCAACAACTTCTACACCGCTACCGTCTATGAAAAGGGTGCCGAGGTAATTCGGATGATGCATACGGTACTGGGAGCGGATCGATTTCGTCGTGCTATGGATCTCTACTTCGATACGTTTGATGGAGAAGCGGTAGGGACAGAGGATTTTCTGTGGGCGATGCAGAGTGAAAGCCCGATTGATTTGAATCAGTTTAAACGGTGGTATTCTCAAGAACGTACCCCGACACTCCATATTTCGAGTACCTATTCTCCTGAGCTTTCTGAATTGGTGCTCCGAATCGTCCAAAAGATTCCGAAAAATACCAAAAATCAAGAGCAATTCCCTTATGCGTTGCCTCTGAATATTGCCCTTTTATCCAAAAACGGCGAGGAATTTGATCTGATAACTTCAGATGTTATTCTCCTCAATGGAACGACATTATGGATAACGGATGAGGTCACTGAAGTGAGATTTAGTGCGATCACCTCTGCGCCAAAACTTTCATTGAACCGCCATTTTAGTGCTCCGGTGGTTATTGAGTGTGACGAAGTCGATTATCCGTTTTTGATGGCGCATGATAGGGATGGATTTGTCCGTTATGAGGCAGCGAACCGTTTTGGTATCGAAACCTTAGAAGCGATGATGAGTGGTGCTGAGGTGAATGAACGCTACATTGAGAGCTATGGGGTTTTGTTACGTGATAGCATGATGGACCCGATGTTTAAATCGCTAGCGTTAGAACTCCCTAGCATTACGACCATGATGCAGCGCCAAGAGACGATCGACGTGGATTCATTATTCAATGCCCAAGAGAAGCTAAAATGGGTATTGGCAAAACGCTATTTTAATCAACTTCGAGAGGAGATTATTGCATTATACACACCAACGAACACCGATATAGACGGTCTCAGCATCGGAAAACGTGCTCTGAAAAATCGCCTTTTAGGGATTTTGATGAGTTTGGGGGATGAGTCGATCAGCCAAATGTCTCAAGAACACTACTATGAAGCACGATCGATGAGTGAGCGTTTAGCGGCGTTGGATTTACTAGAGAACTACGCCCCTGATTTAGTCCATGCACCGTTGGCGGATTTCTATGATCGCTATAAGGATCAAACTTTGGTGATGAATAAATACTTTAGTGTTCTGGCCTCCTCCAGACGTGAAGCGACTCTCTCTAGAGTCGTAGCACTCCAAGAAGACCCAGCGTATGATGTTAAAGTACCGAATTTGGTTCGCTCTTTGATTGGTTCCTTTGCCCGTAATCCGGTTGCTTTTTATGAGAGAAGCGGAGATGGATTTAGATTTGTTGCCGACAAAGTGATCGAAATTGATGCTTTAAATCCTCAAATCGCTTCAGGTCTTGCAGGGGCATTTAAAAATTATGGACGTTTAAATATCGATCAAAAAACAAAAATGGGGATTGAACTGGAGCGGATAAAAAATCATCCGAATCTTTCTAATAATGTGTATGAGATTGTTTCAAAAATTTTGGAAGCTTCTTAATAATTCACTCTTTTATATGGCTCTATTTAAGAGCCTATATCATCTCAGTTCGCATTTACAGATAAGAAAAGTCTTTTTTTACTCCTCTTCATCCGGTACATCTGTTGGTTGATTCTTTGAGTCATTATCACTCTTTGGTTTTAAAAATTCGTACACAATAACTATCGCAAGGAAGGTAACGGCTAAACTGATAGATTCATTCATGGCACACCTAGTTCTTTTTCAACGTATCTGCCCATTGGAGTCTCTCCATCAGGTGATCGTATACCTGTGCTACTTCTTTGGGGGTTGCTTCCCCTTTGTAATCCATTTGGGCACGGGCGAGGGTACGGTTATTATCAGTGAGTGTAATACGGATATATCCATCGAAATCAGATCCGAATGATTTACTCTGAGCGTTCGTGCATTTTGTGCAATGGATATAGATTGTCATTTTGATCGGTGATGCGGAATCGGTTTTAAAATCGCTTTTGAGTATACTATTGGGATCTTCGATTTGCAATGTAATGGGCGGATGGGAGATTATACTTGTATCGGTAATCTCTGTGTATATTTCTCGCTCCAAACATCCGATTAGAATGAACAATAAGAGAACGAAAAAAACTGTTTTTCTCATAATAGGTTAGATATTTGTAATACTAAGAAAATGATTACATGGAATGAGGATTTAATCACAATAGCCATAGTTATCATAAAGATATACCGCTATAATTACCGCCTATTCGAAGTGTTTTCATAGTAAAGCCTCCATCATTAAGATAGAATATATTCTATTGTAGTTTAGATTAGCTTATTATTAATATAATTATACACAAATATTAATTCTACACTTTAGTAGCGTTATTTTTAGAAGGAGAGTTATGATTCAATTAGAGATTCCGGGGATGGAACGGTTGGAAATTGAGCATTTGGTACTCGATTATAATGGGACGATTGCTTCAAACGGGGTGATAATCGCGGGTGTTATGGAGAAGCTGGAAAAGCTTTCGGTGTTACTCGATATCCATGTATTGACGGCAGATACCTACGGTTCTGTCCATGAGCAATGCGACGGACATAATCTCTCTGTTCATGTGATTGGAAAATATCAACAAGATCGTGAAAAACTTATTTTGATCGAATCACTAAAATCCCAGCATTGTATTACGATCGGAAACGGTAAAAACGATGCATTGATGCTCTCTTCTTCTGCACTAGGGATCGCCCTGATACAAGAAGAGGGGACAAATACAAAAGCTCTATTGGCTTCGGATATCGTTTTTCACTCTATCCATGATGCTCTAGATTCTCTTTTGAATCCACAGAGATTAATTGCAACGCTGCGCAACTGATTTTTTACATCCCTGGAATGCGAGGGATATAGCCCATTTTTGAAAGTTTGTAATACCATCCCCATCCGATTTTGAGCCAGTGTCCGATGATGGGCATAGGGATCAGGATCGCTTTCTTGTTATCGCGATAGACAAATCCGGCACCGTTACCCGTATCCATAACACAAAGGATATTGAGATGATCTTTGTATCCTTTTTTTTCTCCTAATTTTAGCCCGAGTGAAATAGCACTATTATGAGCGGCATTGCGTGCCATTACCTCGGCGATGTGACCCTGTTTGGCTTTCCAATCAGGTCCTTCAAGAGCACTCGCATCACCGATGGCATACCACCCTTCAACCCCGTTGATTTCACAGTAATTATTAACGTGGATAAATCCGGCCTTGTTTTGTGGAAGATCGGAAGATCGAATCAGTTCAGAGCCATTTCCTGCGGGGATAAACATTGTTAAATCGCTCTCCAAGATGGAATCATCTTCGAATACCACACTATTTTCTTCAAACCGCTTGATTTTCTTGCCATAATGGGTTGCGAAATGATTACGTTTAAACATAGTTTCAAGCAGTTTAAGCGCTTTGGCTCCCATTCGTGCGCCAGGTTCGGCCATAGGGGCGAAAAAGGTCATTTCGAAATTGTCTCGAATTCCGAGTTTTTTGAGACGGTGGTGGAGATTAAAAAAGAGTTCAAACCCCGGACCTCCGCGTACACCGCTAGGATCGTTTGGGTTGCCTCCGAAACCGAATGCGATTTTACCGCTCCCTTTCGCGATGAGTGCATCGATTTTTTCTTTGAGGTGTATCGATTGCTCAGGTGCCCCGCAGATAGAAAGTGTGTATTCCAATCCATCGTGGTTGACTTTGGCCGCACCGGTTGCGATAACGAGATGCTCTGCAGTACGGACTCCCCCCTCTTTGAGGGTGATGGTTTTTTCAGAAGCGTTGATGTTGATTACTTTATCAACTGTTAATCTAATAGTGTGTCGTGCGGCTATTTTATCGAGTGAAAAAGCGACATCTTCAAAACGGGTAGTTTTGACAGGGATCCATATAGCGATAGGGTAGATAAAAACATAGCTTCGATCGCTGATGAGTTCGACATCGAATCCCTCTTTGCGGTAATAAATTGCCGCTTCAACGCCGGCAATGCCACCCCCAATAATCATAACACTTTTCATTAAAATCCACCTATTTTAAACTATAATATTAACTTATTATAATTGTCATTTAGTCTATATTGCAATTATAATACTATTGACGCTATAAGTCAACATAAGATGATATTTTATTCGTCAAATAATATACATTATGATTTTTTTGTGGAGATGATCTTTTTCAGAGAGAGATAAAAAAAATGGAGTATAGTGATAAAGAGATAAGCTAGCAGGGTATAAACAAACGGATGGAAAAAGTTTCCTCTCTCCATCATAAGGGTAAATCGTTGATGTGGCGCGTTTAAGAGATCAGGATGCATCAAGAAAATTAACGTAAGAAGTAACACCCCAAAGATAAAAAGCTCTCGACGCAGAATAAAACCCATTTTACATTAAACCTCGCATCATCAAATGCCAGTACATCGGCTTGAGCATATAAAGATCAAAGGCCCACCAAATCCAGCGCTCTTCACCGATATCAAGAGGAAATGAAGGTGCGGCACCGAGATAGTTAAACTCAGCCAAAATAATTTTGCCATATTGGGTTTTGAGCGGACAAACAGTATAGCCGTCAAATTTCTCAGTCAATGCTTTTTTCTCCATTTGAGCAATCAGATTGGCAACCATTATCGGTCCATGATGACGTGCACTTCCCCCAGTTTTACCCAACGGGATACCACATACGTCACCGATTCCGAAAACGTTATTGTAGCGGTTGTGCTGAAGTGTCTCTTGGTCTACTTCTAGCCATCCCGCTGCACTCCCCTTTTGCCATCCGAGCGGTGAATTTTTGACCGCATCCGGTGCGCTCATCGGAGGAACGATGTGGATAAAGTCGTATTCGAGAGGAACGCGAATAACCTCTTCGATCATTTCGTACTCTTCGAGATCTTCGTCATACGCCCCTTGGGTCAATTTTTTCGTTTCAAAGGTAGCGATTTTTTTCTCTGCATCGATAGCGACGAGATTATGCTTAAATTTGTTAGTGATATTGCCATATCGAGGTTGAACCACTTTTGTCAGTGTTTCGTTGACGGCAGGGACACCAAAGAGTTTATCACCGTTCATGGCAAAGGTAAAATCGGCGGTTAATGAGGCTTGTTTGAGGTAATCATCTGCAAGATAAAGGATTTTTTGAGGTGCACCACCACATTTGATTGGTGTTGCAGGTTGAGTACAGATAATACGAGGTTTACCTTTGCGTGCAGCTTCTTTAAGGTCGTTAAACCACTTCCAAGTGACTTCTCCCCCTTTTGCGGTCCCTTTTTCGAGGTCATTCAAATAGACACTTGAAATACCGTTTTTACCAATCATGTCAGTAGTTAGACCTTCGATTGCCTCATAGTGGTAGACCAATCCGGTTGCAACGACAAGGAAATCATATTTGACGATTTCTCCGCCGCGTGTTACAACGTTATTATTATCAGGATCGAACGATGAGACTTCGTCTTTAATCCATTTGACATCATGGGGGATGAGATCGAGGTTGCTACCGATAATATCTTCAGGTGCGTATTCGCCTGATGCTACAAACACTTGTCCCGGTTGGTAGATATGTACTTCATTCGGGGCGATAATAGTGATATCAGGGTTAGAGAGGGCACTACGTAAACGGGCCATTGCCATAATCCCTCCCGCACCTCCGCCGACGATAACGATTTTACCTACAGCATCTGATGCGTTCGCTTTGGTCGCCGTTCCGCTGGTAGAAGAAGCGATAACGCTCGCAGCGATTGGGGAAAGTCCCAAAAATTTAAGGGCATCACGACGTGACATCCCCTTGGTGGTCATATCAAGTGGATTTTTTTCAATTTTAGACATCGTTGCTCCTTAGTATTGGTAACGCACAAATGCGCGTAGTTCTTGAGAATTGTCGAGATTTTGGCTATCTGGATCCATCATATAGGACGAATTAGCACGGTAGTGGTGATCAAGGTATGTATAACGCAACTGTGCGGTTAAATTTTTACCGACGATAGGAATATTCCAATATCCTTCGTAGACGTTACCGCGTGTGGCAATTTTCGATCCTATGATCGAATCTTCTGCCCATGTCATCGGTGTCCAATATTTGCTTCCGTAGTTGTACTCTAACCCGAAACGTCCCCCTTCCGTGATTTGATCGGGAAATAAAAATCCTGCCCAAAAACTGTAACCGGTTTTATTTTCTAACGAACCAAGAATAGGGATATCGCCGTCTGGATTCGTATGGGTCATCGCGACGCTGGCAAAGAGGGTTGAATCATTGAGGAAGTCAACCTCTTCGTTCAGCCCATCCAGCTGATAAGAAATTGCCCCAAGCTGAGCGGTTCCGGCTGCTTGAGCATTTTGCCCTTTGATATTGGTGATTCTTGCGTATTGCGCCATAAGATTGTTTTGTCCGTCGTTGTAAAGCGACATAGGTAAAACGAGGAAGTCGACGGTATCATCACCGGTCGTTGTGTCTGTCAAGTATGGTGATGTAGCGTTATTCATTGGATCATTAGAACGACCGTAAACGACTTTCAGATACGACCCTGGTAAAAATACTTTATCAAGATCAAACTGTACCATCGCCGCATCGACTTCCATGTTGGTAATGTGTGCCAGTGGAGAGCCCGGCTTTTTATTTCCTTCACGATGATTGGCTAAGAAGCCATCGGTTGCGGCACGTCTTCCAGCACTGAAGCTCATCGGTACATCCCAATCGTTACCAAACTTATAAACAAAATAGGCTTGGCGCAAACGAAGATCAACATCATGTGGTTGAGAACTTGCACGCCAATTATCGCCATTCCATCCTATATCTTCAGTTTGAGCACCCCAGTAATTGTATACGGCTAGTTGCCCGTAAAAGAAAAGCTCCTCGGTTGCTTTTGAGCCCATGCCGAGCCATAAACGATTTGTCATCAACGTATTTGATTTGGTTTCAGCTATCTCTTTGTAATCGATGCTGTGAACAGCACTGCGAAAATCAATATCCCACTTGATATTGTCATTCGCACTTTGGGCGTTGACTTTAGAGATCATCTCAGATTGAGCGGTCTGCTCCTCTTGAATCACGGTTTGTGATTCTTGGAGGGTGGTTTGTGTTTGAACGATAGAACCTTGAGCTTTTTCGAGATGCTCGATCCGTTTCATTAACATTTCGATCTGTTTTTGCAAAGCGGCTTCATCGGCATGAGTGATCGTACTGATTATAAGTGCTGCGGCAATTGATAGATGTTTAATCATTGAATTTCTTCCTCAAGTTATTTAGAGTGACTTCTCTTTAGATATTCCGATTCGTTTATTATGATAAAAGCGAGATGGAAGATTTAAAGAGAGTTCGTATTATTGAAACCCGAGGATTTCAATAGTTTGTGATTAGCAAGAAGGGATATTTCCACTGTCTTTTGCAAAATCGTGGACGAAATCGTAGTAATGATTTTCAAGTTTTTTGAATTTATCACCTTCAAAATAGGCTTTACCTGCTGGACAAGCTTCGGTCATTTTTTTGTTCAATGTACCGGCTTTATATGCTTTGTCCCAGTCTGCTTGTTTGTATTTAGCAGCAAATACTCCACCAGTAATACCGCATGTCTCTTTGAGATTTTTTTGATAAAGTTTTTTTCCTTTATCGGCATCAGCCAATACTGAAGAGCTAAGAACACTTACCGAGAGTAGTGCTACCATCACTGCTTTTGTGAATTTTGTCATTATGAAATCCTTTGATACTTTATAAACTGAATGAGGCAAAAATACCTCAAATACTCTGAGCGCAAATGATAGCTTTTTGAATATAAAAATAATATAAAGTTAAGTAATATATTAGCTGATATTATAATAATGAATTAAATCGTCAAATAATATTTATTTATAATCTATATAATGTATTGTTTTTAGATCAAAAGTTAGATTTGTGCATCAACTTGATTGTGAAAAATAGTAACACCTATAGCTTTTATCGAAATTTTAGTTTAAATTATAAGGGTTATTTTAAGGATGTGATATAATTGTGATACATTGGGTATATAATCAACTTTTATGGAATTTATCGAAGGAGAAAATATGGCGAGATTAATTGTTCTCGGCGGCGGTGTTGCCGGACATACGGCAGCTACATTCGCAGCAGATTGGCTAGGACGTGAACATGAGGTGGTAGTAGTTACCCCAAATTCAAAATGGAACTGGATCCCCTCAAATATTTGGGTGGGTGTCGGTCAAATGACGAAAGAAGAGGTTACTTTTGATCTCGCCCCTGTATACAACAAAGCAGGAATTACCTACAAGCAAGCAAAAGCGGTAAGTCTTAATCCTGAGGGAAATGCTAGCAGTGACAAACCATTTGTGACGATCGAGTATACCGGTCAAGGCAAAGCAGGAGAAAGCGAAGAGGTTACGTATGATTATTTGATCAACGCTACCGGACCAAAATTGAATTTTGCGGCGACTCCTGGGCTTGGCGATGCTAACGGTTTGGGCGAATTTACCGTTTCCGTATGTACAGCCGATCACGCCGATCATGCGGCACATGAGCTCGCTAAATGTATCGAAAAAATGAAAAAAGGGGAGCGTCAAAAATTCCTCGTCGGTACAGGACACGGTATGTGTACGTGCCAAGGCGCGGCGTTCGAGTACATCTTCAACATCGAGCATGAAATCAATAAAGCCGGTGTCCGTGATATGGCCGACATTAAATGGATCTCTAACGAGTCATTTATGGGTGATTTCGGTATGGGCGGATTGCACATGAAAGTGGGCGGTTATGTCGTCAGTAGCCGTATTTTCACCGAATCTTTGTTTGCAGAACGCGGTGTTGAATACATCATCGGTGCACACGTCAATCGTGTTGAAAAAGGGAAGGTAAGTTATGAACTTCTCGATGGTTCTATGGGTGAAGAGACATTTGATTTCTCGATGTTGATCCCTCCATTCGCAGGTGTCGGCCTTAAAGCTTACAACAAAGCGGGTGAAGATATTACCGACACCGTATTTGCACCGAATGGCTTTATGAAAGTCGATGCAAACTATACACCAAAACCATACGAAGAGTGGAAAGCATCTGACTGGCCGCGAACGTACCAAAATCCAAGCTATAAAAACCTCTTTGCAGCAGGGATTGCGTTCGCACCTCCGCATATCATCTCTAAACCGATGAAATCGCCAAATGGCACCGTCATTAACCCAACTCCACCACGTACTGGTATGCCAAGTGGTATCATCGGTAAAGCGGTAGCACACAGTGTTTGTGATTTGATCAAAAAAGGGCCAAGTGCGCATTTACATGAAGCTTCTATGGCAGAGATGGGTGCAGCGTGTGTTGCATCAGCCGGTAAAGGTTGGTTAGATGGACAAGCAGCGGCGATGACCGTTTATCCTGTTGTACCAGATCATGAAAAATATCCGGGAACGGGTCGTGATACCGATTATACTTTCGGAGAAATCGGACTTGCAGGTCACTGGATTAAGCATATCTTGCATTTCTTGTTTATCTATAAAGCAAAACTAAAACCGTTCTGGAAAGTAATTCCGGAATAAAGAGACGTTCGATCATCAAAGAGGGCTCCTCTTTGATACTAAAATACCCTAATTAGGAGATAATAATGGCAGTAAGACCTGAAGAGTTTAATTTCGCAAAAAATGATAAATTTCATACCGCGATGATTCCTGGAAAAACAGCACGTTTTTTCCGTACATGTAAAATTTGGCAGTTTATCCGTTTCGTGATCATCAATATTAAAATGATCATCGTTGTGAGCAAAAGTCACTAACACACCTTGCGATGGCTCTCGAGCCATCGACATTTCCTCAAAGTAATCCACTATGATTCAACCTCTTCTAAAATACCCTGACAGTCGAATTAGATTGATTTCCTCTAATGTCCGTTTCTTTAATGATGAACTGCAATCTTGGATCACCGACATGATTGATACGATGAGGGCGCATGACTTGGATGCGCTGAGTGCGATATTAATCGGTATTCAATACAATATTGTTATCCTTAAAGAAACCGACAACTATGTTCCTTATATCAATGGACGATTGATTAAACATTCTGGAATGTCGAATCAAACAGAGCGAAGTCTCTATTACGAAGGGATTAGTGTTGATGTTGATCGTTATGAGAACGTGACGGTTGTGTATGAGGATGAAGAGGGGAATCAACATTATCGAGATCTTACCGGAGCTCAAGCACGAATTTTTCAGCAACAGCTCGATTATTGCTATGGATCCACGTTTGTCGATCGTGTTGATAAAGAGATGAAAGAACGGATTAATGAATATTTGGAGCATGGGCTTGTTGCTGATGGAGGTTCCTGTCCAGTTGTTTTTTATCGCGATTATTTTAAACGTGGGGTAAAATATCTTATTTCTGGGATGTTCCTCTCTTTAGCTACACCATTTTTTGTCTCTGCAAAAGTTCAAGAGTGGGTTTATCGCATTGATATCTTTGCACTTATTGCAGCGGTTGTTTTAATGATAGTCTATTTTTTCTATGCACAATACGAATCACGATTGTACAAACAATGTACCAGTTGCCAAACGGGAAACATTATTGGTACCGTTGCTATTTTAACTTTTCAGCTTTTACTTACCAGCTTAGGAATTTTTCTCTGGGTTGCACCTTAATAATAAAAAATTATACTTTTAACTTTTTTTTAGTATCATAAAGGATGAATTTTCTCACACAAGGAATCCTGTATGCCTCTTTCAGAGATAACCGCACTAACCCGTTCTAAAGATATCTTGATCGGAGAAAAAGAATCCATTTTGGATGAATGGGTATCTGAAGCGTTGTGTGCAACGATTCTTGAGCGGCATGAAATTGATATCGTTTTTTTTAAAAATAAATATGCTAGAAGTGTGTTTGATTATTTTATGGGGGTGGTTTCGGGGACAATGACAATCGGAGAATGCCCGGTTATTGGAGAATTGATCGAATACCTCAAAAACAAAGAGTTACGAGCAGATGAGCTTTTTGCTCTTTGTACCCATTTCAAACGTTCTGTATTAAATGCAAGTTATCGTCTTGGGATCAATGATCAGGCCATGTTCAATGCTATTAGCTATCTGTTTGATCAAAATTTTGCCGGAGTGTTAAAGCTATACACCGATACTATCTATCAAAAAGAACAAGAGGCGATCAATGCTTCAAAAGCGAAAGAGTATTTTCTCTCCAATATGTCGCATGAAATACGTACTCCACTGAATGCTATTTTAGGATTCGTATCCTTATTGCGTGATGAGACAACCAACCCACGTTATCAGCAATATCTAGAAATTATCTCTAATAGCGGCGAAAATCTTCTCCATATTATTAATGATATTCTTGATTTTTCTAAACTTCGCAGTGGTGAATTTACAGTTGACCCGCAACCTTTTAACATTCATGATGAGATATCGCATACGATGGAACTTTTTGTCCCAGGCGCCAATTCCAAGAATATTACCTTGACCAGTTTCATTGATCCTTCGATTCCGTATGAGTTAGTTGCTGATGCGTTGCGGATTAAACAAATTGTTGGAAATTTTTTGAGCAATGCAATCAAATTCAGTCATAACGCTGGAGCTATTCATGTTGAAGCACGCTACGATAGTGGTATGTTGTCACTGTCGGTTGCTGATGAGGGGATTGGTATTGCACTCAGTGAACAAGAGCGTATTTTTGATGCTTTTTCTCAAGCGCAAGAGAGTACAAGTAAATTACAGGGTGGGACAGGACTTGGGCTTTCAATCTGTAAGCAGCTCTCTTATCATATGGGGGGAACAATCGAATTACAATCTTCCCCTTCTAATGGGAGTATTTTTACATTGAAAATACCAGTTGCGGTAAATCAAGAGTGCACCCTTAGTAAGTTTGATGTTTCCATGTACGAAGGGATTCGTTTTGCATTATTAGCATACGATACTTCTGAACAGTATAAACTCGAATCGTTATGGAAGTATTGGGAACATTTTGGGTTTGTGGTGAAGCAAATCAACACACTCGATGAAGAATTTGATCTATTGATTTTTTTGGAGAGTTCGATTGACGATGTACTGCGAATGGAGATTATTGAAAGAAAGATACCTTCAGTGGCTATTTTAGACTTTTTAGATGATCGCTATGATACTGTCAGTTCAATAGCCCCTTTGACCTTTCCGATTTATTGTACGAAACTCCAACATGCTTTAGGTGATGTTTTAGGGCTTAATCCGCCGAGTACAGCGGGTGCTGCGATAATGGGCAGACGAGGATTTGTGGGGAGAGTATTGGTGGCAGAAGATAATTTTGCGAATCAAGAATTAATTAAAATTATTTTGGAACGCTACGGTGTCTCTTATGAGATTGCATCGAATGGGAAAGAGGCATTTCAAAAGTATCGATCAGATCTCTTCGATCTGATTTTTATGGATGAACAGATGCCTCAGATGAATGGTAATGAAGCGACGGCCAATATTTTAGTGTATGAACAAGAGACTGGGCGGAAGCATACGCCCATAGTGGCATTGACGGCTAATGTGATAAAAGGTTCGCGTGAACGTTCAATCCAAAACGGCTATGACGCTTTTTTAGGAAAGCCGATCGTTCTCAAAGAAATTGAACAGCTTATGGAGCGCTATTTACAATTGACAACCATTGTTTCAACAGAATCAATCGTGCCGGTCGCATTTAAATGGGGTAATATAGACATGAACCATCTCAAAAGCGCTTTGATGCTTGAAGAAGATCAAATTGAATATTTGTTGGAAATTTATCGCCAAAAAATGGAGCACTCGCTGGATGAATTGGCGGATGCCATTTCAGCTAAACACTATACAAATATCGCTTTTATCGCACATTCGCTAAAAGGTTCAAGTGCTAATTTTCGTTTTGATGAACTCTCAAGACTCTCTTGGGTCATCGAAGAATCGGCAAGTGAAGAAGATGGTGAGTTTGATTTTAATGAAGCGTATATGGTCCTACGAAGCGAATTTGAGAAAAAATTTAAGTGATACCACTATTCTTCGAGATAGTAGCCAACACCTGAAGCATTTTTAATGACATCGGTCGGAAGTTTAGAACGTAGTCTCCACACAAGAGTCCGAACACTGTTATCTGTTGCTCCTTTAGAGTCCCATACATAATTAATTGCTTGTTCAAAATCGACGACACTACCTAGTTGGGCTACCATAAGACGGATAAATGCGTTCTCTTTTTTGGTGAGTTTGATTTTTTGACTTTGATAAAATGTCTCTCCTAAACCGGTATCGTGACGGTATCCCTCACCAAATTCGACGATAGGTTTATCAGAGAGTTTTTTGGCATAAACCAATTTTTCGAGCTCTTCACGGTCAGATTTGAGTTCATCGATATTGGAGGAGCGTTTTTTCTCCTCTTTGAAGCGATAGAGAGCCATTTGAATCGTTGTATGAAGATTGATTGGATCAAAAGGTTTGACGATGTATCCATAAGGCTCAGTTTTTTTGGCTTTTGAAAGCATTTCATTGTCAGAATGTGCTGTCAAATAAATAAAAGGGAGTTGGTTTTTGTCACGGATGTATTGGGCGAGTTCAATACCGTCCATCGTTTTTTGTAAACCGATGTCAATGAGGGCAATATCCGGGTTGTAGATTTTAATTTTATTTCGAGCAGTAACGGCATTGTCGACTAAAGAGATGACATCATACCCTTGCTTTTCAAGGGACATCTTTAAATTTAACGCGGTTACTTCATCGTCTTCTACAACTAGCACTTTTATGGCAATCATAAGACCTCTTAAATTATTATAATTTGTGATGATTTTATCACAAATTTTTTTAAAAACAATACTTTGCATGAGAAAAATAATCATTTGATCGTCTCCTTATTCTTTTTGGTAACAGCGTATTTTTAGGGGAACTTCAATCCAAAAGGGTATAATCGCGATAATATACCTTGCCAAGGGATGCACACCATGCTTGATTTTGATAAATTTACCAAATATTCTAAACCGGGGCCTCGCTATACGAGCTATCCGACGGCATTAGAGTTTAGTGATACCTTTGATTATGATGGATATCTATCCAAGCTTCATGCACAAGATCCGGCGCGTCCGTTGTCTCTTTATTTTCATTTGCCGTTTTGTAAAAATGCTTGTTATTTTTGCGGCTGTAATGTCGTATTTACCTCCAAAGAGGATAAAAAAGAGCGCTATATCGATTATCTTATTCGTGAGCTACAAATTTTAAGCACCCATATCGATGTCAACCGTCCCGTGATTCAGCTCCATTTCGGTGGGGGAACGCCGACATTTTTTGATGCGGATCAATTAAACCGAATTATCAGCGCAATCAAAAGCCATTTCAAAAATTTTACCTCTGAAGCCGAAATCAGCTGTGAGATCGATCCACGTCATATCAATGATGATCAGATGCGGGTGATGAGTGAGGCCGGATTCAACCGTGTGAGTTTTGGGATTCAGGATTTTGACGAAAAAGTACAAGTGGCAGTGCATCGTGTTCAGCCGTATGATATCACTAAAGCGGCGATGGATTTAGCACGTAAATACAACATGGTGAGTGTCAATGTCGATCTCATCTACGGGTTGCCGTATCAGAGTTTGGAGACCTTTAAAAAGACTCTTGATCTTGCGATCTCACTCGATCCTGATCGTTTTGCGGTATTTAACTATGCCCATGTGCCGTGGCTCAAAAAAACGATGCGTAAAATCGATGAGACCACCTTGCCGCATCCGGCCGAGAAGCTCGCCATTATGCGCTACACCATCGATCATATGTCTGAGCTCGGATACCGAATGATCGGGATGGATCACTTTGCTAAAGCTGAAGATGAACTCTTTAAAGCGATTGAAAAAGGTGAGTTGCACCGTAACTTCCAAGGCTATACCACCAAAGGGGGTGCGGATTTGATCGGAGTCGGACTGACCTCTATCGGTGAGGGGATTGACTATTACGCACAAAACTTCAAAGATATGGAGAGCTATGAGGCCGCTATCGATGCTGGGCGTTTGCCGCACGAGCGTGGGGTAGCATTAAATGAAGATGACCGTATCCGCCAATACGTTATTATGGAACTGATGAGCAATTTTAAACTCGACATTACTCGATTCGAGCGACTTTACGGTGTGAAATTCGCAGAGTACTTTGCTGATGCGATCGAAGCGCTGAAACCGTTCGAGGCCGATGGGCTCCTCACTATGAGCCCTACATCAATTGAGTGTTCAGTGACGGGAACACTTTTGATCCGAAATATTGCGATGCCTTTTGATGCGTATATGAAACGTCACGCAAGCTCTGATAAAGCCTTTAGTAAAACGGTGTAAGTGGATGGAAAAACGCGAACTCTTTCATTTTACCGATACCTCTGATGCGTGTATCAAATGCGGTAAATGTATCCCTGTCTGTACGATCCACAATGTTAATGCTGATGAGGTAACCTCTCCTCGCGGGTTTATCGATCTACTCGGCGCGTATGAACGGGGAGAGCTGGAGCTAGACAGAAATGCGAAAGCGATATTTGAGAGCTGTTTTTTATGTACCAACTGTACCGATGTGTGCCCTAAAGCATTGCCTACCGATATGGTGATTGAGCAAGTGCGTGCCGATCTCGCCGATAAATACGGGATTGCATGGTTTAAGAGGGCGTTTTTCTATCTCTTGCGCCACCGCAGCACCATGGATGTTTTGTTTAAACTCGGATACGTATTTCAGACGTGCGGATTTAAGATCAAAGCTGAGATCAACTCGATGCAACCGCGTTTTAATCTCCCGATCATTAAAAAAGATCGCCTTTTGCCCTCTATGGGGAAAACCTCGTTTATGAACAGCTATCCTGAGAATATCTCTAACGGCGGACAACGTCGTGTGGCGATCTTCATCGGATGTTTGGCTAATTACAACTACACCGAAATCGGCAAAGGGCTTTTGGAAATTCTTGAAGCACTGGGTATCGATACTTTTATCCCAAAAAAACAGCTTTGCTGTGGAGCACCTGCTTATTTTACGGGGGATTTTGCGACGGTCGATCATAACGCCAAAAAGAACATTGTCTATTTCGAGAGCTTTATTGATGAGGTTGAAGCGATAATTATCCCCGAAGCGACGTGTAGCGCGATGATCAAAATCGATTATGAGCATTTTTTCCACGATCAGCCTGAGTGGTTGGCACGCGCCCAAAAACTCAAAGGCAAAATCTTTATGGCAACTGAGTGGCTGGAGCAGAAAACAGAGTTGGGTGCATTGTTAGCGAGTAAAGGGCGAAGTGATTTAGTGGTTACTTATCACGATCCGTGCCACGCTCGTAAAATGCAGGGAGTCTATAAAGAGCCGCGAGCCTTGGTCGGACAAAACTACACCATCACCGAGATGAGCGATCCGAACGCCTGTTGCGGGTTCGGCGGTGTGACAATGCAGACGGAAAATTTCCATTTCGCTCAAGCGGCCGGACGTCCAAAGGCCGCTATGATCGCCAAAACGGGGGCAAAGGTGGTTACGGCAGAGTGCAGTGCGTGCCGTATGCAGATCAACAATTCGATGAATGAAGCGGATGTGGATGTCGTCTTTAAAAATCCGATCGAATTGATCGCCGAGGCGTTGCGCAAATGACCACCACAGAAGTCGAATCATTTCTAGAGACGTTTCAAACTCTTGTGATGGCGTCTCTTACCCCTGAGGGGAGTCCACATGCAAGTACTGCCCCGTATGTCAGAGTGGGAAATGATTTTTATATCCTGATCAGCACTGTTGCACAACATGGGCGTAACCTCCTTTCTCAGCCCAACATCTCACTCCTCTTTCTCGAAGATGAATTGCAATGCGTTCAGCCCTTTGCTCGCAAACGAGTGACCATCGAGGCGGTTGCATCGGAACTGAGTAGAGATGATGATATGTATAGTATCGTCATTGAACGTTTGAAAGCTCACTTTGATACGGAATTGGTCACTTCATTAACCCAAATGGGGGATTTCCACCTCTTTAAACTTTCCCCCAAAAGCGGCAGTGTGGTGATGGGATTTGGTAAGGCCTATCGGCTGGATGAAAAGTTAGAGGTCATGACACAAATTATGGGTCAACATCAGAAGGCACACCCCAATGGATAAACTTCTCATAGTATGGAGTAGTGGCGAAATCGAAGTCGCTAAAAAACTGGTATTACTTTATGGCAGTGTTATTTTACCGCGCGGGTATTGGGATGAAGCCCATCTAATGGTGTGGGGTCCTTCGGCGAAGCTATTGGCTGAGAATACCCAGTTGCAAGAGATGGTTGCTAAAGTGATTGAATCGGGTGTAAAAGCCTCAGTCTGCGTCGTATGCAGCGATGATTATGGAGTCACAGAACAGCTTTCTTCTTTAGGGATCGAACCTACCCATACGGGAGAGTTCTTGACGCAGGCGCTTAAAAATGACTGGAAAGTGGTGACGTTTTGATGGAATTGTGGCAGCATATTTACGAACATTTTAACCCTGTAGCATTTAATATTTTCTCTATCCCCGTCCACTGGTATGGGTTGATGTATGTTCTCGCTCTCTTAAGTGCCCTCGTAATTGCGAAATGGATCGTCCAAAAAGATAACATTGCGATTACCAAAGATCAGTTGGACGATTATTTTATCTATGCAGAGATCGGGGTGATCTTGGGTGCGCGATTGGGGTATATCCTCTTTTACGACACCCATACGATGTACTATCTCACGCAGCCGTGGCAGATTTTTAATCCGTTTATCGATGGGCAGTTTGTCGGTATTCGGGGGATGAGCTTTCACGGAGCGATTGTGGGCTTTTTGATTGGTTCGTACCTGTACCATCGTCGTCACGGCATCCCTTTCGGTCGGTTGATGGATTTGGTGGCGGTATCGGTTCCTCTCGCATACGTGTTCGGTCGGATCGGAAATTTTCTCAACCAAGAGTTAGTAGGACGTGCAACCGATGTGCCATGGGGAATCTATGTCTATGATACCCTCCGTCACCCTTCACAGCTGTATGAAGCGTTCGTTGAGGGGATTGTGGTCTTTGTGATCATCTATGCGTATCGCCACCGTAAAGCGTTCGAGGGTGAGTTGATTTTGTTGTATGGATTTTTATACGGGATCGGTCGGGGAGCAGTCGAGTTTTACCGCGCACCCGACGCGCAGATCGGTTATATACTCGGGCAATGGATGACGCTGGGGATGGCGCTTAGTTTCGCGATGGCAGGAGTTTCAGCGATTTTATGGGTTTATTTCAAAAATCGTACTTATTAAAATCGAATACAAAAATGGTGTATCCCCTCGTTGTACTCGTACTGTAAATCAAAGCGGTGCAATTCACAGACCGATTGGGCGATGTAGAGCCCCAATCCTAAACCACCGTCTCCCCGCTCGGTAACAAACGCTTGCAACGCCTCTTCGACCGGACGTTTGAGAGGTTCTCCGCTGTTTCGGATGCAGATTTTTGCTCCGTCGCAATCGATATGGATCGGATATGACGTTGCGTGGCGTATTGCATTATCAATTAGGTTTTGGAGCGCGCTGGTAAAGAGGTCACTATCGACCATGATGCTCTGTGTACATCCACTGATCTCTACGCTATCCTCCTCTATCATCAGATTATCCATTGCGTTGAATATCATCGAATCGAGACTTTTTGCACTTTTGGAGAGAGAAAAAGCATGCATTTTCTCGATCTCTGCCATTTGGCGGATAAGGTGTTCAAGTCGTAAAAACAATTTAGCAAGTAGATTACGGTTAGGACTCGGATCTTCTAGTTCGACGATGAGTTTCCCTTTGGTAATCGGAGTTTTGAGCTCATGCATGATGTTGCGCAAGAAAAGCTCACGTGATTTTTTCAGTCTGTTTTGTTTCTCTAATGCATCGTAGAGCGAATTAGAAATAAGGGCGATTTCATCTTTTCCATTGTTGGGAGAGTTATCGA
This sequence comes from Sulfuricurvum sp., assembly GCF_028688295.1. GTDB lineage: Bacteria > Campylobacterota > Campylobacteria > Campylobacterales > Sulfurimonadaceae > Sulfuricurvum. Next base: position 19,009 of record NZ_JAQTYM010000029.1, read on the forward strand.
TCTCTTCCCCCTCACCGTAGCGCTGTATTTGCTCATAAAGGTATTTAAGCGGTTTGAGATTGCTCCACAGCAGTAGATACATGCTCACTAACCCGCCTAAAAGGGCAAAAAATAAAAACCAGACGAAATAGTAGGTTTTTCCCTCCGCCGTATCACGATAGAGCATAGTGCAATGCCCCTCTGAGAGTTCGTAGATAAATCCGACATCATCTTTATAGATTGTGACTTTGATGTTGCGAGAGCGAAGTTTCGATTGCATCGGGGGAGGGAGGCGGATTGCTTCGCATTTTGGTGTTTTGGCATCCATTACTTTAAAGCCGGCTTCGGCTAACTCATGGTTTTTTTCCATACAACTTCGGGCTTTTGTTTCATCGATAATACGGGAGAGTTCCATAGAACGGTGAGCGAGAAGGTGAAGTTTTTGACGTTCTTGTTCGGCAAGAGCAGAGAAAAAAAGCAAAACCAATACGATCAGTGCGAGTAAAAAGAAAGCATGAAGCTTGAAAAATACCGAGTGGCGGCGGGAAATCATAGAGTGAATTGATATCCCATACCCCGAATGGAACGGATAAGGGTAGGGTGTTTGGGATTGGGTTCGATTTTTTGGCGTATCCGGCTGATGAGGACATCGATACTTCGTTCACTGCTTTCCCAACCGATAGACTCAACGTTATTGGCGATAAAATCACGTGAGATGATTTGACGGTGATGTTTGATGAGGAGACTGAGTAGTTCGAATTCAGCGCGGGTGAGCGGGAGGAGTTCCCCCTCTTTGTAGATGCCGTTTTCATCGACACGAAACATATCACTGCTCGCTTGAATGGTTTTTCCATTGATACGGCGTAATAAGCTTTGGATTCTAGCAACTAGTTCTCTGGGCTCATAGGGCTTTGGGAGGTAGTCATCGGCACCGAGTTCGAGTGCGATCACTTTGTCTCCCAAATCACTCCGAGCCGAGGAGATAATGATCGGGATGTCGCTTTTTTCACGAAGCGCTTTGCAGACATCCAATCCGTCCATATCGGGGAGGGTGAGATCGAGTAAAACGAGATCATACGATTCGATCCCCAGTGACGATAATGCCGCTTTGGGATGAGCGTAGCTAATGACCTCCATCTGATAACGGCTCAAATATTGGGTCAGGAGATCCGATATTTCGAGGTCGTCTTCAATCAGGAGGATTTTGATCATCGTATTTACTTGTTATTGCAGTTTTTGCAACCCATACCGCCCATTGCGCCCTCACCCATGTTCATACCTTTCATATCACCTTTCTTAGGACAGTTTTTTGGGCCGTTTCCTTGTCCCATCATCATTTTCATCCCTTCTAATTTCCCTTTTTGTTCAGGGGTAAGAACCGACATCATTTTTTCGTGCTGTTTGTTATGAAATGCTTTTCCCTCTGCACGAATCGCGGCAACTTGCTCTTTTTGTTTGTCGTTTAGATCCAATTTTTCCATCATCGGAGGGAGTTTTTTGGTGTCACATTCACATTTTTGCATCATTCCGCCCATGCCGCCTTTATCGCCGCACATTCCACCTTGCATTCCACCTTGCATCGGGCATGCCATTAACGCGGTTGCACCTAAAATCAGTGCGATACTTAGAATCTTTTTCATTGGTTTCTCCATTTGGGTTATATTTATACTTTGACAGTATAGAGGATTCATGTCAATCTTATGAGAATTTACTGTTAACAAGATTAATGAACGATCTCTTCGCTTTGAGCCTCGGTGATTTTCATCAGTGTTAAAAAGAGTACTGTAATCGCTGGTCCGATAATCATCCCCCAAAAGCCAAAAGTTGCGAGTCCGGCTAAAATAGCAAAAAAGATAATGAGTTCATTGATCTTTTCTTGGGGTTTGATCAATTTTTGATTAATAATTTTGATAATGATCGGTTTGATAAAGGTATCGGCAACGACAGAGATCACAATAATGGTATAGAGTGCGATAAAAAAAGCATTTTCAGTATTTCCCAAAGAGAGTTCAAATAAACTAAAGGGAAGCCACATAATGACCCCTCCGATTACAGGGATTAAAGAGGCAAAGCCATACATAATCCCAAAGAGCAAACCATTATATCCCATGTACTCGATAGCAATCCCAAACAATGCTCCTTGAAAGACTGCAGTAGCGAGGATAGAGTAAAAAACGACACTCATGGAGGAGCGCATCTCGAACATAATGAGAGTACTCTCTTGTTGTGGAAAATGGGCAGAGCGTTTAAAAAATTCAAAAATCTCCCGTCCATAATAGTGAGCCACAAAATAGAAAATAAGGATAAAAAGGGTGCCTGAGAGAAATGACATCGCAAAACTACCGATTTGAGACGCATAAGCGATAATATTCTGCGAAAAAGCGGTAGGATCAAATCCGACCAACGACGCTTCTATTTTTGCTTCGAAACGGGAGAGTGAAGGGGGCAGATGAGTGAGCCAGAGTCTAAACTTGCTCTCTATAGTACTCATCATCATTGGATCGAGATTTTGCATCATTACTGAGATATGAAATAAAAAATATCCCAACGGTGCAAAAAAGAGCAATCCTAACATTATGGTAGAGAGTGCTGACGCCCAAAAACGACTTTTCGTAAGATGTAAAAAGCCCATTTGAATATGGTGAGTAGAGATCGCTAGCAGCGAAGCGACGATGATACTCATCCAAAACGGTTCATATAAAACGTAGATTCCATACGAAACAATCAATAATAATACGAGGGTAAAGTGCTCTTTTTTCATGGATAACATTATTCAAACAGTCCGTTTTGAGGGATTCCGAATTTTAAGAGTTCATAGGTTTTAGCGGTTGCAACCCGCCCGCGCGCAGTTCTCTCCAGATAACCGTTGGCGAGGAGGTAGGGTTCCAATACATCCTCGATCGTCCCCTCATCTTCACTGAGTGCGGCGGCGATGGTGGATAGACCCATTGCCCGCCCTTTGGCCTCCATCAGTAGTTTAAGGAGGCGGATATCCATCTCATCAAACCCGTTGGCATTGATCCCTAGCTGATCGAGGGCGTAGCGGGAGCGTTCATGTAAAATTGCGGATTCGTTAGCGACATCAGCGAAATCCCGAACCCGCTTTAGCAGTCGTAACGCGATACGCGGTGTTCCGCGTGAGCGTTTGGCGATCTCGTGAGCAGCCTCTTGGTCAATATTTTTCCCCAGTTTTGTGGCGGCTTGGGTGATGATGGCGCACAACTCATCGGGGTTGTAAAACTGCATCCGAAAATTCATCCCGAAACGATCACGTAGAGGGTTTGAGAGCATCCCTGCACGAGTGGTTGCACCGATGAGGGTAAAGCGTGGGAGGTCGATTTTGACTGTCTGTGCCGCTGGTCCTGAGCCGATGATGATGTCGAGACGAAAATCTTCCATAGAGGGGTAGAGGATCTCTTCGACCGCAGGGGAGAGGCGGTGAATCTCATCGATAAAGAGAATATCGCCTTCTTCGAGATTGGTGAGGATGGCGGCGAGATCACCGCTTTTTTCAATCATCGGGGCGGCGGTGACTTTGATATTACTTCCCATCTCATTAGCGATGATGAGGGCTAACGTCGTTTTCCCTAAACCCGGAGGGCCATAAAAGAGGACATGATCGAGGGCTTCACGCCGTTTCGAACTCGCCTCGATAAAAACCCCAAGATTCTTTTTGATCTGCTCTTGTCCGATGTACCCATCCCAACTGCTAGGACGGAGCGAGGTTTCGACAACCTCTTCGGCGTTAAATTTTTCGATCTCTACGATTCTTTCCATGCGATTAGCAGGTCTTATTAGATGAATCTGAGGTATTGGTTGAGTTATAAGCGCATGCATTTTTGCTGCAACATCCTGAAAGAGCAAACATTAGCGCAATAGCGAGTAGACTAGTAAATATAGTTTTCATTTGGAAACTCCTTGTTTTGTACTTCGGTTTTGTAGTTTGAAACGGCCTTTTTGACGCTTGACGCCCCGTTCATGTATTGTTTGACGAATTTCGGGACAAAGGGTTCATACAGTCCGAGCATATCGGAGAACACGAGTACCTGACCATCTACGCCGTTACCCGCGCCGATCCCGATAACTGGAATGGAGACACTTTGAGCGACACGGGTTGCTACATCGGCTTTTACCCCTTCGATCACGAGGATAAAAGCTCCTGCTTCCTCGATTGCTTGTGCATCGGCAATCAACGTGAGGGCTTCGGTTTCAGTTTTGCCTTTGACCTTGTATCCCCCCTCAGCGCGAAACGCTTGAGGGAGGAGTCCGATATGTCCGCAGACGGCGATTCCGTTGGAGGTGAGATGGTGCACGAGGTGGGCTTTGTCGGTTCCCCCTTCGATTTTTACCGCATCGGCTGCGGTTTCTCGATAGACACGGATAGCATTTTCCAGAGCAGTTTTTTCATCGCAATACGAGCCAAAAGGCATATCAGTGATGACAAATATCTCTGGAGCACCTTTGCACACGGCATTGGTATGATAGATCATTTGATCCATTGTTGCACTCAGAGTATCGGGATTTCCTCCAAAACTCATATTGAGACTGTCACCGACGAGGAGGATATCAGCGCTTTCACTAAAAAGACGGGAGAAAAGGGCATCATACGCCGTGATCATCACGAGCGGAAGGGAGCTTTTGCGTTTTTGAATCGAACCGATTGTCAGTTTTTTCATTGTTGTCTAAACTCTCATGTGTATTAATGGAGATAGTTTACCCAAAATTTCCCTCTCAAAGATATTGCATGACATTTTAAAGTAGATGATTAATGAAAAGCTAGATATAATTCCCACATTATAGGAGAGTTCATTATGGGGATACGGAGTGCTCTAGAAGCTAATTTCGACTTTGAAATCATTGACGAATTTTTAGATCATTACGCAATGATGTCTGAAGTTATGGAATCTTTAATTATTGATTTGGGCAACGTTGAACGTTACCATCGCAGTATTGAAGAGCTATTTCGGATTTTTCATAATGTCAAATCAGCTTCAGGCTACCTGCAAATTCAGCCGATGGTTCGTCTCTCCACCTTTGTGGAAGATGCACTAGAACAGCTAAGAACTCGTGATAAAATTGTTAACGAAGAGACGATTAACTGGCTGATCAGCGTTGCCGATATGTTTATGCAGTGGCAAGAAGATTTTAAAATGGATAATGAACTCACTAAAATCCACTTTTCACTTTTAATTTTACCCGATATGGAGAAAGCGTGAAGCAACTCGTAGCTTACATTACTGCAGGTTATCCTGATAAAAATTTTACCGTTGATTTAGCATTGGCTCTCGGTGAAAACGGTGTTGATACCCTCGAACTCGGTGTTCCATTCTCAGATCCGGTTGCGGATGGTCCCGTTATCGAAGCGGCAAATCAGCGTGCCCTCGAAGCGGGATTCCGTTTTGCTGATCTTTTAGATATTTCCACTGCGATCACCCCAAAAATCGATACATTATGGATGGGTTATTTCAATCTGTTTTACCAATACGGTATGGAAAGTTTGCTCGATAAGGCGAAAAGCATCGGTGTAAACGGTTTGATTATCCCCGATGTACCCTACGAAGAGGCAAAAAACTATCATAATCTTTTTGAGAGTAGAGGCTTGGCCAATATCACGTTTGTCGCTCCGACCGATGGGGAAGAGCGAATTGCACTTATTACCGCAGAAGCGCGCAAGTTTATCTATCTCGTCGCCTACGCGGGGATCACCGGAAGTGGAAAAGCGGAAGATTTGGCTCCGACCTTAGCGATGATTAAACGTCATACGCAGACCCCCGTTTATGTCGGCTTCGGTGTCAATGAGAAAACGGCAAAAGAAAAAGTGCAAGGGGCGGACGGTGTTATCGTCGGTTCGGCGATAGTCAACATCCTTTTGGATGATACCCTAAGCAATACACAAAAGATTGCACAATGCTGTGCACTTACCCGCACAATCAAATCTCTTATCAACGAATAAAGAAGGCAGAGAACCCCAGTGTGCAGGGAATGCATTTCTGGGCTGTTCTTTTCCTCTCCTTTACCTTACCTCTTTTCGGTGATAACAACATCTCAAGCAGTGCGCCGAAAGATTATAGCCCTACGTTTATCAACGTCAATGAAGAACTTCCCTATCGCTATAAATCCGTCGTCGAAGATTCTCTCTATCTGCAGCTGATTATGCTCTCATCGATCGGAGCACTGGCAATGATGCCCGAAGATATAACCAACTGGAATGCGGCGAAACTCGAAGAAAAGTCCCTCTCTCAGCGATGGAAGGATCACGTCACCACGAGACCTGTCTGGGATAATGACAACTGGGCTATAAACTACATCGGTCATCCTGTTTCGGGTGCTTGGTATTATACGATGGGACGAAATGACGGGTTATCGATCGGAGAGTCGGCCGCTTTATCAGCCTTGATGTCCACTTTTGTCTGGGAATACGGGTACGAGGCTTTCGCTGAGGTTCCCTCGATTCAGGATCTTATTTTTACCCCTTTACTCGGTTCTTTTTTGGGGGAGGGGATGTATATCCTTGAGGGGAAACTGGATCGACAGGGGGGAGTCGTTTTCGGCTCCAGAGCGTTGGGAAACGTCAGTTATTTCTTTCTCGACCCGTTGGGACGCATTGCCGATGGGATGAAAAATGCCCTCTTGTTTTTCCGGATTGATCTAGACGTAACGATGAGTATTCAAACCTATCCGCAGTTTCGCGCAATCCCCCATCATCTTAGTGGTGAGCCGACCGATTCGATCCTCTATAGTGACCGTGAAATCGGCTTCATTCTCACTTTTCAGTAGTCTCTGTATATTACATATTCATTTACGCAGCTTAGGGTATAATTGCGCAATAACTTCGGTTATCCTTTTTTCTTGTGGGGGCGACATGGCTTCGACTGGATCAAGAAGGTTTAGGTTGCATCGCCGGACTGAGCAGCTCCGTTATACGGCTCACACTTGCTTAAACGCAAACAACACTAATTACCGTCCTGCTTACGCTGTAGCGTAAGTTTAATTTAATTTAGGACTGCGCTACCTTCCTATGCTATAACTGGAAGGGCTTGGCGTATAACCCCTGTGATAGCTATATTCTTGGAGTGTCTCGGACTTGAATGAATTTAGAGAATTGGATGACGTAGCTTTGCACGTTGTGTGATAGTCATCTGAAAAACAAACAACGTTACTAAGCATGTAGACGCCTTTACTTCCTTGGTTTAGGACTCCGGTTCAATCC
>NZ_JAQTYM010000098.1 GCF_028688295.1 Sulfuricurvum sp.
CGAAACGATCACGATCGCGAGAGCAAGGGAGCCTGAGAGGAAAATCGCGAGTACCGAATCGGAGTACATCCCGTGAACACTGCGCAAATACTCGATCAGCCACGAGGCGACCAGTGACGCCAATACTGCCATCCACAACGGACTCATTCCGAACAGTAATCCGACGGCAACACCGACGAGTGAGACGTGGGCTAATGTCTCGCTGAGAAGGGAGTATCGGCGAAGGACGATAAACGAACCGCTGAGTGATGCAAGGACGGCAATCATCAGTCCCGCGACAAAAGCGCGTTGCATAAACGGATACTGTAACATCTCTATCATTTTGGGATCCTAATGGTTATGACTCACGACGTGTGCCGGTGTGCCGTAGAGTCGGCTCATCTCATCACATCGGATCATTTCGGCAGGATTTTGGGAAACAAGAACCGTTTGATTCACAAATAAAACACGGGTAATATCCTCGGCAATCACCCCGACATCGTGAGTGATAAAGAGGATCGAGAGTTTTTTGGTACGGTTGAGAGTGCGAAGAAGCTCATAAAAACGGTGTTGAGATTCGACATCGACCCCCGTGTTGGGTTCATCGACGATCAAAACGTCGGGGTTAGAGGCGAGGGCGCGTGCGATCATCACCCGCTGACGCTGACCGCCGGAGAGGTTTCCGATAAGACGATCCGATAAATCCGATACCCCCATCAGCTCCATCGCTTCCGCAATCGCGGCTTTATCTTCGGTGGATTCGAATCCGAAAATTCCCCGTTTGGCATAGCGTCCCATCCCTACTACTTCACGCACCGTAGCGGGAAATGAGCCATCCACAAGAGCGGAGCGTTGAGGGACATACCCGATACGGTTCCAATCTCGAAAGCGGTTTTGAGGTGTGCCAAAGAGTTTTATCACTCCTGAGGTCGGTTTTTCAAGCCCCAATAAAAGGCGGACAAGGGTCGTTTTCCCTCCTCCGTTGGGTCCGATAATCGCGCAATACTCTCCCGGCAAAATTTTAAACGTTCCGTTTTTAAGAACCAAGTTCCCCTGCCGTTCAAAATTGAGGTTGTTCACTTCAAAAAGGCTGGGGAAAAACTTCAACGGCACTCCATCGCTTCTCTTAATTTTTTCAGGTTCTCTCGCATGAGTGAGAGATAGGTTTGATGTGATTTTAACTCATCTTCGCTAATATTTTCCAGCGGTTGAAGCGGCACTGCTTTAGCTCCGGTCTCTTTTGCAATGGTTTGGGCAACATTGTCGTTGATAAGCTCTTCAAAGAAAATTGTTTTTACGCTGTGTTCTCGTACCACTTCTATAATATGCGCCATTACTTGCGCGCTAGGTTGTTCATCACTTGAGAGACCGATTACAGAGAGATTTTCAAATTTATTCGCACGTGCAAGGTACCCGAACGCATTATGGTTGGTAACAAGCGTACGATTTTTACACTCACTCAACCCTGTCGTAAACTCGGTTTTCAGTTTTTGGAGTTCACCGATATAGCCTGCTGCATTTTTGTGAAACTGCTCTGCTTTACTCGGGAGAAGTTTCGAGAACTCCGCATCGATCGTTTGGGTCATTTTGATCATGTTGTCGATATCGAGCCAGTAGTGAGCATCATACCCTTCCTGATGATTATGTTCCCCATGAACGACAGGTGTTTCAGCACTGTGCTCAGCATGATCTTCCTCTTTACTTTTTTGCAGTGCGACCCGTTGACTCATATCGATCACTCCGGTCGTAGTACTAAGTGTCGTTTTTACCCCTTCTGCCCATGTCTCAAAACCTGCACCGTTATAGATAAAAAGAGCTGATTTAGAGATGTCGGCTACTTGCGTCGGATTAGGAGAGAACATATGAGCATCAGATCCTAACGGAACGATCGTGCGAACATCAATAGCATCACCCGCTACGGCATTGGCAACTTCATAAAGTGAAAACGTACTCACCGAAACCACCGTTTTAGCTTCTGGAATACCCACTTTTTTTTGAGGTTGCGGCGAAAAAAATGTCATTCCTATTATGATTGCGGTAATAACCCCGGCAAAAACTATCAGTCGTTTTGTATCCATTATTTTTCTCTTTTCTTATGCTATTTAACATTTCTTTGTAAAACGGTATTTTAATCCTAATCGGTTTAAAAACAAGCTTCATTCGGCTCTTATGAACACTATGCTATAATCGCGAACTTTTTTAAATATCAAGGATTAACATGACAGGTATACTGCTCATCGTACAGATCGTTTTGGTCGTTATGATCACCATCGCTGTACTTCTACAAAAAAGCTCAAGCATCGGGTTGGGAGCTTACAGCGGTTCGAATGAATCAGTTTTCGGAGCAAAAGGTCCGGGTAGCTTTTTGGCTAAAGTAACCTTTTTTCTCGGGTTTGTTTTCGTTGTCAATACCATTGCATTGGGCTATTTTTACGCTCAGCAAAAAAACCAATCAGTTGTCGATGCTATGATCGAAAAAACCGATGTTACTGCACCGACGATCAATATCGTAAACGATATTAACACTACCAAATAAGACGAAGGGAAATTTCATGTTAAACGAAGTGTATCAATTTTGTGAAGAAAAAATGCAAGGAAGCTGCGATCACCTACTCAGCAACTTTCGCACACTCCGCACCGGACGTGTCACTACTAAAATCTTGGACAATGTCCGTGTCGATAACTACGGATCGCTCACTCCGATCGATCAAGCAGCGAGCGTACTCGCTACCGATGCAACCACCATCACTATCTCTCCATGGGATAAATCGATGCTCAGCGTCATCGAAAAAGCAATCATGAAAGCCGATATCGGGGTCAATCCGAATAACAACGGAACCGAAATCAAACTCTTTTTCCCTCCAATGACGGTTGATCAGCGTCAAGATACCGCGAAAAAAGCGAAAGGGATGGCGGAAGATGCAAAAGTAGCGGTTCGTAATGACCGTAAAAAAGCAAACGACAAAATCAAAGTACTCGAAAAAGATAAATTGGTAACTGCCGATGAATCCAAAGGGGCGCAAGATAAAGTTCAAAAAATAACCGATAAATTTATCGTCAAAATCGAAGAGTTGCTCAAAGCTAAAGAGCAAGATATCTTGACGGTATAATTGTGATGGATATCAAACAAATCTATCTCGATGCAAGCGCAATGCTCGAAGGTCATTTTAAACTCAGCTCAGGCAATCACTCAGCCTATTATCTCCAATCGGCAAAAGTGTTGGAGCAACCTCGCACAGCAAAGCTTCTCGCTGATGCGTTAGCGCTTAAAATTCAAGAAAACGGAATCGAAATCGATACCGTTTGTGCTCCGGCACTCGGTGGTTTGATCGCAGGATTTGCCCTCGCAACGGCGCTCGATAAACGCTCTATTTTCGCAGAGCGTGTTAGCGGTGAGATGCAAATCCGTCGCGGTTTTGAGATCACTGAAGGAGAGCGTGTCCTCATTTGTGAAGACATCATCACCACCGGCGGTTCAGCGATGGAAGCGGCAAAAGCAATCGAAGCCCTCGGCGGTATCGTCGTCGGTTTTGCGGCACTTGCTAATCGTGGATTTTGCAAACGTGAGGGTTCAGCACTGGAGCGCAAAGTCAACTGTGCCTTGCCTAGTGATAAACCTCTCTTTGCCCTCGCAGATTTCGATTTCGAGATGTACGCACCCGATAATTGCCCGTTGTGCGTAAACGGTTCTGAGGCTATTAAACCGGGTTCACGAGGAAACTAATGTCTGCTAATCCCGAAAAGTTCAAGGTTGATATGGCGCATCTGCAAAAGGTGCAACGTACCCTCCGCAAAGCGGGGAATATCTTCCCCAATGAAAAACCACTCATCGAAACGCTCGAAGATTTGATCATCAAAGCCCAAGATGACACCTCTCTCAACACCTATTACTCTATGGCACAATATCTCAAACAACGAGTTCGTGAACTCAAAGCCAATCTCCCTGCTCCGGTAGAAGAGATCGATACGGCGATAGAGGATCTCGACTGGTCAATCCGCTATCTCCAATGGCTTGTCACGGAACAAAAAGTTAGCTAACTGAAATGTTACACACTTTTCGGGCAAAGCCCGCAAAGTGGCAGGGACAAATGTCCCTACAACCCCCTGAAGCTACCCGCATTTTTCAGATGCGGGAGATTATATATCACAATAAAGTGCTTCGCTTACCAAGCGTGCTGCCACCTCTCTCTTTCCATCGATAGTGATGGAGATAGGCAATCCTCTCAGAGCCCGTTTTTCCTCCAAACTAATCACCTTAACCACCAATTTGACATTCGGTGCATAACGGATAATCGTTTCACAAATAAGTCTCTTCTTCTCTAAATTATCAAGGGTCACTATAACGCTTACCGAATCTTTCGCACAGAGTTTGTCCAAAATAGCTGTTTTGGACATATCGCCGAAATAAACCTCTTGATGATCTCGTAGTGCCTCTTCGACATGTTTATAGCTGTTATCGGCGACAACGTAATCGACCCCTTCGGCCTTTAATGCCTTGGCAACAAATTTCCCGACTACACCGTAACCGCAAACGATAAGATGGTTTTTGCGTCCAGGTAGCATCGCAAACGTTTCAGTAACACTGATATCTTTAAAAAAGTAGCTGCTGATTTTCGATAAATTAGCCAAAATAAAAGGGGTGGCTATGATAGATAAAACAACCACTAAAACCAAAATTTGAGACAGTTCATCGGGGATGAGTTTATGATTTCCCGCTAATGCAAAAATAGCAAACGAAAATTCCCCCACCTGAGAAAGGGCGATAGCTGTTTTAAACGCTATCTTGGTTTGAGAATAGATACGGATAACGCCGAAAATAACGATGGCTTTTACGATCAAAACACCGATGAGTATAGCCATAATCTCCCAAAAATGGGTAACAAACAATCCCAAATCGATCTTCATCCCTACCGTGACAAAAAACGTCCCGAGAAGCAAATCTTTGAACGGCGCAATATCGGCTTCGACTTTGTGGTGATAACGGGTCTCGGCGATTATCATCCCCGCAACGAACGCCCCCAGTGAGTAGGTAAAACCGGCATACGAAGCGAGAAGCGAAGAGGCGACTACGATCACCAAAACCGACCCCATGAAAAGCTCATCCACTTCACTACTGGAGGAGAAATGGAGCAGCCACGTCATCACCCGCTTACCGACGATAAACAGCAATCCTACGATCACCAAGGCACTAATAGATGTCTGGATCAGAACATCACCGATATCTTTCCCATCCGAGCTCAAAAAACCGATCAAAATCAAAATCGGGATAACGGCGATATCTTGAAAGATCAAAATCCCTGTTGATTTCTGACCATAGGGACGGGCGATCTCTTTGGTCGATTTTAAATAAGTCAAAACGACTGCCGTAGATGAAAGAGAAAGAGCCATAGAGACGATCAGCGCCGTTTCCAGCGAAATTCCAAAGACCAAATAGGAAAATACAAAAAAGATAACGGCAGAGAGAAGAACCTGCAATGAACCATTAAAAAAGACATCGGTTTTCATCGTAGACAAACGCTGCAACGACACCTCAAGCCCAATCGTGAACATCAAAAAGACTACACCGAACTCGGCGAGCATCTCCAACGTATGAGAATCAGCCATATGACGCAGATCAAACCCATACGCCACCGTTACACCGGTGAGGATATATCCGATAATCGGCGAGATTCCAAACCGTTTTAAAATCAGATTCACCACAATCGACATTCCAAGTGCGATTGTCACATAATAAAGAGCAGATTCCATTTTTTCCTAACGCCATCGGAACACGTCCCGATTGGCT
>NZ_JAQTYM010000099.1 GCF_028688295.1 Sulfuricurvum sp.
ACGCGCTGTCCCACTCTTGGTGTATTCGATCAAGAATCGAATCATCGAGCCGTTTGATCAATGTCTCAAATTCAGGCTGAACGACACTGCTGTCAATATTTTTGTTCTCATCAAACGTCATACCGAGAATTTCATCTTTTTCTGTATCGTTCAATGTCGAGAAATATTCGTTAAACCCCGGTATTTTGTCAGTTTTAGTTACAAAGAGGTAGATGGGGATCGAAGAGGTAAATGCACTGGAAAGTTCATCAAATCGGTCTCTAAGACCTTTGGCATAGTTTTCTAGCTCAACCTCATTTTTACCCATAAGGGTCTCAACACTGAGCGTGAGAACAACTCCGTTGATAGGGCGTTTCCAACGTTTCTTTTTAAATAGTTGTAAAAATGCTTTCCAAACCCCTTGGTCTACCGATCCTGATTCTTGGGAAATGAATTTTCCCGGCATATCGACAAATATGGCATGTTCGGCAAAATACCATTGAAAGGATTGTGTTGATCCCGCTTCCATAACACTGCGTTGTTGATAATCAACATTGAGTGGAAAATCGAGTCCTGAGGATTCGAGTAAAGAGGTTTTTCCCTCTTTTTCTCTTCCTACCACCAGATACCAAGGGAGTTCATAGCTGGCATCGCGAGTATTATAGATACTTGAGTTTTTAATGATTTTAGTCGCTTCGGCAAAACGAATTTTTAAATCGGATACTTTGCTGTTAACAATATCTTCGTTGGCTTTCTCTTTGTCGCGAAGGATTTTTTTCTCTTGCAGCTCTTCGGGACTCTCTTGTTTACCATAGAGTTTGAGGAGCAAAATAGCCATAACAGTGCCGAAAAAAATCGAGAAACCGATTAAAAGACGCAGAGAGAGTGATGCAAGAAAATCAAACATAGCATCACCCAACATGATCACAATAAGGGCGATAACAAAAGCTGCTACTAAAATCCAAAAACGGGTACTTTTAAAAAGCTTTATGCGGTTAAATCGATCCATTGGTATCCTTTGAGAGGGAATGGTGTTGTTTGATGTCGGTAATTTCATTAATCTCATTTTGTACGATCGGGATGAAATCATTCTCTTGAGAATTTAATGTCAGAGTAAAGATCGTATAGATTAGGGTTAATACGATGAGACTACCGAGCGTGAGAGCCAAATAAGATGCTTTATAAAAGAAATGGTGTTGTTGCGATGAGATGGTATGATCGCTATAGAATTTTTTACTTTGTCGACCGTGTACGGTCTTGATCTGTTTGTAGAGATTATCCCGTATCGATTCGAGTTCCATTTTCCCTTTGGTTTGTATCCGATATTTCCCCTCAAATCCTAAAGAGATACAGACATACATAAATTCCAAAAGATGGATATTGTTGGCAGGTGATGCCAAAAGTTTGCTCAAGAGCTGAAAAAACTTTTCTCCTCCATACGTTTCATGATAAAAATGGCTTAGTAAACTCCCATGTGCCCAATCATTGTCTTTTCCCCAATAGGTAGTACAAATCAACTCATCCAAAAAAGTACATAGAAGGTAGCGGGTAACCGATACTTGGGAACTGTCAAGATTTTGTTTTGCAGCATTTTGGCTAAACGTTTCAATCTCTTGAAGTAATAAAGTGTGAATCCCTCCGACATCCCCTACATCATAGGTATGCAGGAGAATATCCATGTGTTTAAACAGTGGCGTTGCCAAGGCAATAAAGGGGTTGTTTCCAGAAACGAAATTCGTATCATGCTCTTGGAAAAACGTGTTATACGATTGTTGGGGCTGCGGAGATTTCACCATTTTCGTAAAACCCTCAGAGGGTTTTGCAGGGGTGCTAAATCCTGTTAGTCGGTTCTCTGACTCGGAGGAGGGGAGTAATACCGTTTTGTTATCCGTTGTGTTCATCACATCCCTCTCATGTTTCTTTATTATTTCGAATAGCCCATAAGGTGTATTCGATCCCTTCGATCTCGCCGGTTAGATGGAAAGCCATACCGCCGGAGCTTTGTAAGGTCTTTTTCTCTTCGCCGCTCAACTCGATTTTGAGATAGATGTGGTTGACCCGATACGGTATTTGACGTGGAGCTGCCGGTAGCGGTTTGATTTTAAATCCGGCTAGATGGTAGTTGACCAAATCACGAATGGTTTCGATGGTTCCGATTTTTAGGTTGTCTTGGAGAAGTTTTTTCACTTTTTCGGTTGAGATATCTGCACTTACCGCTAGGACAAATGCACCGGATTCGATGAGCGATTTGTCATCGATTTTTGCGACAAAAATACCGTATTTACGTTGTTCAATCGGAAGTTTAAGACTGTTTTGCTCCAGTACCATACTGAGCATGTTTTTAAGCTCATTTAACAGCAGAAGAAAGCTCTCTTTTTGATCTTCATGATCGTAGTTGTACTCTCGAATCAGCCGTCGCTCTTTTTTCATGAATACCGATAATTCGGCTCCCAATGAGCTGAGTTCTAGAAATAAAGTATGGGGGTGAACTCTCTCTTGTGAGAGATAAAAATGAAATCGGCTGTGAAAACGGTTTAAAAGTTGTAATAGTAGATAGTCACCAAGCTCAGCTGCCTGAATCGTCACATCGCTCAGCTTTTCAGCTAATTTAATCATACGAAAATTGAGGACACTCATGATCTCTTTTAATTGTGTAATAAGATAATGGCATTTATGAAGATGCAAATAGGTAGGGACAAAGTTCTCATCAAGGGAGATAGAACCACTCGCAGATACGGATCCGATTCGGGCGATCGGGATGATCCCGTACCCTTCGTTCAACTCCTCTTCACGAAGTAAGCGAAAGTTGTGCTGTGCCAACAAAAGCTCTGCATTAGAGTTTTCTCCCACGTTGGTGTTGGGAATGTCACTTTCGCGGCGTGCTATTTTACGGGTCGGTTTGATCTCTTCTTCGAAGGAGACCGTATCAGCGTGATGCATTATGAGCGGCAACGAGAGATAGATCAATTTTCCGGCATCGTGAGGGGTAATATCTAAAATTAATCCATGTGATTTAATCGTTAAATCAACCAGTGTCCCATCGGGCATGATCCCATACGCACGATTCACAACCAGTTTTCCTGAGTTGAGAAACTGCACATCGATATCAAGCTCAAAAAGTCCCCATTGATTCGGTCCTGATTCGCTTGTTCGTGTTCGAAGCTCATATTCGAAATAGCGATCATTTTGTTGAAAATGTTGTGGGCGGATAAATAGCCCCTCTCTCCATACGACTGAGTTTGTCATTGTTCGATTTCCTTGATAGTGTTATTGTCGATAAAAATTTCTAGATGGTTGTATTTTTTTGTTTTTAGCGTCTTGAGAAGGCGCCATGTGGCATTTGAATCGATGTTTCTAAAACTCCCGACAATTCCAAAATATTTGGTGTTTTCATCGAAGAGTATTTTGTAATTTTGTTCCTCATTTGGGATAATGACATGTTTGGATTGGGAGATGAGATCACTCTCCAGACGTTTTTTTGCTTCATCGCTGAGTGCCCAAAAATCGAGCTTGGTAAATTGATCCGCAGTTTTTAGCTCATAAAAATTGAGCATCAAAGGGGAGGGGACATCGTTTTTATTAGGGTTTAATCGATCGCCCGATTTAACGACAAGCTCTAGGTGGGTAGGTTTGTCCGCACAGTTGCTCATAAACAATGCAATAAGTATAAGCGGAATGGCTCGAAATAAAATTTTCATCGTTTTCTCCTAGTGTGTTTGATAGGTATTATTGGAAGATAAGCCGATACTAAAAGCGACTTTTTCATACTCTTTGGTAAAGTGGGGTGCTAACATCTCCACACCCGAATCCGGATCATCATTGAGTCGATCGAACATTTGAGTATACGATTTCCAGATTTGACACGCACGAGGCATCGGACCGCGTAATGTCCCCATCGATTCAAACTTGTATTCCAAACTTTTTGGGGCGAAGTTGGCTACGGCAATGCTCATGAGATTTTTTGAAGCACCGTGCAAAGCTATGGTATGAGAATCGAGTTCAGTGAACGATTTGGAAACAGCCGTAGAGAGTTTGGTAAGACCGAGTCTGCCACCCACTTTTTCATCTTCGAGAAGTTGTGTTGCCGATCTGCCGAGTTTAACAGGGTTGTTCTCTTGGGTATCGATGTGTAAGGTACCGAGTCGAAGGTCTTGTTTCGTTTTGTCTTTTATAAAGAGTGAATTACGAAGCCCTTCGAGAGCGTTAATGATGACATCGGATAGCTCATGCATGAGAGTATCGCGCTCTTGAGTACCTAGATTGATGATCTGAACTCCTAGCTTTTCTTCTAAAATACGGAGCGATTGTGCTAAATGTTCCTCTGAAATAATCGTTGGTTTAGATTTTTGAGGCTGTTGTTTAGTCGTATACGTTGGTACTTCAATATGCTCTTCAAACAGTTCTCTGCGTCCTTCAACGATTGGGTGAAGATCATCATCGTTTATTTCATCTTCTTCGATCATAATGGAAACTTTGTTTCGATCATCCAGAATATTGAGTACATCAATATGGGGAGTATTTTTTGTTTCTAACTCATCCTCATCAGGTTGGTCTATTGGATCATCAAATAAAAAATCATCATCCGGTATGAGCTCATCAATCGCTTCAAGTGGTTCTGGTTCGTTGGTGAAACTCCCTACGATGTAATCATCCGTATATTCATTATCGCTAAAGCGAACCTGCAGTTCATGATCACCGACAATATAAATCTCAGAAGCGGTGATGGGATGAGACACCCCTTTGGATAGTTTTTTATAGGGGTGCTTTAGAAATGTCCCGTTGCTGCTTTCGTCACGAAGATAATAGTGCCCGTATTTGTATTCGACGTAGACGTGTTTACCTGAAATATAGTTTTGCGGATCGGTTAGCTGGTAATCAGCGTCGCTGCTTCGACCGATAACGCCATCTTTTTTGTCAAAACGTAAACTTTTGTGAATCGATCGGTTTTTTCCGTTTTTAATGACATCTAAAATGAGTTCCATATTACACTCCGCTTTTTATTGGTTTTTTTTCAGGTTTTACCTGATAGAGGGGTTTGTACTGCTCGATGCTCCCTGAACATCCGACAACCATCATCCCTAACAGCGATACGATCAATAGAGTAGCTAGTGTTTTCATATCATGCTCCTTTTATTAAAATTTCATTGGCATCGTTCATACTTACACGGAGTGAACTCAAAGTAGTCCCATCAATACTGCACTCTAAAATTTTCTGTGAGAGTTTTGGCATTAGATTCGTATTGATGATTAACTCGATATTACGAGCTCCCGTATCGGTTGCATTACTGAGTGTTACGATGTGATCGAGTAGTTTCTGGTCGTATTTGAAACTAATCTCACGAGTAGCGAGCTGTTTTTCGATCCGTTTTAATTTCAAAGCAGCAATCTCTTTGAGTGCTTCGACTGAGAGATTCATATAGGGGATGACATTCATCCGACCTAAAAGAGCTGGTTTGAGATAATCACTCAAAATCGGTAGAATCGCTTCGGTTAGAGGAGCTAATTCGATATTGTCATAATCGTTGCATATCTGGGTAATGGCCTCTGTTGCGAGATTGGATGTCATCAATATAATCGTATTTTTAAAATCGATGGCACGCCCTTCACCGTCGTTGACGATCCCTTTGTCGAAAATCTGATAAAAGAGATTAAGAATATCAGGATGTGCTTTTTCGATCTCATCGAGTAACACCACTGAATAAGGTTTGATACGTACAG
>NZ_JAQTYM010000030.1 GCF_028688295.1 Sulfuricurvum sp.
TTGAGTAAATTTATTGTTAACCGTTTTACGCGAAAATACCATTCACAAAACTACCAAGATACCTACACACCACCACGAAAGGATGACCATGTCATTGATGCCGAAATTATCGACGATACTCCTGCTATCCGCTAGCCTATTTGGGGCTAGTGATGCTGAAGTTGTATCCTTCTTGAAAAAAGGGATTGCCGGAAATCCTAATGTTAGTAATTTACAGATAGAGATAAACAGTAAAAAGAGTCTTCCAGCTATGAACGATTGGCAAGTTTATTTTGTTACGATTGAAGCTGATGTAAAACAAGGTAACGAAAGCCGACGGATTAATCAAAAGAGTACTTATTTTGTGAATGGTAACATTATTGCTCCTGAATTAGTGAATCTTAAAAGCGGTGAACGTTACAACGATATGGTAGCTCCTGATTTTAGCAATTCATTTTATTCTAAAGAAAATCTTGTAAGCGGTGAAGCGAATGCAACCCATAAAGTTGCGATTTTCTCTGATCCTCTTTGCCCATTTTGTCGTCGCTATGTTCCTGAAGCCCTTGCTTATATGGAAAAATACCCAAAAACGTTTGCCGTCTATTATTATCACCTCCCGCTTGCAGGTCTTCATCCTGCTGCGGTAACATTGACTAAAGCGGCAATAGTCGCGGAACAAAATGGTACTAAGGATGCTGTATTGAAACTTTACAAAGTGGATATTAACGGCAATGAAAAAGATGAGAAAAAAATACTGAGCGCGTTTAATAAGGTATTTGGAACAAAAATCGATTCGGAGGATATTCGACGCACTTCTGTCGTCAAACAATTTGAATTTGATCAAAAAGTAGCTCAATCAATGATGGTTGCTGGAACACCTACGGTCTTTTTTAACGGTCAAAAAGACAGTTCGAAAAATAAATATAAAGAGATTAAGGTTAAGTAATACATGAAAAAACTCACCATTGCAACACGTGGAAGCAAACTAGCCCTTTGGCAATCGAATCACATTAAATCGGTTATTGAATCAAATTTCACCGACGTCGAAGTAGAACTTAAAATCATTATCACCTCTGGAGATAAAATTTTGGATGTCCCTTTAGCTAAAATCGGCGGTAAAGGGTTATTTCTCAAAGAGATAGAGGAGTCTATGCTTCGCGGTGAGGCGCAGATGGCGGTTCATTCATTGAAAGATGTCCCTACGGTTATGCCAGAGGGGTTATTGCTCTCAGCGATTACGGTTCGTGAAGATGTCCGTGATGCGATGCTTAGTGAAAAATATTCTGATATCGTATCATTGCCTCAAGGTGCCGTTGTCGGTACATCTTCACTCCGTCGCCGTATGCAGTTACTCATGCAGCGTCCGGATTTAGTAATCAAAGATTTACGGGGAAATGTAGATACTCGTATTCGTAAACTCAAAGAGGGTGAGTTTGATGCGATTATCTTGGCTGCTGCCGGGATTAATCGTTTAGGCTTTAGTGATTTGGTAGAGCATTTTTATCCGATTTCTCTGGATGAGATGCTTCCAGCTATGGGGCAGGGTGCTCTAGGAATCGAGACGGTGAATGAGCCATGGGTTTTGGAAATTGCCCAATTTTTAGAAGATGAAAACAGTCGTATAGAAACCTCTATAGAAAGAGGATTTGTAGATACTCTAAACGGTGGTTGTCAAGTTCCGATAGGTGTAAGTGCACGCGTACAAGAGAATGGAGAGGTGATTGTTCGCTCAACACTAGGGATGCCTGATGGATCTGAAGTCATGGGAGATGAAATTGTCATTATTAAAACTGAAACCCGAGGTGTGGGTGAAGCGATGGCAGAGCGTTTAATCACGAAAGGTGCGATGGAATTGTTGCACCGTGCTGAAGTTATGGCGAATAAGGCATAATCTGTGACATTGAAAAAAACGATAGAGTTACTAAAATCCAAAAATGAACTTCGTATTATTGATACTCCTTTGGATATTTATCTCGAGATCCCCCATTTAGCCTACGCCGAAGTTAAAAAAGAGGAGGGGGGGAAAGCCCTCCTTTTCACCCATCCAATCGATCGTCGTAGTGGAAAAACATTTGATACACCGGTAGTTATGAACCTTTTTGGCTCTTATGCACGAACAGAACTTCTTTTTGGGCGTGATGTTGAGGGGGTAGCGAGCGAAATCGAGAAACTTCTTCACATGAAACCGCCGCAAGGGTTTAAAGAAAAAATCGGTATGCTCGGTGATTTATTTGCCATGAAAGACATTTTCCCTAAAAAACTAAAAGTGCGCGGAAGCTGCCAAGAGATTGTTAAACAAGGTGATGAGATAAATCTCTATGATTTACCGATACTCACGACATGGGAAGGGGATGGCGGTCCTTTTATCACGATGGGTCAAGTCTATACTCAAAGTCTCGATGGCACTCTTGTGAATCTTGGAATGTATCGTTTACAAGTGTATGACAACAACCATTTAGGGATGCACTGGCAAATCCATAAAGACTCATCCCACTTTTTCGATCAGTACCAACGTGCCGGCAAAAAAATGCCGGTATCGATTGCGATTGGAGGAGACCCTCTCTATACATGGTGTGCGACGGCTCCATTACCTTATGGTGTGAATGAATTATTACTCTATGGATTGATTAAAAAAGAGTCTCCAAAGCTCGTTGAATCCCTTACAACACCTCTTTTTATCCCTGAAGATGTCGATTTTGTGATTGAAGGATGGGTGGATACCGAAAAACTTCAACTTGAAGGGCCTTTCGGAGATCATACCGGCTATTATACCCTTGCAGAACAGTATCCGGTAATGGAAGTGAGCGCAATAACAAGCCGCAAAAATCCATACTATTTAGCGACGGTTGTCGGGAAGCCACCGTTAGAAGATAAATATATGGGCTGGGCTACTGAGAGGGTATTTTTACCGCTACTCAAAACCAATGCTGCTGATTTGATCGATTATCATATGCCGGAGAATGGAGTATTTCATAATCTCATTTTGGCAAAAATGAAACCGCTTTATAAAGGACATGCTAAACAGTTTATGCACATTTTTTGGGGTTCTGGGCAGATGAGCTTTGTCAAACATGCCCTTTTCTTTGGTGAAGATGCTCCTAAACTGACCAACTATGAAGCACTTATCACCTATGCACTCAATCGCTTTTTGCCGAAATGTCTCTTTATTTCTGAGGGGATAACCGATGCACTGGATCACTCTAGCCCTGAATCCTTGGTAGGTGGAAAGCTTGGGATTGATTTTACCGCTTCGTATTCACCAAGTGTAGCTGAATCGATTGAGAGCTCTGTATTACTGGAGAAGTTGCAGACCATTATTCCTGAGATAAGAGGGGCGACTCAATACATGCGTCATACTCTCAATCCTATTACGGTTATCAGTGTTGATAAAAATCGCTCATTAAAGAGTGTTGTTGATTCATTAGAGAGCTTGAAATCGTATTTACGGATTGTCATTTTTGTTGATGAAGCTAAAAATGACATTCACAATCCCTACATGCTGCTGTGGCGTGTGACTAACAATATGGACGCAGCACGTGATGTGTACCGTTCTGAAACCATTGTTGCCATTGATGGTACAACGAAAACCGCAGCAGATGGATTTGAGCGTGAGTGGCCAGGGGATGTAGAATGTACCCCTTTTGTTGTTGAGCGTCTAAAATCACTTTCATTATGGGATTTAGATCTAAAATTGGAGCAAAAATACCGACTGTAATGCGCTATTTCCCCATTTTCAGGGGAATGAGATTAAGCAATTTATTAGAATTACTAATGTAATATTGACGACTTAAATATTTTATAAGAGGGAAATTTAATTCCATGCGCATGTTTTATGCTACAGTAGCAATTACACTTTTAGCCGGTTCGACTCTTCTTAATGCTGCCACGTATAAAGGGCAAAAGATTTACATGGACTCTTGTAAAGAGTGTCACGGTGGCGGACAAGAGTTAGCCGCCTCCAAAAAACAGCGCGTTTGGGAAAAGTTAATGGACAACAAAGGTGAGAAACTCGCTGATATTCATCTTACCTCCAAAAAAGCCGCCGCTTCATGGGACTATTTCAAAGATCGAAGTTATACACGCGGTGCGAAACATATTGAAGATTTTTTAGTGGAATATGCATCTGACAGCGGTAACGTCCCTGCCTGTAATTAATTCTTTCTCTCACATTACCTTAAAGCGGTAATGTTTTCTAAACCAAACTTCGCTAAAATCCCCTAAATACTTAATATACTCGGAGATACCATGGAAAAGATGTGGTCCGGACGTTTCACGCAAGATGCGTCAACCTTATTGGAAAAATTTAATGCCTCGATCATGTTTGATCAAAAACTTTACCGTGAAGATATCGAGGGTTCTGTTGCACACGCTAAAATGCTGGCACACCAAGGTATCTTAACGAATGATGAAGCACTCTTAATCGAATCAGGAATGGGACAGGTTCTGAGTGAAATTGAATCGGGTGTTTTCGAATGGAAAATCGGTGATGAAGATCTCCATATGGCAATTGAGAAACGTTTAACTGCCATTATCGGCGAAGCGGGTAAAAAACTGCATACAGCGCGTAGCCGTAACGATCAGGTAGCACTCGATTTTCGCCGTTTTGTCCTTCGGAAAAATCATGAAATCGTTGAGCAGATAAAAGCACTTATGGGTGTTATTATTGATATATCCCGTGATCATACGACGACATTGTTACCGGGGATGACCCATTTACAGCATGCTCAGCCGATCAACTTTGCATTTCACCTTCTTGCCTATGCATCAATGTTTAAACGCGATATTGAGCGTTTTGAGAGCTCTGCTATGCGTAATAATATCTCACCGATAGGATGTGCCGCACTTGCCGGAACACCGCACAATATTAACCGCGAAATGACGGCGAAAGAGCTTGGCTTTGATTCGGTGAGTATCAACTGTCTCGATACCGTAAGTGATCGCGATTTTGCACTGGAAATTTTATTTAATATTTCGACATTGATGATGCACATTTCCCGTTTGTCGGAAGAGATTATTATGTGGTCAAGTTATGAGTTTCGTTTCGTCGAACTTTCCGATCAGTATTCGACGGGAAGTTCGATTATGCCGCAAAAGAAAAATCCTGATGTTCCTGAGTTGCTTCGTGGAAAAACGGGGCGTGTATTTGGAAATTTGATGGGGCTTTTAACGGTGATGAAAGGGTTGCCACTCGCGTATAACAAAGATACTCAAGAGGATAAAGAGGGGGTATTTGACAGCGTTGAAACGGCTGAAATCTCTCTTGAAATTCTCCGTGAAGCATTGAAAACAATGACTATTAAGCCTCAAAACATGGCTCGTGCATGTAAACTCGGTCACCTCTCTGCTACCGATTTAGCCGATTATTTGGTTGAGCATTGTGATGTCCCTTTCCGTGAGGCACACCATATTACCGGACGTGCCGTTGCCCGTGCAGAAGTGTTGGGGATTGATCTAAGCGATATTACATACGCTGAGCTAAAAACGATTGATGAACGGATTAAAGAGGATGTCATCGCTTTCTTGGGGATTGAACACTCAATGAATGCACGTACCTCACAGGGTGGGACTGCTGAAGTTCGTACCCTTGAACAAATTATTTATTTTGATCATTATCTTAAGGATGTTAAATGAAAATCACCGTTGCTCATCAAAATGAAATGAAATTTGAGGCGAAAACTGAAAAAAGCAGTTTTATTATCGATTGCCCTCAAATCTCTCCGATCGAATATTTCTTAAGCGGGATCATCACCTGCAGTGCTACAGATGTTGTAATGCTTCCTAAACAGCAAGGTTATGAGGTTAACAATCTCGAAGTTTCTGGAGAGGTTGTTCGTAATGAGTCTGCACCGCGTAAATTCAATACCCTTCACCTTGAATACCGCTTTGATTCAAACGCTGAGGATATTCTCGCGGCACGATGGGTAATGGCGAGTTTGGAGACCTATTGTTCAACGATCAATACGATTCGCGATACTACTAAAATTACCTACACGATCATTCATAAAGGCAATGTGATTCGTGAAAATGAAGCAATGATTAGCGGTGGTGGAAGCAGTGTTGATTTTGGTGAATTACAAGGGTGCAACGCGTAAGTGTTGTATATGATATAATTGATCCAATAAAAGGGTGATTGGTATGGTGGCAACAAACGATATTTTAGTAAAACTACGTGAGCTAAAGCCGCTACTCGCGGAGCGTTATGCATTGACGAGAATCGGGCTTTTCGGAAGTTTTGCTCGTAATGAAGCTTCTGAATCGAGTGATATTGATGTTGTTGTTGAAATGGAAGGGAAATTTCGATCTTATTTGGAAGTTCAAGATCTTTTAGAACAATCGTTGTCCCATAAAATTGATTTGATCCGTCTTCATGATCATATGCGTCCCCGTTTTAAAAATCGAATACTACAAGAAGCCCTCTATGTCTGATCTGTTATTAGATGATATATTGTCAGATATTGAAGAGTTTATAGAGATTGTTGTAGCCCGTACTGCTAATATCCATTCTGCTGATGATTTTATATTTGATGATAATGCGATTATCCTGTTTGATTCAGTTTTGATGCGGCTTCAGGCTATCGGAGAACTCTTTAAAAGTGCCGAATCACGCTACAAAGAGTGTTTTGAAACACACAAAAATGATGACATCATCGGTATTATTAAACTTCGAGACATCATTTCGCATCACTACATAGATTTGGACGCAGATATTATTTTCGATATTTGTAAAAACCATCTTCCGAATCTCATGGAAAGTATCCGCGTAATTCGAAAGAATTGTTTATAAAATTTTTAAAAAAAGTCTTTCGGGTCAGCATCGGCAAAATGCCCCCATTTGAGTTTTGCTCCACCGAGGATATGGAAGTGTAGATGTCCTACCTCTTGCCCCCCATTTTCCCCAATATTGCTGATGATACGGTATCCACTTTCATCGATTCCACACGCTTTGGCAACCTCTTGCATAAATGTCGTCATGCGTCCCATAACATCCCCCGGAATATCGTTAAAACTTTGATAATGTACTTTTGGGATCGCTAAAACATGTACAGGTGCTTTAGGATTAATATCATGAAACGCATAAAATTCATCGTTTTCGGCAACTGTATTTGAAGGTATTTCTTTATTAATAATTTTGCAGAAAATGCACATTTTAAACCTCTTTTTTTATGCTATTGTAGCACATGCAAGATCGCTTGAAGCTAATTATAAAAGAGTTTTGACTACAATATCCTCTAAATTGAAAGCACTTTTATCCAAATTGTAAAGATCTATTTTAACGCTTTCAGAAAATCACAATGGAGACTCTATTTTGCAAGAGTGGTATGACGCTATAAAATCGGCTGAATCGATCGATAAAATCGAAGAGATCCGAATCGCTATTTTCGGAAAAAAAGGGATTATGAACGCAGAGTTCGCCCGTATGAAAGATATCCCTGATGCTGAAAAAGGGACATTTGCTAAAGAGCTGAACATTCATAAAGAGGGATTAAATGCTCTTTTGCTCGATCGTAAACTCTTTTTAGCGATGGAGCATTTACAAGCAACGATGAAATCGGATGCAATCGATGTGAGTCTTTATTCTGCTACAAGTGAGCGCGGATCACTTCACCCGGTCATGGAGACGATGGATCGAATTGTTGAGTATTTCGTTGCGATGAACTTTTCAGTACAAACTGGTCCGATGGTGGAAGATGATTTTCATAATTTTGAGGCCCTTAATCTTCCTAAATACCATCCGGCACGTGATATGCAGGATACTTTTTATTTCAAAGATTCGATGCTGTTACGTACCCATACCTCTCCAGTACAAATCCGTACAATGCTTAGTACTAAACCTCCGATTCGGATGATTGCGCCGGGTGCAGTATTTCGACGTGATTATGATATTACCCACACACCGATGTTTCATCAGGTAGAGGGGCTTGTTGTCGAAGAGGCGGGGAAAGTGTCGTTTGCCAATCTCAAATTTATCCTTGAAGATTTTTTAAAAACAATGTTTGGAGAGGTTGAAGTCCGTTTCCGACCGAGTTTTTTCCCGTTTACTGAGCCTTCTGCTGAAGTGGACATCAGCTGTATTTTCTGCGGCGGAGAGGGGTGTCGTGTATGTTCGAAAACAGGATGGCTTGAAGTTCTCGGATGCGGAATCGTTGATCCTAATGTCTTTAAAGCGGTCGGATATGAGCATGTCAGCGGATATGCGTTTGGTTTAGGGGTTGAGCGGTTTGCGATGCTGATACACCGAATCGGTGATTTACGCTCTTTGTTTGAGGGAGATACGAGATTATTGGAGCAGTTTAGATGATCGTTACAAAAAATTGGTTAAATGAGTGGATCGATCTAGACGGTGTCAGTGCAGATACCTTGTGTAAAACGTTTAATGCGATTGGATTAGAAGTTGATCGACATGAAGTGTTGCGTGTTGCGGACGGTGTTGTTATCGGGTATGTTGAGAAATGTGAGAAACATCCTGATGCCGATAAACTTAACGTATGTCAGGTTAATGTTGGAGAGAGCGTTCGTCAAATCGTATGCGGTGCATCGAATGTTCGTGAAGGGATTCATATCGCTTTAGCGACAGTGGGTGCAGAACTTCCGGGCGGTCTTAAAATCAAAGAGGCTAAACTACGTGGGGTTGATTCTCATGGTATGATTTGTTCCTCCAAAGAGATTGGACTGCCACCGATGGGTGAGGGAATTATGATTCTCGATCCAAGTATCGGTGAATTGGTTCTTGGAAAAAATCTTAATGAATACGCTCCCTTCCATGATGACATCATAGAAATTGAATTGACTGCAAATCGTGGAGACTGTTTGAGTATTCATGGGATTGCACGCGATTTACGTGCGGCACTTTCACATGAACTCCGAGAAATCAACTACAAAGAGAAGCAAGAGGGACGTTTAGGAATTGGACGTATTTTACAGTTGCAACATACCGATACCTTTGATGCTGATTTGTTATTTGGTGCTGTAGATGTTAAAGAGCTTGCTGTTCCGTTTGTGATTGCACTGCGTTTAGCGATTATCGAAACTGTTTATACGACGGCAGTTGATGCGTTGCTACTGTATGCAACTCAAAGTACTGGCGTTATTCTACGCGCCTATCCGTTTGAAAAATTCGGCGATTCTGAAACCAAAGGGATTATTACACTCGAGAATGATGAGAATGGTTACGCCTCACTTTACGGTAAAGAAAAAGTATCTGTTATCGGAGTTTCTCAAGAAAAAGAGGCACATTTTAGTGCAAATGAAGGTCTTGCGGTTATCGAGGCGAGTTACATCATTCCAGATGTTATCGCTAAAAAAATGGGTGAGAAAAAAGTTCCGAGCTGTCCTCATTATTACCGTTCTTCACGCGGGAGTGAGCCAAAAATTGAAATGGGTATTCGTTATGCCGGAAGTTTGTTTGAAAAATATTCAACTTCGCTCGTGTATGGCGGTAATATTGAACTTACAACCTCGTATGAAGCACCGATAATCAGTATCTGTGAGGAAGAGTTTGAGTCATTTATCGGGCTTAAAATTGATAAAACACGCATTACACAGATTTTCAAAAATCTTGGGATGGATATCGGGAAGACTAAGGGATCCACTTTTGCGATCACGGTTCCGAAATTTCGTCATGATATCGTGAACAAACAAGACATTATTGAAGAAGTCGTTCGTATCGTCGGAATTGATAATATCCCTTCAAAACCCCTTGTTTTTGCAGAAGCAAATCAGATGAGCGATGATTTAAATGGGTATAAAAAGACACGAATGTATCGTCATCGTGCGGCTCAAAGCGGATTTTACGAATCAGTTCATTTTGTCTTTAATGAACGACTGCAAGTAGAAAAATACGGTTTTGTTTGCACCGACAGTGATAAAGAGTTATTGAATCCGATCACAGCGACGTTTGATACGCTTCGTCCGACACTGTTGGTCGGGCTTTTAAATTCCGCTTCGGCGAATGTCAAAGTCAATCAGAAGAAAATTGCTTTGTTTGAAGCGGGTATGATTTTTGATACCAACCGTAATGAATCAAAACGTCTTGGATTTATTGTTTCCGGAGCAATGGAGAGTGAAAAAATTGCCAATGCGGGAAAACCTGCAAGTATCGATTTTGCCAACTTTAGTCAATTAATCGCTGATGTTATCGGATCTTTTGAATTGGTTGCACACACACCTACCCACGCTTTGGCCCATCCTTATGTATGTGCAAAGGTGATGATAAACGGTGTAGATGCAGGAGAGATGTTCCGGCTCCATCCAAGTATTGAAGAAGAACATGACCTCGCACAAACCTTTATGTGTGAGATTAAAACAGATGCCCTTGCTTATGGGTTAGTTGAAGCACGTCCGTATTCAAAATATCAAGCATCTTTTAGAGATTTGAGTATTTTGGTTTCAAAAGAGATGAGTTATGAGCGTATTAAGGCAGTCATTGAAAAACATCGCTCAGCTCAAGTTCAACGCTTTTATCCAGTAGACCGTTACGTTTCGGAAGCTCTGGGAGAACAGATGAGTTTAACTCTGCGTTTCGTTTTGCAATCAGAGGTAAAAACACTTGAAGATGAAGATATAACAATGGCAATGGAGTCCATTTTAAATGGGCTGAAAGACGAGTTAGGGGTAAATTTGAGATGATGTCTGCCAAGGTTTATCCAGCACAGTCGTTTGAGTTTAAAAGTGATGCAATTGCGCCGGATAAGTCGATTTCACATCGCTGCGCTATGTTTTCGGTATTAGCTGAAGGTGAGAGCCGAATTGAGAATTTTCTCCGCGCGGAAGACACCCTTAATACCCTTAAAATTGTTGGGCATCTTGGTGCTGATATTACTGATGATGGGACAACAATCACTATCCGATCACACGGAATACAAGAGAGCTCTGAAATTCTCGATTGTGGTAATTCAGGGACAGGGATGCGTCTTTTTTGCGGACTTCTCAGCTCTGCCGAAGGCCACTTTGTTCTCACGGGAGACGAATACCTAAAACGCCGTCCGATGAAACGGGTGAGCGGGCCGCTTCGCTCCATTGGAGCAAAACTCGATGGGCGTAATAACGGCGATTTAGCTCCTCTTTCAATACGAGGAGCTTCTCTCAAATCATTTGATTATACCTCACCCGTTGCTTCGGCACAAGTCAAAAGTGCCATGATGCTTGCTGCACTTCGTTCTGATGGAGTATGTACGTTTAGAGAGCCTGAACTTAGCCGAGATCATACCGAACGAATGCTTCGCGGTATGGGGGCACGTGTTGAAATCAATGGATTGGAAACGAAAATATGGCCTCTAGAAAAGCCATTGAAACCGTTGGATATTCGTGTTCCTGCTGATCCATCGAGTGCTTTTTTCTTTGCCGTTGCGGCGGCGATTACACCCAATGCTTTTGCTGTGATTGAGGGGGTAACGTTAAATCCGACCCGCATTGAAGCGTTCAAAGTACTTGAAAAAATGGGTGCTAAAATCACCTATACTCTCACTGATGAGCGATATGAACCTATTGGAACCATCCGAGTCGAGTATGCACCACTTCAGGCCGTTAGTGTAGAAGAAAACATTGCTTGGCTTATTGATGAGCTTCCTGCTCTCTCTATCGCTATGGCGTGCGCTGAGGGAAAAAGTATTATCAAAAATGCTGAAGAGTTACGGGTTAAAGAGTCTGACCGTATCAAAACGGTGGTAGATAATCTGAATCTTTGTGGTATTAAGACTGAAGAATATCCGGATGGGTACGCCGTTATCGGTGGAGAGCTTAAATCAGCCATTGTCAATAGCTATGGGGATCACCGTATTGCGATGAGTTTTTTGATCGCAGGACTAAAATGCGGTATGGAAGTTCATGATATCGAGTGTATTAATACCTCTTTTCCCAACTTTTTTGAATTGTTAGGTAGTTGTACAAAGGTTGAGCGATGAAAATTGTTTTGGCGGAGAGTTATGGCTTCTGTTTTGGTGTAAAGCGGGCAATTAAAATAGCTGAAGAGAATAAAAACTCTGCTACTTATGGGCCATTGATTCATAATGCCAATGAAATCGATCGATTAAAAAATGACTTCAATGTGGCTCTGAGTGAAAATTTGGACAGTTTTCGATTCGGTGATACGGCGGTCATCCGAACTCACGGTATTCCGAAGCAAGAGCTTGCTCTTTTACATGAGCGACAAGTCAATGTTGTGGATGCAACATGCCCGTATGTGACAAAACCACAGCAAATCTGTGAAGAGATGTCGGCACAGGGATATGACATCGTTATTTTTGGCGATGAGGCTCATCCTGAAATCAAAGGGGTTAAAAGTTATGCAGACAGTAATGTCTATGTAGTCAACAGTCCTGATGAAATTGATGCACTTAAGCTTCGGGAAAAAGTGGCTACCGTAGCGCAAACAACGCGTAAAATCGAAGAATATCAGCAAATTGTCCGTAAACTAATGGCTGCGCACAAAGAGGTCCGTGTTTTTAACACCATTTGTAACGCAACGTTCGATAACCAAGATGCAGTACGAGATTTGGCACAACAAGCCGATGTAATGATCGTGATCGGCGGTAAAAACTCATCGAATACCAAACAGCTCCACTCGATATCACAAGAATTTTGTCCCAACAGTTATCATATTGAGAGTCAGGAAGATTTAGACCCAGTATGGTTTAGAGGTAAAGAGTTTTGTGGTATCAGTGCCGGAGCCTCTACCCCCGATTGGATTATTAATCAGGTTGTTTCCTCGATTAGAGAGATGAGTGTTTAAAGTGCGTTATATCTGAGCTAATTTACTAAATAGTGCGATCTGTTTGAGACATAGAGTGGGAATAATAATAAACACTATTTGAATCTAAGGGATAATATTATGGCATCAGGGTTGGAATGGAGAGAAGAGTATCGCTTAGGAATCGGTAAAATAGATCAGCAACATATACATCTTTTTGAGATAGTTGCTCAGATCACAGATCTTGATGCTATTACTTCGACTAAAGAAGAGCTTAAAGCGATTTTAGTGGAACTCAGCCGTTATATGAAGGAGCATTTTAGTGAAGAAGAAGTTTATATGCATCAGATCGATTTCCCTGAATATGAGTATCATCGGAATCTGCACCGTGAGATTATCGAGTTTGTGAATACGTCAGTGACCAATTCACCGACGTTGGCGATGATTCGAACCAAACTCAAATTTATTATTAAAAAAGCATTGATTGATCATATCGTAACGGAAGATATGAAATATAAACTCTACGCCGCCTCTTTAAAAGAGAATCGATTCGATGAATGTCTCGTTGAGTTGGCTTAGATACAGAGCAGGTATTTTCTTTGCTCATTCGTTTAATAATCACTCTTTTAGTTTTATAAACAGCAATATTTTCTCTTATATTTCTCTATCTTAAAACTTAAATCAAGCATTTTTTCGCTATAATCAGCCAATTTTTAGTTACAAGGGAATAGGCATGGCTTTCGATAACGAATCGTTCGAAGAAGAAAATTTTGCTGAGATGTTAGAGGCATCTTTCAAAGAGCAAGAATCTACACGCATTACAGAAGGTGAAGTAGTAGAGATCCAAGAGAGTGACAACCGCGCGTTGGTAGGCGTTGGTGAGAAGCTTGAAGGGATCCTTTCATTGGATGAAATCCGTGATGCAGACGGTAAACTTTTGTTCAATGTCGGCGATAAAATTACGGTAATGGTAATGGGACACTACAATGAGCGTCCGAAAATTTCGTACAAAAAAGTACTTGAGCAAGAGAAAACCTTAGCATTTATCAATGCACACAAAGAAGATTTTGAATCAGTTGTGATCGAAGCATTGGTTACTAAGAAAAATAAAGGGGGCTACCTTTTGGAAGCGGACGATGTTCACTTCTTCCTTCCTCGCTCACTCGCAGCGTTTAAAGAGACCGATCAAGTGGTTGGTAAAACGATTAAAGCACAAGTAGTAAAAGTGGATGCTGCAGAAGCGTCAATCGTTGTATCTCGTCGCAAGCTTTTCAATGATGAGCGTAAACGTAAAAAAGAAGTTATTGATGCATTGATGGAAGAGGATAAAGTAATCCAAGGTACCGTCAAAAAAATCACTAGCTACGGTATGTTCGTTGATGTTGGCGGAATTGACGGGTTGGTTCATTATAATGAAATCAGCTACAAAGGGCCGGTTAATCCATCAAAATTGTACAAAGAGGGTGATGTTGTTAATGTAAAAGCAATTTCATACGACAAAGACAAACGTCATTTGTCTCTCTCGATCAAAGCGGTACAATCGGATCCTTGGCAAGAAGTTGAAGAGGCGTTGGAAGAGGGTGATACTATCACCGTTACCGTCAGCAACATCGAACCATACGGTATTTTTGTTGACCTCGGAAATGACATCGAAGGTTTCCTTCACATCTCTGAAATCACATGGGATAAAAATATCAAACACCCTAAAGACTACCTCACAGTCGGTCAAGAGATCGATGTTGAAGTTATCGAAATCAACTCTAAAACGCATAAATTGCGTGTATCGTACAAACGTCTTCAACCAAAACCGTTTGAAGAGTTTAGCAAAAAATTCAAAGAGGGTGACACGGTTACCGGTACCGTTACTTCATTGACTGACTTTGGTGCGTTTGTTCGTGTTGGCGGTGTTGAGGGATTATTACACAATCAAGATCTTTCATGGGACAAGAATGTCAAATGTAAAGAGACCCTAAAAGTGGGTGAAGAGATCGAAGTAAAAATCGCGAAAATTAATGGTGATGATGAAAAAATCTCATTAAACCGTAAATCTCTCGAAGAGTCTCCGATTGATCAGTTCGCAACAACACACAAAATGAATGAAGTGGTCAAAGCTACTGTTCGTGATGTAAAAGATTTCGGTGTATTCGTTTCATTAGAGGGTGGTGTTGATGCACTTATCCGTAACGAAGACCTTTATCCTCTTATCCCAGAAGAGCTTGAAATCGGTCAAACGATTGAAGCGGCTATTTTAGTGATCGATGCTAAACGTGACCGCATCCGTCTTTCCGTTAAAAAACTTGAGCGTATCAAAGACCAAAAAATGTTGGATGAGTTCAACGATAACGATTCACACAGCCTTGGTGATTTGATTAAAGATCAATTGAAATAATTTTATGCGACGTACTGCTTATTGGCTATTTCCCCTTATAGCCATAGCTGTTGCTATTTTTATTATTCTTTTTTTGATTCAGATTAACCCAACCGCACCACGGTTGAAAATTTCAGATACGGAAGACGTTCTTCCCTCGAGTACATCCTCGGAAGATAAAAGTTGGATTGGAAATTTTTCAAAGAGTGAAGAAAAAGAATATTTTTATCCAGTAAATGAAGTGATGTTGAATTTGGATCCTTCGCATGAAACACTCACTCCAGAATCCAATGAAACAACTAAATAGACCCGTATCCCTTGTAACAAAACTAAAAACCTACCATATCACGGCGACTGCATCGCCGTTCACAGAGGAAAAGTAATGGAAAAATATAAAATTGTTGTGTGTGATCATATTCATGAAGAGGGGTTAAACCTTCTTCGTAATGATGATCAAATTGAAATGATTTTTGCGGCAGACATGGATAAAACAGCTCTTTTGGATGTAGTCAAAGAAGCTGATGTTGCCATTACCCGTAGTTCTACTGATGTCGATGATAAATTTATTGAAGCGGCTAAGGGCAAGTTAAAAGCAGTTGTACGTGCCGGTGTCGGTGTTGACAATGTCGATATTCCTGGATGTTCGAAAGAGGGGATCATCGTTATGAATGTCCCGACAGCAAATACCATTGCTGCGGTTGAACTCACGATGACCCACATGCTTTCATGTATGCGTATGTTCCCATATTCACACGATCATTTGAAAAACCAACGTATTTGGAAACGTGAAAAATGGTACGGATATGAGTTAAAAGGTAAAAAATTAGGGGTTATCGGTTTCGGTAATATCGGCAGCCGTGTCGGTATCCGCTCTAAAGCGTTTGAGATGGAGGTTATTGCGTATGACCCTTATATCCACCCTTCTAAAGCGACCGATGTCGGTGCTAAATACACCACTAATTTTGAAGACATTTTAGCATGTGATATTATCACGATTCATACTCCGAAAAACAAAGAGACAGTAGGGATGATCGGCGCGGATGAGATCGCCAAAATGAAAGACGGTGTAGTCCTTATCAACTGTGCACGCGGTGGATTATACGATGAAGACGCTCTTTATGATGGTCTTAAATCAGGGAAAATCCGTTTTGCAGGGATCGATGTATTTAACAAAGAACCGGCAACTGATCACAAATTGCTTGATCTTGATAACATCTGTGTTTCTCCGCACTTGGGTGCTAATACGTATGAATCACAATACAACATCGGAGTAGAAGCAGCTCAGCAAGCGATCGAAGCGGCTAAAGGGATCGCGTATCCACATGCGATGAACTTACCTATCGATGAGACTAAAATCCCTTCATTTGTAAAACCGTTTTTGGAAATGGGACAAAAAATTGGATTCTTGGCGTCTCAAATCAATAAAGCACCGATTGTTTCGATCAAAGTAAGCGGTCGCGGTGATATCGCTGAATATGTTAACTCATTGGCGACATTCGTAACTGTGGGTGCGTTAGCTGATATTTCAGGTGATACAATCAACTATGTAAATGCTGATTTCGTCGCTTCAGAACGCGGTATTAAAATCGATACCGAAGAACTTCCTGGCAGCCCTGTGTATAAAAATCTAGTAACGGTTAAACTCACAACCGATAAAGATGTAATCGAGATTAGCGCAACGATGTTCAACGATGATGTTCAACGTATCGTTGATATCAACGGTTTCGGTGTTGATGTAGAACCAAAAGGGAACATGATCTTGTTCAAAAATACCGATGTTCCGGGTGTTATCGGTCAAGTGGGAACTCTCCTTGCCGCACATGAAGTAAATATCGCCGATTTCCGTTTGGGTCGGAATAAAAGCGGTGAAGCTCTCGCCGTTATCATCGTTGATTCTACTGTCAACGATAAAACGATCAAAGAACTCTCCGCCCTTAACGCTTGTATTAGCGTTTCTTACGCTCGAATTTAATCTTCATTTCTTCATATTCTCCACCCTTGGGTGGATAACCAATTTATAGAGTTGTGCTATAGTATTTATACTAATTCAAAAGCTCGCACAATGACTACGACATTCAGACTTAATACCGATGAGATTACCCCCGCTTTCTTCGACTCTCTTAAACTCCTTTTTCAGGGAAAAGAGATTGAGATCATTGCACGATCGATTGATCCAGAATTTGAATGTGAAAAAGAAGAGTACGCACAAGCACTTCACGAAATCGAAGCGGGGAATTCCTATCCTATAAACGAAAGTTTTTGGGAGAAAATGCACGCTTCCATCGAAGCCGCTTAATAGAGGTAATATTCTTCCGTCATTCCCGACTTCACGTGCCCTTTAGGGTAGATCGGGAATCCAGCTTTTCGCATTTGTATCTTTCAGTTTGCTATTTAATATCTTTGATGATCGAGAAAATGATACAATTGATCAGATAATCAACATTTAGAAAAATTTGATCCAAGAGAGTAAAACGCAAATGAAAAAATTCGATGATTGGAATGAAGTTAAAAAACAAGTACACAGCAGGAATAGCATCATCCATTTCAAAGAGCGGGAAGTTTATTGGGCAAGTATTGGTGAGAATGTCGGATTTGAGCAAAACGGTAAAGGCTCTGATTTTTCCCGACCTGTTTTGATTATCAAAAAACTCAATAATCATCTTTTTTTCGGTGTTCCTCTCTCAACTCAAAACAGAAGCGGCAGTTTCTTTTATGAGTTCGAATTGCTACCAGATAAAATTAGTACAGCTCTTTTAGTGCAGGCAAAAGTATATGATGTCAAACGGTTGGATCAAAAGATCGGAATGATTCAAAAGGATGATTTCGAAAAACTAAATGTCAAACTGAAAGAGTTGTTGGGGTTTTAGGAGTTTTCTCCTCTTGGAAAACCAAGAGGCAGTCCCGAAGGAAATTAGACTCATATTATATTCCATATATGTTAAAGAAGTATTAAAGGATATTGGATGAGAAAATTCGGAAATTCCGATTTTTCTATCAAAACTACCATTTTTTCTCGTCATTCTCGACTTCGGGTAGATCGGGAATCCAGCTTTTTTCCAGAAAGACGAGGTTTTTGTCGGTTGCTTTTTTTTGCCAGGTCAAAAAAAGTGGGAAGGTATTTTGTTTGAATCAGAGGAGTTGCACGCCCAACGAGGACGTTGGGAATGAGAAACAAGACATAGTCTGGGAACTTTATTGTTAAGATGTATGGCACTCTTTAGCGCAATAGTAACATCCATTAATTCTATGTTCTGGCCATTGACGTTTTGCATATGCCACTGCTTCACTACAAGAAGAGTGATAACCTAGGTCAATCTGATTTTCACTATTAGGCATATAAGAACAACTTGTGGTTGCATTATGAACCTCGTAATCTCCATTAGACTGTGGATTCTTATTAATAATAAATCTTGGCATTTGCTTATCCTAAATTATTATTCGTTGTTGAATCAGGATTACTTACTGGAGTTTTTATTCCATTAATAGCCCGAACATGATAGTTTGAGTAATTGCCACTTTCAATTTGGCGAACGAATTGACTTCTAGTCATATCAGCACCACTATAGTTGTCGTGGAATGTTTGGTTTCTACCCGTGTCACTCTCACGAGTAACACTTACGCGTTTTCTTGCCATGTTTAGCTCCTTTATTATTAAAAAAGTGTGAATTCACAATAATTCTTAATACCTGTATAAGCATAAACTTACTAGAATGACAGTCGCTAAAAAGTCATTTAAGTCTTACTGTGAATTAAGTTTAACTATTTCTAGTAGGCCTTATCTAGTTTCTAAAAAACCATCTTCCCTCACAATATTCCCAATTCAAAATACTGCGATACCATAAGCTATAAAGAAGTTTTTATAACTTAGGGAAATTTTACCTTTTTTGGAATTCTTTTGTCAAGTAGAATTACCAAATAGTTATAAAAATGGAGTTTTAATTAATATTAAATACTCCAAATATGCATATAAATGGTAATTTTTATATCATTGTCAATTGAAAAAAGGATGTAGAAAATGAATGAGAGAACAATTGAAATTTATAAAGCATTATATGGGAGTTTAGAATGTACTAAAGAAAATTTAGCAAACTATTTAAAGCTCTCAAGTGTTAAGACTGTTGAAAACAATATCAAAGAAATAGAAGATATTGAATATGACATAACAATTAGAAAATATCGCTTTAAAAATCTCCTACCTGAATACATTCCTAATGAAGTTTTTTTTGATACTTTTAAAGATTCAATAACGAATAAACTGATGAAAAATGACTTTACTTTGCTTGAAAAACATATCTCATCCATTAATACAAAGTCTATGA
Source organism: Sulfuricurvum sp. (assembly GCF_028688295.1). GTDB lineage: Bacteria > Campylobacterota > Campylobacteria > Campylobacterales > Sulfurimonadaceae > Sulfuricurvum. The sequence goes on from NZ_JAQTYM010000030.1 coordinate 19,352, forward strand.
TTCACACTTCTGAGTTATCCAATTTAGCAAAAAAAATCATTATGTTTAAAAATGCGATAAAAAATAACTGTGTTTTAAAAGTTAGCTACAAAAAAAATGATGCTAACACAGAAGAAAAATTTATTCAACCAAATACTATTTATGGAAACGGCTTTACCTACTATTGTTTTGTTACTTATGATCAACGAAATGAAAAAGCTGCTGGTGAACAAAGGACTTTCGCCTTTAATGGGATTCAAGAGATTGAGGCTGTTGAATATACCAATGCGTTTCCTTTCTCAAAAGAACAAAAAGGAAATGTATTTGGTTCTTTTAAAAAAGAGAAGTTTGTAGTTTTACATTTGAATCAAGGAGTTGCACATTTTTTTAAACGCGAAAATCTTTTTCTTGATGATGCTTTTGAGCTGATAGATGAAGAATCAAATGGTTCTATCACTGTTAAGATGTATTACAACGAAGATTTTGAAATTGAAAAAATCGTACAACAATGGATGCCTAATATTACTATTCAAAATAACCTAGAGTTAAAAAATAAAGTTTACAAAAAAATCAATGATAATTTAGATAAATTGATGAATAATACGTGAGTTTTCATAGTGGAATTCACTGTATTAGACGTACTGTCACTGATGCCTAATATAGCTGCATAGTTAAAAAGTTATAAAGCTATGCACTATAGCCTCGTTTTAGCCCGCCTTCGTTATAATCAATTCATTAAATTTGAACTGGATTCCCAATCGAGTTGGGAACCTCGTAAGAGGTTCTTGTGCCCTTGGGTATGACGAAATACTGCGGAGAGATGATGAGTACAGAAGAGATCGGAGCACTGCTAAGCGATAAATCAAAGCTCCTCTCTGAAATCTATTTCGAACTCCAAGCCGCATGCGAAGCTAAATACGGTTCCGATACCCTTGTTATCATCGAAGTAGGATCGTTTTTCGAGGTCTATGAGGTCAACAATGAAGATATGAAGATCGGTAAGGCCAAGGAAGTCGCCGAATTCCTCAATATCCAACTCACCCGCAAAAACAAAACTATTTTAGAAAACTCGATCCAAAATCCTCTCTTAGCAGGGGTTCCTACAGTCTCCATCGAGCGCTATCTCAGCCGCCTGGTGCAGTCGAAAAAATACACCATTGTCCTCGTCCGTCAGCAGGGGGAAGTCCCTCATATTCGCCGCTATATCTCCAACATCATCTCTCCGGGGACGAATTTCGACTACATTGCCGAAGCGAGCGAGAACTATATCGCTTCGTTGCTCATAGATCAAAATAACGGTGTCTATTCCATCGGGTATTCCGCGATCGACGTGGGGACGGGGAAAACGCTTATCAACGAAATCCACGGAACCCGCGAAGATAAAACGTATGCCCTCGATGAAGTATTTACACTGCTCCAAAGCTATCAAACCTCTGAAGTGGTGGTGACGTTTTGTGCGGGGGATATTGACCGAGACGAAGTAAACCGTTATTTAGAGATAAAAAATCATCATCGTACTTCGATGAACGAAAAACGTCTGCGGATCGATTATCAAAATGAGCTTTTTGAGCGGATTTATCAAATACGTTCACTGCTGAGTCCTATCGAGTATCTCGATTTGGAACGGTTCCCTTATGCCTCCGAGTCACTCTGCATCCTCATCAACGTTATTATCGACCACGATGCGGGGATTATAGAGAAGATGAATCGTCCGACGTTTTTGGGAACCAATCGCTATATGTATCTGGGGAACAATGCGGCGGAGCAGTTGGGGATTATTTCGCGTGATTCGGATGAAATGACGCTCCTCAAACTCATCGATAAAACCTCTACGGCGATGGGGAAACGGCTTTTGCGTGAACGGCTTTTAAATCCGATTTGTGATGCTAAACTCCTCGAAGAGCGATACGATTTGATCGACAAAATGGGGGAACATATCGCGCCGTTGGAGACGAAACTCAAAGAGGTGTACGATCTGGAGCGGATACTGCGTCGTTTAAAGCTCGGTAAACTTCACCCGTTCGAACTCGCCTATTTTTACGCGTCGCTGAGTGCGGCGGAGTCTTTGTTCGAGGATGCCGAGCGTTTAAAAATAACCTATGATAAAGCGAGTGCGCAGGAGTGCCGCCAGTGTGCTTCCGAACTGCGCCGCATCTTTAATATCGAAGCGTGCGCCAAATTCCGACGCGATCAGGTGGATCAGAATCTCTTTAACGAAGGGATAGACCCCTCCATCGATGCACTGGAACAGCTCCAGAGCAATAACGAAGCGAAACTGACCGCTATTATCAGCCATATCGACACCTTTTTCGAATCGGGCGGATCGTATGCCTCTATCGGATGGTTGGAGAGTGAGGGGTATCATCTCCTGATGACCCGTAACCGCTATGTGAGCGTTGAAGAGGCACTCCATAACAGCTTTTTTACGTTGGACAATCAGCACTACTTTTTCCGCGACTTTCAGGTGCGTAAACTCAAAACGGCGGTCAAACTCTCCTCAACTCTCCTCGATGAACTCTCTATCGAAAATGCAGGGGCAAAATCGCGGATGATCGCGCAGGTCAAAGAGCGCTACCGCGAACAGCTCGAAGCCATTGAGCGACGATTCTCCCACGCGATAGAACATCTGATTTCATTTCTCGCCGTGGTGGACGTTAGCTTGAGCGGTGCGAAGTGTGCGAAGCAGTATCGATATGTGCGACCGATGATCGTCCCCTCTGATAAAGCCTTTATCGAAACGGTGGGTCTTCGCCATCCATTGATCGAATCGCGCGAAGAGAACGGAATTTTTATCCCGAACGATCTCTTTTTAGGCTCACTCGATCAGCATACCTATGAGGAACACACGACCATAGAAAACGGTGAGGATGTCAAAGGGGTTCTTTTGTACGGCATCAACTCCAGCGGAAAGTCGTCGTTGATGAAGAGTATAGGACTCTCGGTCGTGATGGCGCAGGGGGGATTTTTCGTTCCGTGCGCCATGATGCGATTTTCCCCCGTCGATAAACTTCTCACCCGCATCGTCTCCAAAGACAATCTTTACAAAGGGCTATCTACGTTCGCCGTTGAGATGTTGGAGTTGCGGAATATCTTTAACCGAGCTACTGAAAACACCCTTATCCTCGGGGATGAGATTAGCCACGGAACCGAGACTGAATCGGCTCTCGCCATCGTCGCAAGTGCGATCCTAAAGCTCCGTGAGATCGGAAGTATGTTTATCTTTGCCACCCATCTGCATCAGCTTTCATCCCTTTCGGAGATTCAAAAGGCAAAAGAGATCGTATTGCTCCATTTAGGGGTTTATTACGATGAGGCGAGCGATAAGCTGGTCTATGATAGAAAGCTCAAAAGCGGAAGCGGCTCGACGCTGTACGGGTTGGAGTTTGCCAAATCGCTCCACATGGATGAGACCTTTTTGAAAAAGGCATACGAGATCCGAGGACGGATTACCGATAAAACCCACGAAGCCTCAATGCTGAAACGGGAGAAAAAGAGCCGCTACAACAACAAGCTCTTTTTGACCAAATGCGCGTTGTGCGACGAAGCGGTTGATGAAGTACATCATATTGTTCCTCAAGCGAACGCCGATGATGGCGGATCGATCGGTCATTACGGGATGAATCACCGCTACAACCTCATTCCGCTGTGTTCTAAGCACCATCGCCTCGTCCATGAGGGGAAAATAGCCATTCATGGGTTCGTAATGAGTGAAGATGGTTTGCGGCTCAGTTATAGTGAGACTGGAAGTGGTTCGTAAAGCCTATTTTATGTTACAGAATAATGCAAAATAGATAAATCTTTTATTTAGATCTTTTATTTTTATGGAACATTGTATTTGTTAGAGAATTTGTGTATAATTTATCTTTATAAATATTTTAATTATATTTTTTGCAGTTAAATTATTTCATGGAGTAACTTATGGTTGAGTATCAAACACCTTATGAAATCATCTCTGACTTTGTAAATTTGATAGAGAAAGAACGCATTAGACAAAATTTGAGGCAACAAGATTTATATAAAGCATCAGGAATGTCATCAACGGCTTATGCAAATTTTCTAAAAAAGAAAACTACTTCATTTGAAAATGTCATCAAGTTGCTGCATACACTTAATATGACTGCAAATATTGAAGGGTTGTTAAAAAGTGAAAGATATACATCTATCAATGAAATCCGTCAAGTTCAAAAAAAGTCAGTTAAAAAACGTGTAAGAAAAGACACATAATGAAAAAACCTCTTACTGAAATAGACGCCTATATTTATGGACACAAAATTGGAACTCTCATATGGCATGAAGGGACTATCTATTTTGAATATGACAAAGCATTTAAAACATTAGAACTGGAAATTTCTCCGCTTAAACTCCATACAAAAAAAACAACTTCCCTTTATACAAACCAAGAGAATAAATATCTATATGGTGGTATGCCAGGTGTCTTCTTTGATTCATTGCCAGATAAATACGGAATGGTATTTATCGATAGATATTTTGAGGGTCAAGGAGTTCGTCTTTGCGAAATCACACTACTTCATAAACTTGCTTTTATCGGAGATAGAGGGATGGGTGCCATAGAGTATCGTCCAAAGGAACACGAAGAAAGCAGTGATATTGAAACTGTTTTACAGGCTAAGGATGTCTATGAAGATATGAAAAAGTTTTTGGATAGTAAAAACGACACGGTGCCTATTGCGAAACTCATGACGATAATTGACAGTGTTTCACCTGTTGGTGGAGGCAGACCAAAAATGCTTATCCTATACAATCGCTCAACTAATACCATCAAGTTCAATAATAAAAAACTCGATGATGGGTATAAAAGAGCGCTTATCAAATTCGATGAAGTTTATTATGAAAACGAGAGTATGGATTTCACCAAACTTGAATATGTGTATATGCAAATGGCAAAGGAATGCAGTATTAAAACTCCTACTTTTACTCTCTATCAAGAAGTTGGGCAATCCCACCTGATAGTTGAGCGTTTTGATAGGGATGAAAAGGATGAGAAAATACATATATGCACTGCTTCTGGGTTAATGCACAAAGATATTTCCATTCCAAAAATTATCTCTTACGAAGAGCTTTTTCTCTTTACGTCAAAAATTTGTATGAACCAATCAGTAATTGAACAACTGTTTAGAAGAATGGTATTTAACGCATTATCCATTAACTATGATGATCATGCTAAGAACTTTTCTTTTATCATGGATAAAACAGGAGAATGGACTTTATCACCAGCTTACGATATTACTTTTTCGAAAGGTTTGGCACAAGAACATATTACAACCATTAACGGAAAAGGAAAGTCCTATGTTATAGAAGATTTTTTATCAATAGCTACCAAATATCTCATAAAAGAAGCTACTGCACTCAAAATCATTAGAGAAATATCTATAATGCTTCATCAATTTGAAAAAAGGGCACAAGCGATTTCTATCAACGATGAATTAGTCAATGAATGCACACGAGATATTCAAGAACAATTAGCATTACTGGAATTATAATATGAGGTGAGTTTCACCCCATATATTCAAATACGGTATCACCCTCCATAAAATATCGTCCATCAATGAGAGCCCCATACGGTAGCTTACGCCATCACTTTTTGAAGCGGGCGAGAATAGGGCTGGATCAGCTGGGCATAGATTTTCGGGATATCGAGGATCGAGATCAT
>NZ_JAQTYM010000031.1 GCF_028688295.1 Sulfuricurvum sp.
GCTCATAACGGAGTTGTCCCAGGTTCAAGTCCTGGTTGACCCACCATTTCCTCTCGATAAATACAATCCACAATATAACGTCAATCCGAACGATTTAAAAAGTATATTTTTGTTTTTGATTTAAAAGTACGATTATTATAAATATTCGTACCAAATATGGTATGAATAATATGATAATTTAACCCGTATGAAAGAGGAACTGTATCCGTCAAATCGAGGGGACAAATGGTAGAAATGTGCGGTATGGGATTGTTTTTGAGTGATAGATTTTAAAAAGTGAAGAGTGAATACATGACCGCTATTTTCCTATTTTCTTATAAATTTATGCTGGAACCTTGCTATAATTCATATAACACCAAAAATAAATAAAAGGCTCCATATTAAACATGGGAAATGAAACAGGTACTAGTGAAGCTAAAGAAGATGAATGTACTAAAGAAGAGATTTCCGATCATGAGGCAAATCTAAAATTACATTATGATTCTTTAAGAAATGAGCTTGATACTCTAATACGTTGGAGTATTCCATTGCAAATGAATAACATAAAAAATATAATGTGGCTTAACGTTGTCCTGATAGGTATTGTTTTTCAAATAAAGTCAATCAATCTTTACTTGGCTATACCATTCTTTTTATTCTCTTCGGCTTCTATAGGTATTGCTTTATTCGCTATGATCAAAGGCAGAAAAATACATTATGCAAACCACTTACGAAGAAACTATATGTTGCGTATAGAATCTAGCCCATGGTCAAAAGTAAATGGAATTCATCAAATGTTTTATGACATAGCTAGAGCAGTTCGTTATAATGGAATTGTATTAATCAAGCGAAAAAAATCAATTGCTTATTCTATGGGTTTGACTATGGCTGCATTGATATTTTTTGTAATTTTGGTGATCGTAAATTTAACTAAAGGAGATCAAAATGCCCAAAGCACCACCACCGCCAAAACCGCAACCGAATCCATACGGGGGGAGAACAGCGAGCGTTCCAAGACCGGGGCAAACACCGCCGCCTCCACCTCCAAAGAAGTGAATTCTTCAACGAAAGCTGAACAAAATACTTCAAAAGGAAAGTGAGCTTCGGCTCACTTATCCAACCACCGTATATTGTCTATAAAAGTGAGAGAAAAAAGGGGACAGGATACTTTTATTACAATATAAATTTTATTGAAAAAGTTTTACCAATTTGATCCGTATCTCTTCAAATGTTTCAATCTCACCCACTAATCCCGCCAACCCTTCATCACGTTCCGCTAAATATTTTTTAGTTTTAAAACTCTCCAGCCACATCGTTTGGAAATATTCTGCTGTGCAATAAAGCTGTTCATGTTGCATAATTAACGCTTTGGTTGTCTCAGGTGTAAATTGATCATCATTCAGCTCGTAGAATCGGAGCATATCGTAGAGGTCTCGTGATTTGGTTCGTTTGTAGAACATCAAAGATTTCATTTTAAAGATCGTCTCCAGCGAGGCTATCTTGATGTTTCCGATGGTTGTGTAAATATCATCGGCAAGAAATTCTTTTGTACCTGTATTGCTTCCACCGTCGAAAAATTGAATCTTAATACCGTTGACCATCCATGTTTGGAGATAGTATTCGACATTGTCTCCGCCGAGCAAAAAATCTTCTTTGATCGCTTGTGAGGGTTCTATGTAGTTGATGTTTTCCATACCGAATTTCTCTACACAAAACTCAATAAACGATTGAATATCCTCTAATGGAAGTTCTTGAGTGAGACAAAAATCTAAATCTTCGGATATGCGGTGGTTGATATGATAGGAAAGGGCGGTTCCTCCAACCAGTCTAAAATCATGCTTTTTGAAAATTTCGTGATCTTGGATGATCGGGAGAATCTGTTTTATCGCTTCGGTCATGCGCTAAGTCCTGTCATCTTTTTGATTTGGAAGAGGGTGTTGAACGGTACTTTTTTCTCTTGAGCCATTTTTACCAATTCATCGGCACCGTATTGTTTGCTAAGATAGGTAATATACCGTTTTTTAGGATGGCGTAGAAGTTCCTCTAGTGAAGGCAACGGATGATTTTCGAAATAGGTTTCCGAGTCTATGGCAAATTCAATCTGCTCTGAAGCTTCATTATAATCTTCAATTGGCATGTTTTTTTCGAGTTTCATCAAGATTGTCCTAACTCGTTCGATTCCAAATAGACGAATCAGTGTTTGGGTGTCCTCTTGATTTGGTGTAGAAAGATAAATGGAAATGAGGCTATTAATTTCGATAAGGGAATGATCTTGCCGTGACCATAATAGATCAATACTAAACCACTCTTTTCGAAGTTTGACGAAACGGGTTTTGGGGCTAAATTTTGACGGTATATTTTTAGGCTGTAAATACTCTTCTGCCTCATCAAGGCTGATAGTACGAAGGAGGGTAAGGAGCTTTTGACGTTTTGGATTGGATTCCCAATCGCTGAGCGTACTATCAGCGATCTGAAACATCTTGGTGATTTCTGCTGTTGTCATATTTTCCTCCTCTTCGAAGTTGATATTGCTATTATATCCGAATATCGGAAATTATACAAAGTGTAATGACCTCAAAGAGCAGACACTTTTTAAGACGGTGATTGGTGCGATAAGCGATGCTTTTCAATGATCTGTGTAAATGCCGTTTGCAGCATTACAACATCTGCCAGCTCACCGCGTTCTGCTTTAGCTTTAAGATCGTAGAGTTCAAAAAGACGTTCGATATCGTCTCTGTTGAGTTCAAAATGTTTTGCTTCTATTGATCTGAGGAGCCCCTCACTGATGTCAATTTGTTGTGCTTTGTTTGCTTCAGTCCACGCATCGCCCATGTACACATAGACAATCAAATCAGTGACGGGATAATGCCCTTTTCGTATGTAGGTGTAGTCCTCGAAATATCGTTCCAGTCGATTTAATGGCATTTGTTTTCCTTCTGCATCGCTTTATATGCTCAAGTATTGGTTTATGGCTGTTGCTTGCGGGCTGCTTTTTTCGCTGCTTTTTCCGCACGGAATCTATCCATATCGGTCGCTTTTGTCTGCTCAATGAGATCAATCAGTTCCTCTTGGGATAATAATCCCGGTGTTTTGAAAATAACCGTTTTCTCTTTCATAAGTACCGTCGTTGGAAGATTCTGGATAAAGAAATAGTCTGAAAGAGCGGTTTCCTCTTCCGTATGGAGTTTTGCAAACGTGATGTCGGGATATTTTCCAGATACTTTTTCAAATATCGGTCCATACTGTTTGCACGGAGTACACCATTGCGACCAAAAATCGATAACCACTATCTCGTTCTCTTGAACGGTTTTATCATAATTCTCTTTTGTCAATATGAGCATATTCCATAGTATCCTGTTTTCGAAAATGTAAGTAAATAAGGCGAACGGGTTGCTTAACGCTCAATTAGTGTTATTCCTTGATCGTTAGATTAGGTATGTTAAGGAGTAAATGCATAGGCCATTCTAAATAGGGGTCCCAACGATTTAAAAAGTATATTTTTGTTTTGAGAAATAAGTTTTAAAAATTGAAGATTGAATACCTTCCCATTTTGAAAGCTATTTGAGTTATTGATAAAATTTACTTACAATATAGTAAGCGCCCTCTTTTGTAAGATTGGAAATGGCTGTCATATTTCCTTGTGACGCTGCTTTTTTAGTCCATTTGATAGATTCATCCATATTTTTCTCTGTTCCCAAACCCAACGCATAAAACGCCCCTAAATTGGTTTGTGCATTAGAATTCCCTTGCTCAGCTGCTTTTTTAAACCATTGCAATGCAATGACATTATTATGGCATACGCCTAAACCCTCTGCATACATACATCCCAAATTGTATTGAGCATCAGCATTGCCTTGTTCAGCTGCTTTTTTATACCATTTTACAGCAGTACAATAATTTCGTTTAACACCTTGACCAAGTCTATAGGATACTCCTAAACTATTTTGTGCGGCGGCAGAACCTTGTTCAGCTGCTTTTTTAAACCATAAAAATGCTTCGCTATCACTTTGCGATACACCATACCCTTGTGAATACAAATAGCCAATATTACCTTGTGAGTCCGCATTACCTTTGGATGCGGCAATTTGGTACCATTTCATAGCTTCAACATAGTCTTGGGATACACCGAGTCCTCTCTCATACATAACCCCGATGTTATGTTCTCCATAATTCTCACCATTTTTACCGGCCTGCTGAAAGCATTTCATTGCTTCTGAATAATTTTCTTGATCCATATACAGTAATCCGAGATTTATTTGGGCAAGGGTGTGATTTTGATTAACCGCTTTTTCATACCACTTCATAGCTTCGCCAATATTTTTGGCTACCCCTGCACCCTCTTCGTATAATTTTCCTAAATTGTTTTGAGCACTTGAAAGATCTGCCTCGGCAGCTTGTAGATACCAATGAAAGGCTTCATTAAAATTTTGGTTTGTTCCATAACCTTTATAATAAAAGTATCCTAATCTGTCTTGCGCATGCGTATTGTTATTGCATGCTAATTTAGTTAAAGGGAGGAAAATTTTTTTAGCTAAAAGTTGGTTTTTTTGTTGCGTTTCAGCATCAGCATTTTTCATATTATTCGAGACAAGATAAGCAGTAGAAACTACATCACCGCTATCTGAAAGTCTTTTAAAAATAGGGAGTGCATCTTTTTGTGTTGAAGAATTGGTGTATAAAGCATAGGCGAGTTCAAAACTTGTAGGAGTCTTTGAAAAAGAAGAAATAAGATACCATGCACCAAATATGATAAGTATGATCACAGTTAGTCCAAGTTTCCACTTCATCAATTTCCCTTTTTTTATTATTGATTAATATATAGTAGCAAAATAAAATATGATTCACAATGATTATAGGTAAAATTAATCCCAAATATTTCAGCAGATTTTGTCTCAATAAAAAATAAAAACTACAAATAGGAGTCTGCTATTCAATCTTCACTTCGGGAGTGTGGAAGGGAGTAATATAGAGTATAAACTGTTTTGATGTAGAGTTTTGTGTTGATTTATAGATGTGTGACTTAGCCTAATGGCTAAAGTCACGCTTTGATGTCGAGAGTCTGACCCAGACCGGTAAGCTCGGCACCCAGTGATGCATTGTTCTCTGGTGGAGTAGGGGCGCTTTCCAAGAGTTTCATAATCCCTTGATCTTGTGTATCGATCGCTTTTTTCAAAGCGTACATCTGCGGCCCCATCCCCATAGACGAATTGATTGAATCCATAATTTATCCTCCTTAGGGAGTTAGAATCTATATCGGCAGTTTTTGAAAAAAATTCATTTTGTCACGATTGGATCGGATTCGATGGGATGCTTTCCATAGATGTCGAATCAGATTGAGATGAAGCAGCAGATTTATAAGCATTTTGTCCATTGATTGAATCTTGGAGTTTTTTACTCATTTCTAAGTGCCCACGCATTTCCATAACAGCTGCGGTTGCGGCAACCCGATAATCCTGTGGACTGGGATCAGAAGGGGCCATAGCCGCTGCTAGGATTTGGCGAGCTTTACGGATAGTTTCTTCCGGATCTTTTCCTTCAGAGGTATCGATAGGGACTTCACCGGCAGTGGCGTACATCTTTCCATCGGGTCCCTTGGTATAACTAAAATTGGCTCCTCCAGTGACGACACCGCCTCCTGCGGCGACGTGTGCTGCTTCATGGGCTCGGACTTTGGTATCGGAAGATTCAAGTTTGGTTATTAATGCCTGATAAGAAGGAGATTTTTCAGGATTAGAAGATTGCGTGTTATGATTGGAAGTGTAGGATGAATATTGGTAGTTTGATGGTGATATTTGAATATTCATCCGTTTTGAAATACTTCCTATATTAGCTTCATTAAAACGTCATGTATGTCGTTTGCGAATAGAGCCATAGTCCCTCAAATACAACAAACTGTACCCCAAGTATAACCCAAAAAAGATTACGGTATTTTTGACTCTTGTGGCGGAATATTTTTTGGGCGAAGATTGCTCCTACACTGCCACCCATGAGTGCTAGGATTAGAAGGTTTTTTTCACTGATTCGGTGTCGGTTGGTACGGGCTAAATATTTATCATAGCCAAATACCACAAAAGTTATCAGGTTGAAAAGGACAAAAAGAATCATAAAGGCTTTCATTAATCGTACTTTTTTAACCCTTTTAATGGAGTCGGTAATCTTTCGGTTTTTCAAAATAGAGCAGTTGTGCCGAATCTTCGCCGATACTTTGCCATGTATCGTGTTTAAGCTGCATTGCCACTACGCCGCATGTCGGGACATTTTCGATCTCGCTGTTAGAGAAATAGTTAACGCATTCGGTGAGTTCTGGGTTATGCCCAACGAGGATCAGAGTATGAACATTTTGAGGGGTTGATGCAATAAGCTCGAGGATCGAAGTGATGTTGCCTCCATAAAGAGTAGGGTCATAAATAATCTGGTTTTCGGGATAGGGGAGATAGGAAGCGATGGCGGTAGCTGTGTGTTTTGCCCGTAAAGCAGGGCTAGAGATCATTCTCTGCGGGTGAAGATTTTTTTTGGACAGTACCTCTCCCATTATTGGAAGATCACGCATCCCTCTCTCGTTTAATTCGCGGTCGAAATCACGCACAAAGAGGTTATTCCAATCCGATTTTGCGTGCCGGATAAAGATGATAGTTTTCATAGCATCTCCTAAAGTTCTAAACCAAGCTGTGTTAACAAAGCTTTTTTTTCTTTTTGAGGATCATTAAAATAGTGTTCCCGTACATCATCTTCTAAAATCGATAGATCATCGAAAAGTTCGGCATCGTCTTTTTCGGGAAAATAGCGGTTGACTTGCTGTGCTATCTCTTCTAGAGACGCTTCAGAGTGATTTTCATTGAAGAGATCGATTCTTGCACCATGCTCAATTGTTGAGAGGGCACGAAGCAAATATAAGAGTTCACATCGTTCATCATTAGGTTCATTGTAAATCCAATCATTGATTTGATTGATTTCACTACGGTAGAGAAGGGTGGAATCTTTGATACGTTGTTTTTGATCAGCCGAGAGTGCCATAAGTACCTCTTAGGGATATAATGGTGGATTATACCCTCTTTTAGAAACGAAACGATCAATCGAATTTTAAATGTAAGACCTCTGTGAGAAGGATATCCAAATCCTCGCGTGTCGCTCCGGCAAACGAGTTTTCTAAAAAGCGATTGATCCCTTTTTTTTCATGTTGGATCAGCGGAACGATTTTGATCCCTGTAATTTCCGACATGAAGTGTGACTCATCACCTTCTTCATAGGCGTGCAATAAGATGGAGCGGGAGAAGTTGTTGAGGATATGGTAGTAGATATGCAAAAATTCCGCTTCTAGTACTTTAAGCCCATAGAAGTGGGTAACGATCCGATTCTCATGACTAACGATTGGATGGACTTGTGTCGGTTTGATAGTGATTCCTATCTCTTCTTTGATCTCACGTACCAGTGCCTCCATGAGATGTTCACCTTCGTTGACCGTTCCACCCGGAAATCCCATCCGTCCATCCCATCGGTCGATCATAATCAGGGCAGGGCATTTGATATGTTGCATATCGTCTTTGAAGTATTTCCACGGAGAGATCGATTCAACGTAGATCGCTAAAAAGACGGCATTTTTTTTCGGATGATCTGTGAATCCGAACGGTACTCTTTGGGTTCTCATGTTACTCGTATTAGGTTTAAGATGGTGTAATTATACCACTAGATCTAATTTTGAAATTCGTTTGAAGCTAGTTTAAAATATCCTTTTTTAAAGTTGGATTCGAATGTGCATACACTATACTGTTTTAATAATTTTAGATCGAGGATTTTCTATGATACCGACGCTAATAACTAATGACAATGTTCAAATACCCGCTCTCATCTATGGCACCGCATGGAAAAAAGAGCGGACGGCTGATTTAGTGGAGATGGCGGTTCTGAGCGGATTTCGAGGGATAGATACCGCGTGTCAACCCAAACACTATGAAGAGCCTCTAGTGGGTGAAGCATTGATGAGGTTGGCAGCTTATGGAATTACACGTGAAGAGTTGTTTCTCCAAACCAAATTTACCCCCCTCGCAGGCCAAGACCCGCATCGTATCCCTTATGATCCCACACAGCCTCTGGCGATACAGGTAGCACAGTCGTTTGAAGCGTCACAACGTAATCTACAAACCGACTATGTTGATTCGCTTGTTCTCCACTCACCACTTTTTCCCTATTCGCATCTCTCGCAGGTGTGGGGTGCAATGGAGCAAATTTATCACAGCGGCGGTACGCGTCAGCTGGGAATTAGCAACTGTTATGATCTGGAACTGCTCCAAAAACTCTACCGAGAGAGTGAGGTGAAACCCTCGGTGGTTCAAAATCGCTTTTATGCTGAGAGTGGATACGACATCGAATTACGATCATGGTGCGATGAAGTGGGTATCATCTACCAGAGTTTTTGGAGCCTCACGGCCAACCCGCATCTCCTAAAAAGCCGTGAGTTTTTCGCACTGACACAAGAGTACAATGTGACCGAAGCACAGATACTTTATCGTTATTTGAATCATGTCGGTATTGTGCCGCTGATCGGATCAACATCGCAGCAGCATATAAACGAAGATGTAGAGATCTTTAGGTTTGAGTTGAAGGCATCTGAAATTGCGGCTATAAGTTCTCTTTTACTATAATTCTTTTTTTAAAAAGGAATCAGATGCTTAAACGTTTCGTATTGATTTTAGTATTGACCCTCGGGAGTGTACACGGCGCTGAACTCTCCACTATGGATTCTATCCGCTCGAAACTACTCACCTCTGCCGTCTCCCTTTACTTTAGTACACGAGGATACGGTAAAGTCGATAACGTCACCGTTGATACGACTAAAAAAACGCTCCGTTTTGTCTTGATGCCTGAGGGGGAAAAACAGCCTCTAAATGTATCGATCGGCTCTTACATGACCCTGACAATCGATAAAGAGGAATATCTCATTCTCCAAAAAGTTCAAACCAACCGTGTGTGGCTCAATCGTATCTTCGCTGATCATATGGAAGAGGGGATCAAAGTGCCTCTGGGAATTGTCTCTAAAGGGGCAGGATCACTGTTTTTGAGTCTTTGATTCGCAAATCCTCCACGATTCTCCTATAGGCTTACACAAAAGGATTTAGCCATGAAAACAATTATTTTTCTGCTCATCGTATTGTCTCAAATAGTCAGTGCGAAAGTCACTACCGCTAAATATGAAGTATCGTATGGTATTTTTCAGACACTGGGGATAGCTGATGCACGGTTCGAGACACGTGATGATGATACCTACAGTATCCGTATCGAAGCACGAACCACTGGAATCGCTAAATTACTCAGCAATAACCGTGTCGAAGTGTATGAAAGTCACGGAACGATTGTTAACGGAAAATTGATTCCCGAAAAATACAACAAAACCAGACGTACTAATTCGAAAAAAACAACGAAATTTTATACGTTTGATCATCGTAAGAAAACGGTTTTAAAAGAGGTTATAGAAGGTAAAGATCGCGGTGATAAAGAGACCAATGATTTTTATGCTCCTGAAGATATTTTAAGTCTCTTTTTTAATGTCAAACAGTACATGAAATTACGCCAAAACCAAGTTTTATATGCAATCGGTGCGAATAAAAATAACGGTCGTATCGATGTGGTATTTCCAAAAGGAAAAGAGTTGGAGAGAGTGGCAAAAGAGTTAGAAATAGAAGATGGTGTATTTGTCAAAGTCATTTTAAATGACAGAATATTCAGTAGTTCCAATGGTGAATTACTGATTAACTTAGATGAAGATGGACTTTGCGAAAAAGCAATTTTAGAAGATGTATTACTTTTTGGAGACATCGTCGGTAAGAGAATAGAATAAATATTAACGATTATAAAATAACAAATGATTCCAACTTGAGCTATAATTAAGTTCAAGTAAGAGAGAAAAGTTATCACTATGTTAAATGAAAAATTTTTAGTCCGTTTTATTACTTTCGCACCCTTTCTGGTCATTCCTCTCATTACTATTATTATCTCTGTGCTTAGTATCCAACATAATCAGGAAATTTTGGATCAAAGTCTCCAAAATATTCGCGAAAGATTAATTTCCGAACAACAAAAAAGTATTGTTTCCAAAGTAAACATGGCGATCGAACTGATTACCTATCAACGCTCTACGATAGAACAAAGACTTCAAACCAAAGTAAAAGATCGAGTTGATAGGGCATACGATATCGCTCAATCGATTTATGTTCAAAATAGAGGTAAAAAAAACGATGGTGAAATACAATCGATGATTATCGATGCGCTTCGCCCCATGGTATGGAACAAAGGGGAAAGTTTTATTTTTATTCTCGATAAAAGTGGAACATTTGCTCTTGCTCCAGAGTACTTACGCCATTTAGAGGGGGAAAGCATTATCGATTTTAAAGATGTAACAGGGCGTTTTGTCATCAGAGAAGAGATAAAGCTTGTGAGTACAAAAGGGGATGGGTATTTATGGGATACGTTTACGAGACCTGGGTATGACCGGAGTATACAGTTTAAACAGATGGCGTATGTAAAAAATTTCGGACATTTTAACTGGTATCTGGGATCAAGTGAATATTTGGACACGACGACCAAAGAGATCGAAAAATCATCTATTGATATTTTACGTCATATTAACCAAAAAGGATCAGAGTACTTTTTTATTATTGATACAAAGGGTAATAGTATTCTCCACCCTAATCAACGTGAATTAGAAAATACCAATCTGCTCAAGGGTGAGCATGCCGATGTCGTCTCGGATTTTTTAGAAAAAGCTCGAACACATTCGTCCGAGTTTAGCGAGTACCAGTGGAAAAATCCGAGCAATGGAAAAACAGAGACAAAACTTTCGTATGTTCAAACGATACCCAATAGTGATTGGATTATCGGTACCGGATTTTATACGGATGAAATTGATCGTGCAGTAGGAGTAAAAAAACAAAAACTCTTAGCACTTTATGAAAATGAATTCAAAAAAATCATCCTTTTTTCAGTTTTTTTCCTCCTTGTTTCATTAATGGTCTCTTTTTATATCTCTTATCGCTTGAAACGTCATTTTGAACTTTTGCATGGAGATATTGAACGGCATAATCTTGAGCTTTCGGAGTTAAATGCCTCATTGGAAGAGAAGATTGCTACGCGGACGGAAGAGTTAAAAATCGCCCATGATGAGATGGAAAAACTTGCTATGACCGATACGTTGACGGGGATACACAATCGATACGCTTTTTTTACCATGTTAGGGATGGAACAAGAGAAAACGGATCGCTATAAAGAGCAATTTTCGCTTATCATGTTTGATTTGGATAATTTTAAAAAGATCAACGATACCTATGGGCATGATATCGGCGACACTGTTTTAATCGAAGTAGTGAAACGTGTCGGAGTATGCTTACGTAAAAGCGACGTATTTGGCAGAGTCGGTGGTGAAGAGTTTATGATACTACTTCCTCACACCGATATTCAAACAGCAGGAGAGATAGCAGAGCGAATACGCCATTATGTCTCTCAAACCCCTATTGAGCCTATGGGTACAGTGACTATAAGTATTGGTGTGGTCGAATATTCGGAGCAAGTGAGTCTTGAATCTTTGATTAAGCGATCCGATATTGCATTGTATCAAGCTAAAGAATCGGGAAAAAATAAGGTCATAATAGGGTAATTTTAAGGGATTTTACTTTATAATCCTCTCAGTGATGCGGGAATAGCTCAGTTGGCTAGAGCGTCAGCCTTCCAAGCTGAATGTCGCGAGTTCGAGTCTCGTTTCCCGCTCCACTTCTTTCCTTTTAAACAATCCCTTTACCCTATATTCTTTTTCAATACATCCATCGGCATAACAAACATTGCTTTAAAAAGCGGCGATATATGCGTTGTTTTATCATCGATGACCTCTAGTGCACTAAAACTAAATCCCTCTCCATCGGTACTGTTCGTCGGGCTTACAGTAAACGTGAGCGGTTTGAGGGTACGGATCATGTTGAGGATGTTTTTGTGGCGTTTGTCCTCTGCGCTTAGGAGGATATTGCCATCTTTGGTGCGTACTTTTGCTGATTCGACCAACAATCTCCAGTTATCGGCATGGAGGGTTTTGTTCCATGTCATCGTTCCGTTTGTGTAGTTGATCTGTTTTTTCTCTCCGACGATGATTCCCTCACGGGTGGTACGAATTGTCTCAGCTAGGGTAAGAAAAAAGTTTTTTCCGCCGATAGAGTCTGCGCACTCACGTAATAATTCACTCAATGGTTGTTCGGTTGTCATAATGTATCCTTTTATTTATCCTCATGATATCCAAATTCACCCTAATGAATGTTTGGTTGTTTTTCCTGTCTATCGACGGCTAGCAGCAAAACCGGGAGGATAAAAAGATCGCTTAAAAGAGAGATAAACATCAAAACAGCTCCGTATGCACCGATAAGCTGTAGCGATTGCAGCTGAGTAAACGTCAATAATGCAAAGACGATCATCAGTACTGTAGCACTTATAATCGCAGGAACGGCAGCATAGAAAAACATGATTTCCAAAGCATGTTTTCGGGTACGCCCAAAATAACGGCTTCTAAAATATTTGTATCCAAAATGGATGATCGTATCTGAGGTTAATCCAACCGATATGGTCATAGCAATTAAGGCTTCTATGGTAAGCTCAAATTTGAACAGGATCATAAACAAAATAAACCAGATCAAAGGGATAGCATTTGCCGCAAAACCAACCCATCCTATTTTGAATGATCGAAAAATAATCCCCATCGCTAGTGAGATTATCAAAAGTGCCGAGAGAAGCGATGATATGAGGAGAAACATTTTTTCCATCTTGGAGCTTTGAGAGAGACTTCCCGTATCAGTCATATAGATAGGAAAAGATTGGTAGTGCTCTACGAACTGTATCACCGAAGAATGATCAGCATTTTTGAGGGTGATTGTGATATTCAGAGAATCTGCATCCATATAAGATTTTTCCAAATCATACAGTTCGAGAAAAAACAGGGCTTGTAATAGACGTTGTTCATCCAAAGGTGTTTTTGGTGTATTGGCCAAATTGAGTTGTTTGAGTATTGTGATAACAGAATCGACTTTAACCACACCATCGGTGTGCGTGCGTAAATCCTGTTCAAACGTTTCAATTTTTTTGAGCATGCTTAGATCGATTTCATTGAAGGGTACTTTCAATGTCATGGTTTTGTAGTCAACATTTTGTTCAAAAAAAGCGGGAGAGTTGTAAAAACGAATACCGATAAAGAGGAGTATTATCAGGGTCAAAATCATAAATTTTTGGAGCAGTTTCGGATTGTAATGGACTTCTTGGTTTGCGAACCAATAGCAAACCCGTGCAATACCGATTTTTGGATGTGAAACGGAAAAATAGCTGAGCAGCGCAGGTAAAAATATAATACTGGTTACGTAGGCAACAACGGATGAGATCATTAGACTGAGACTGATCATGGTAACGATTGGTGAATTGGCAAAAAGGAGGGACCCTAAGCTGATGAGCAGTACCGGAAGTGTCCAGAGTGCAGGATGAAGATTACGATTGATACTTTTTTCTAAAGCACGGCTAGGGTCACTTTTAAGCTGTGATACATGCCAGCGATAATAAAAATAGAGATAGTGCCCGATAGCGATACTAACTACCATGAGGCTCATGGCGATATGAATTTGTTTGTTTCCAGTCAACACATAGATGAGTGAGAACGTCCAAATAAGGGTGATGATAGTGACGCTGATCGCTCCTAATGCTGCAATTGTATTCTTAAAGACTATTTGAGACATCGCGATGGTGACGGCTATGATGATAGCGATATACCAAAGATAATGGGCTGTTTTGGCTTCGATGTCAGGTTCGGAATAATCGTATTCAAAAGGGATAGTTAAGGCATCGATTTGAATAGGATGTTGAGAATGGATAATAAAATGAAATCGATGAAAATCATCACTGACAAAACGGCGATAGGGATCAGGAAGTGTTTGAACAAACGTGATAATTTTTTCTGCGCTCATTTGCTTGATTGGCAATGCTTTGACTAAAGCAGATTCTTCTGAAGTTTGATCATTAAAAATCATATAGGATGAAAAAAGTGATTCCACCTGATCGACTCCATCGATACGCTCAAGCTCGGTTTGAATTTTTTGAAGTCTATTTTTTGATCTCTCATTAAAGTTGGGAATCTCGATGCTCAGACGTCCTACATACGTCGTAGTATACGATTGTTCCTGGTTTTTTTGAAGTTGTTTGGATTCACTGAGCCAAAATACCGTATCCGATGAGATCATTTGAGGTTTCAAGAAATAGAGTGATGAGGTTGATATGAGTATAAATAACGTGATGATGGCGACTCGAAATCTCCGAATGACAGTAATGTATCGGGATGTGTCGGGAGTATGGTAATACATGTTTAATTGTTCTCCTTCATAATGATCAGGTAGGGACGTTTTGATACGCCGATGGCATCAGCCACATCGGATATTTCATCGATTTTTGCTTCAATTTTTGGTTCAGTTCGGATATTTTCTGAGATATCTTTACCCATAGCCATCACTTCTAACGTTTGTTGTAACGGTGCAGGTGACATGTATATCGCTGCTATAAGATCATGCGAGTGGAAACGTTTCAGCTCGTAAAAAAAGATATAGTACCGATAAATAGTACGCATTTTTTCATTTTCATTAATCATAGCCATAAAGTCACGTGAATGGGGGCATTTCGGATCAACAAAAACATACACTTTTTTCTGACCCTCTCCATAAATCATTGCATGATGCTCGATAGGTTGTATTAAAGTTATTTTTTGTTTATTAGTGAGCTCGGCTCCATAGGTTTGGATTACGATTATACTGAGCAGCATGAATGTGAAAAACCATGAAGACGGTAAAATTTTTAGTAAGTACATCATAACAGTATTGTAGGGTAATTAGATTACGGTTGTAGTACATAATGTGATGAAAAAGTGATCACTTGATGAGATGTGGATGGAAGAGTTTAACCCTAAATATGCTATTTTTCGGTTATGAAACAATATGAAACTGCCCCTTTTTGGGAAACAAAAACACTTGAAGAACTCAACGCCTACGAGTGGGAAGCACTGTGCGACGGGTGTGGTCTCTGCTGTTTGAACCGTCTTCAGGATGAAGATGACGATACGGCTCCGATCTATCTGACCCGTGTCGCGTGCCATTGTTACGACATTGGTGCAGGTGGATGCAGCGATTACGCTAATCGCTTTGAGAGAGTAGAGGGGTGCATGAGACTCACCGCAGAGCGTGCGGCGGAGTATACATGGCTTCCGGAAACCTGTGCATATCGTCTGCGTCAGCAGGGGAGAGCACTCCCCTCATGGCATCCTCTGATTAGTAAAGATCCCCATAGTGTTCGTCCTCATGGAATGCATGCGTTGAATCCGATTTTAGAGAGTGAGGATATCGATTTAGAAGATTATATCGTGGATAATGTTATCGGTGATTTGTAATTTTGTAAATAAACTTGAATACTTCTGCCACCGCGACGTAGAGTTTTTCGGGGATCTCTTTATCGATTTCTACTTTACTGAGGAGCTCTACTAAATCTTCGTCTTTGCGGATGGGGAGATTGTGAAGTTCGGCGATTTTGATGATATTTTCAGCCGTAGCTCCTTTACCGGATGCGATGACACGGGGGGCATTTTCTTTTTCTGGATCGTAGCGCATTGCGACCGCTTTTTTCATACGATCACCTCAAATCCTACAGAGCTCCCAAAATCATCACCCTCATACATCTGCTGTTCACTTCCTTTTTCGTCCCTATGGTGGATACGGATGGTGCGCGGTGTCAGTTGTGCTTCGATGAGAACGCTGCGTAATGCTGCGATATTTTCTTGAATCAGATTTTTGAGTTCTTCTTTTTCGGTGTGGACTTGGATTTCGAGCTGATTTTCCTCATACAGTGCCATCATGAGGTTTAGTTCACCATATTCTTTGAGGCGAAGGTTGATCTCACAGTAAAATTTTTGATTTTTTGATTTTTTAAATGCCAAAGAACCCTCTTCGAGCTGATCCCATGAAAAAGGGAAATAGAGCGAGTTTGATGCACTGAGAGATGAGGTGAGTTGGTGATAATCGATCACGCTCAACAATTTATCCGCCTGATCGAGTATTTTGGAGGCATTGGGTTCAGTGGACGTTTTGAGCTCTTCGGTGAGGGTGAGAAGATTGGATTTTAGATCTTCTCTCATGGACTCTTTTAAAAATGTTTCATTCATCAGTTCTTTGGGATTGGTAAAATCTCCTAATTTAGCGAGAATGGCGGATGCCTCTTTGGTGATATTGCCTTCGTGTATGGCGGATTTGAGGGTTTCACTAAAGGTTTTGAGCTCATCACCCGAGGAAGATGAGAGGGTTTTGAGTAGTTTTTCGATCCCATCGAGCAGTGTGTTGGTTTCGGAAGTGTTCGAGCGTAAAAGGGAACCGTAAAGCTGTGAGAGTGTCGATTTTAGCTCCTGCACCGTAGTGTGGGTATCGAGTTGCTGGCTCAAAGCTCTCACTTCAGCGGAATAGAGAGGGTCACTTTTGGAGAGGAGAGCCGTGAGGGAGGTTCTCATCTCTTTGAGGCTATTGCTTAATGTTAGGGCACTTTGAGGTTCGTTTGAAGCGGTTTTAAGCTGAGGGCTTGAAAGAAGCGTTGTAATTTTCTCTTGCAAAGTTTTACTCATCGGCGATGGATCTTTGCTCAAGGTTGTTTTGAGTTGTTCGAGGGTTTGGGTCAGATTGGGTATTTTTTCGAGTGCATGCGCTATTTTGGATTCCATAAAGACACCGCTGTTTGCTATTTGGGATTTGAGTGATTGGGGATCTATGGTGGTGATGTTTTTGAGAAAATTTTCCAATACGGCACTTTTTGCCGTAAAATCAGGAGAGTTTTTGAGCTCCTTGATGAGTGTACTAAGTGAATCCGAGAGGTTACCCATCTGTTTAAAAGCACTGCTGTTTTTGAGAAGATCAAGCAAGAGGGTATCGGATTTTGAGGAGGAGATTTTATCCTGAAATACCGAAGAAAGAAGTGATTTAATATCTTTTCCCTCTTTTAGTGTTTCGAGCTGTTGGGGGGTAGCATTTTTAACCACTTCATCGAGAGCTTTGTTCATATTGGGGAGGAGGATGTTGAGCCGAGTATCAGTGTTTAGATTTATCATAATGAAAATGATAACACACTTCGGATAGATGATAGGCAAGAAAAAGAAACATTTTAATTAATTATAATTGTTAAATAATAACTCATCGAGTTTTTAATATACTCCTAAAGCTCTATTATGTTTCAAGGAGTCTTTATATGTATTACAATGTATTGTTTCTCTCTATTGGAGGAGGGCTCGTTTATCTCTTTTTAATGGCACTTTCGATGGGCATCATCAATATAATTTGGTACAACACTCCGTTTTTATAAAATTTCGTCCCTTTTTTTTACTGCATTGATAAATAGAAGTTGAAATGGTTAGATTCATTCATAAAATTATTACTCTGTTGGTGTTTCAATCACGATCGGTTGTTTGGGAAGGACGATGGTAAATTGTGCCCCCTCCAACGTATTAGCGGCACTTAATTTCCCGCCAATATGTCTTTCAATGATCATTTTTGCCATATAAAGTCCTACCCCTGTCCCATTTTTTGATTTTGTACTGAAATAGGGATCAAAAATATTAGGAAGAATGTCTGGGGGTATTCCTCCCGCATTGTCTTCTAGACTGAAAATGACCTCTTTTGTATTGTGGGATATCGTGAGATGTAAAGTCCTATTTCCCTCTTTTTCTCTAAGGGCATCGATAGCATTATTGATGATATTGATAAAGACTTGAATCACTTCATTGGTGTAAGTTTGGATGGTTTCATCAGGGTATTCGGCTATCTCAATGAAAATTTTTTCCAAAGTAAGACGTGTTTGGATAATCTGTAGTGTTCGATCGATAAGGGTGGATATTAAAATCGGTTCGGCTGCTTTATCTGGTTTGAAAAACGTTTGAAAATCGTCGATCATGTTTGAAAGATAAAGGATAGTCTCGGAAATTTTATCAAGCACATTTTCCGAAGGGTAGGGCGCTTTGGAATTAGTCATTGCCGTGAGTTTTTCATTAGCAATCATCAGGGTCACTGTGGATAAGGGTTGTCGCCACTGATGGGCAATCATTCTGATAATCTCACCCATAGCGGCAAGTCGAGATTGTGCAATCATCATTTTTTCTTGTTCACGAATCCGTTTTACTTTTTCGCTAACACGCTCTTCTAGTGAACTGTTGAGTTCTTGAAGCTCTTGATACGATGCGTCAAGTTTTTGAGCCATATCAATGAACGATGCGGATAACAGACCGATCTCATCGTTTGATTGGATTGTTGTGAGAGTATCGCCGATGGAGAGGTTCCCCTTGGCAATATTTTGGGTGGTTTCGGTAAGGACTAAAATTGGGCGAATGAGTTTACGAGCAAATAGATAACTGAGGATTAGTAGGAGAATCGCCAACCCTACTGAGGTCAAAAGTGCTTTTTCGACACTGGATTGGATTTGTTTTTTCTGATATTCTTGAGCTTTACGAACCTCTTCGCGCAATGATTCCAGTGAATAAATGATATGGAGTTCTCCCCATTTTTGAGTTAAAATGATTGGGGTTGAAACGATAAAATGATCTTGATCAAGATAGGTGATCGTATCCCCTCCAATCGGAGGTAAGCGATCCTGAAAGCTTCCATCTCCGGAATAAAGTCTTTGCGAACGGTCGTGATTGAACATGACGATGCTATCAATCTCCTTTTTGTTCACTAAGTTGGTAAAAACGGAATCGATATGGGAAAAATTCAGCGCGGAAAGATCATTTTCAACCTCATATTTTAATGACCGGATATCACTTTGCGCTTGTGACTCTAAATGGGTTCGAATCAGTGTTATTCGTTGCTGTAGTTCATCATTTAAAATCTTTCTTTGTTCACTGATTTGTAGATAAGTAAAGACCGAAACGATGAGTATCGTGATGGACAAAATAGCAATGATCAGTTTTTTGGTTAGATTCATTCTATGATTTCTGTGGCTGTAGATAAGATGTCTGGTGAGAACTTGATTCCGATTTTTTTAGCTTCTTTTTTGTTAACGATAATATTGGTTCCGGCAGGATATTGGATGTTTTCTGTTTTATCAGGATCAACAATCATTGCGGCAATTTGTCTTCCGATGGTTGGATGATCTGCTGAGATGACGAGCGCCGCACCGTACTGGATAAAGAGCTCATGATAGGCGATAATCGGTTTTTTGTTTATTTTAGCCGATGCAAATACATACTCAATGACCGAATTATTTTTGACAACCAGAGGATCGGCGATAATCATCATCGTATCGCATTCTTGTAACAAATTATTCAACGAATGTGGATCGAATGCTTCATCGACTTTGATAGCTTTAATCTCTATTCCAATCTCTTTAGCATTTTTGATAAGGTCGTTGAGGGTGTTTTGGGTATAGTGACTGTAGGGTACACCGATAGTTTTGACATCCGAGAAAAGCGTTTTTATTAAAATGAGTTGCATGCCACTGTGCAGTTCGTTGGACACCCCATATTGCTTAGGAACCGTAGGAAGCCGTTTCCAATCGATGATCGAACTGAAATAGATCTCTTTTTCAGGGATGTATTCATGGGCATATTGGTAAGCTTTTGCACCGATTGCGTAAACAACATCAGGATATTCGTCATACAAAGCTTTTTTTATCTCCTTAGAACTCTTGTCGGTGATATCGAGTGTTTTGAAAGGTGATGGAAATGTTTTACTGAATTCTTCTACCGCTTCGTTGTATTTTATAATATTTGAGTTGGAATTGATGACCAATACATTTTGTCCGTGTAGAGAGAGGATAAAAAGTGAGATGAGTAATAATAGTTTCATTTTGTATCCCCGAGTGTTTCTGGATTAGGTAGTGTTAGGAAAACCAACTTATCGATACCGATCATGTGTAAAATATTTTTCCCATTTTCTGATTGCTCCATGTTTTTGAAGATAGTGATGAGTTTATTCTCTACTTTTCTGCTGCATTACAGGCTAAAAGCATTCGGTACTCAGGAACAGATTCGTAATAGATTTTAAGCTCTTTGGATAAAACGGGATTGATAATTTGGAGGTGTTCAAAGGTGTCTTTGGAGACTAGGGCAAACTTACTCATCCCGAATCCGACGCTCATCAGGGCATCGATCTCTTTAGGAACTTTGAGTACGGAGAGCGCTTTTGCATTTTCTTGAGTGATAGTGTTTAATAATTCATTGGTATACTCTTTAGGATATGCTGAAGTTACGACCCCTTTGAGTATCATGTTTTTTTTACCAACGAGGATTTTACGGTCGGTGATGCTACCTTTGTGTTTGGCTACGAGCATCGCTTCGAGATTATATTTTTTCCCGATTTCACGATAGTGCCAACTCGATAGGATCACGATAGATTCTCTTTTTTTCAAATGTTTTTCAAAGGTCTCTTTATCGCTAAAAGGTTGAAATTCATACTCCCCATACGTGCTGAGATAGGTATCGAAACTGGTTTTGAGCGATTTAAAATTATTGACATTGATCTCCGGTGTGTAGAGGTACACTTTAGTGTTTTCAGCACACAGTGTCGTGACAACCAAAAGGATCAAGGAGAGGAGTTTCATTTGCATTCAGTCCATAATTTATCACTGTATGGACCATAGTAACGACTTGTTTTATAAGCAGCGTTCCAACTAGCCATCAGTTTCTCATTCTTTTTGATAACGTCGGCAGCTTCTATCGCTATAACATGAATGTAAACATCTTCACCTTTTGAGAATTTTTCACTAATAAGTACATTTTCATATATTTCATTTTGATCTAGCGGTCCATCTTTTTTGGCTAAATAACAGATAGAATCGGGACCTGTAATGGTAACGTAGGTTTCATCGTCAAATTGACCGATAATATTTTCATTTTGGATCAAAATAGTAAAGACTCGATTATCATCTGTATTTATGGTTAAATAACCTAAATCCGTAACATCCTCCGTTTGGGTAGTGTATGCTGTTACTTTTCCTGTACAGATAAGTTTTAGCTGTCTAGGCGTTTGCGCTTTAGTGTTTAAATAAGTCTGAATTTTTTTTATTCTTTCGTCTGAACTGAGATTTTCTTCAAACATAATGCCGATATTATAAGCATCGGTTAGGGTTCCTTTGACAATATTGCCATTATTCAACGTTTCACCGCTCATCGGAGCTAAACATAACCCTGTAACATCACCTATTAATCCTGCTTCCATTAATTTACTATAAGCTGTCCCTAAATCTTGATAGTTTTTTAATGACATAACCGTAAATTCATACTCATCTCCATCTGAGGTAGCCATATTAGGCATAACGGGCTGTGTAGTCGCAAAGGGAGTCAAATCAATGGTTGGTACAGAACGCCCAGCCGCATCTCCATCTACGACGAATATATTGTCTTGCAGGATATAGGCAGATATAAGTGGAATCGCAACATTGATAGCACCCACTTCAATGGGAGAGAGTGCATTGAACTTTTCAAAACTTTCAAATCGTTTATCGTTCTTAGTAATGAGTAATTCTTTAATGAGCTTTTCCATTGCCTTGATCGCATTAACTGTTGGATTAACAACAGCTTGGGGAGAAAAAGTTGTACTTGCAGAAGGTTGCCCCATCCCTGCCGCAATAGAAACCCACTCACTATTGTTTAATTGATTCGAATTGATAATATCAATCTCAAATTCTTTAATATCTTTGAAGTAAGTTTCAACAATTTCTTTTCCTAAGGAAAATGGTCCACCACCACCTGCAGCTAAGAAAGTCGCACCTTTGAGAAGCGTCAAAAACTCTTTTTGGTTTCTAATTTTCATGCACAATTCCCTTTTAAAATTTATAGGACAACTCAGCCATATACGATCTTCCAGCTTGTGGGTAATCATAAGGGGCATTTGAATCGTAACTTTTTTCGTCAAATAGATTATAGATCGAAAATTTCATTTGTACGTCTTTGAGGAATAAATCTTTTGCCAACAACGTTGCATTGCTTGTGATACTGCTCTCTACAGGAACCCTGGTATCGGCAGTGCTTCTCGTTTGTTTTCCTATGTATTTTGCATCGGTGTAGAGATTAAAAACGGTGTTGATGCGGTAGTTGAGTGCGACATATCCTTCATGGCGGGAGATGTTTTCCGCTATTTTTCGAGTATCGTCGTTTTTAGGTTGCTGGTAGGTGTAGTTTGCAGTGATGTAAGAGCCTCTATGGAGATGTTGTTTTAGCTCTGCCTCGATCCCTCGTGTGGTCATGGTTCCACGATTCGTATAGGTAGTACCCAAAACGGAAATGATGTCATCGATCGTGCTATGAAAAAGATTGAGAGAGGCTTCGAGATTTTCGATACTATTGTTGTGTAAACTCATTTCGAATGTTTGAACCGTTTCAGGGTTTAAGTCAGGATTCCCGACGAGTGCCGGATTGTTTTTGTTATAGAGTTCAGCAAATGTGGGTGCTCTAAATGCTTCTCCGTACATCAGTTTGAGCGTATTGTGTTCGTTTACTTCCCATGCTGCGCCGAGTCTTGGAT
The DNA here is from genome assembly GCF_028688295.1 of Sulfuricurvum sp. Classification (GTDB taxonomy): domain Bacteria; phylum Campylobacterota; class Campylobacteria; order Campylobacterales; family Sulfurimonadaceae; genus Sulfuricurvum. The sequence continues at coordinate 22,524 of NZ_JAQTYM010000031.1, forward strand.
TAAAAACACCGCCAAAGTCGTTGTAATGATCATAGCGGATACCGACAGTTAGCCTTAAATCTTCTCTTGGATCATACAAAAGCTCACTGTAAGCAGCCCAAAATTTTCTATTTGCTTCGGACACAAAGTTAGTACTCGGATCGGAAAAATCTTGTAGAGCACCGAGTGGAGCTCCGCTTGATGGGATGTAATTTGCTTTGTAGATAGGGTCTTTTAGTCTCTGAGTTTCATAAGATAGACCGGATACGACAGTATAGTTCTCTTTTTTGACAGTCAACAAGGTTTCAATCCCTGATTTTTTATTGGTGTAACCAGAAATTGCTAGCATCCCGTCTGTATAAGCACCTGTTGGAAAACCTTCAGGATATATTTCCCAACGATTGTCGGCTATGAAACTATCATGATACACACGTGAATCCAAGGTATAATTATCATTAATTTTATATTGATGCCCTAATTCAATAAAGTAGGCTTCCCTCTTTGCCTTATCCTCATTATTAAGGGCATGTGCAATCCCATAACGGGGACCGTCTTCGGTATTGTTGTAATTGGCTTTGAGATAAAAACCATTGTTATGCTTTAGCGAGAGATTGGTATTGAGTCTCTTGGACGTTGGACTGGTATGTCCACTATTTCCGATGGCATCGTTCGCTACATAGGCACTGTATCCATCGCTATCTCGGTAGTTGATGTTTGCCGCTATATCAAAATTTTCATACGTTTTTCCCACAAGGAGATTCGCGATTGCCGTGTTATAACTCCCGACTTTTGTGCTGATTTGAACCCCGTTTACATCTTGAGCCTCTTTGGTAATGATGTTGATAAGGGCGGTAAACGCATTCTCACCATACAGAGCCGATGCCGGTCCTCGGATAATCTCTACCCTTTTGATCTGTTCTACCGGAAAGTTCGCATAGGTATTGGATGCCCCGCCGTTGAGCAAATCGGAATTCAATGAGTGCCCATCGAGCAAGATGAGAACTTTTTCGGAAAACCACGTTTCGATACCGCGAACACTTATTTTGTCAACATAGACATTGCTCTGTGAGACCCCAAGCCCAGGAACCACTCTGAGTACGTCCAATAGGGTATTGGCCCCCATTTTATCGATCATATCCTCATCGATTATCGTGACGGAGGCAGAGGTTTTTTTGATACTCTCTTGTACTTTGGATGCTGAGATCACGAATGTTTCATCTTTTAGCCACGATACTTCGTCTTCGAGTGTTGCATTAAATGGATTTGCTAACATTGTGACAGGAACGCTTAGCCATACTATTTTTCGAAACACAACTCTCCTTTAGTTAACTAGGGTAAAAAACAATACGGTTACGCCCGCTATTTTTTGCTTCATAGAGAGCATTGTCTGCCCGTGCCATCATTGTTACATCACTGTCTTGAAGTGAAAAACAGCTTACACCGATACTGAGCGTTTGAGGTTGATTGCTCGTGTAGCTTCCTTGTTCGACTGCGCTACACACTCTCTCCGCGAGTAATACCGCATGCTCTTGAGCGGTTTCAGGGGCGATAATTAAAAACTCTTCGCCTCCCCATCGTCCGATGATATCGGTATCGCGTATGGTTGAGGCAAGAATATCGGCAATTTCCACCAATACCTTATCCCCGATTAAATGTCCAAAAGTATCATTAACGCTTTTGAAAAAATCGATATCGCACAATAAAACAGAAAAAGGGGTATTGTACCGTTTTGCAAGCTGAATTTGTTCACTGAAAACCTCTTCGAGTTTAACTCGATTGTAGAGTAGGGTTAAGTGATCGGTAATGGAGAGTTTTTCGAGCTCTTGTGTACGATCTTGTACCATTTGTTCTAATTGTGTGTTGTATTCGGCGAGACGAGTATAGGAATATTCCAAATTTTCACTCATCGTATCAAATGCTCTCTCTAGCATTCCAAGTTCATCTTGTCGATTTTTTGCCGCAGAACTTTGGGCGCTGAAGTTTCCTCTAGAGAGTTCTAGGGCGCGATGTGTTAAGTCCATGATCGGCTTGCTGATATGTTGAGAGACGATATAGGCTACAGGAAGAAACAGGATAAAAAAGATAAGCATAGAGATCAAAGAAGTATCGAGAGAATGATGAATATTCTCTTTCATCTGTTGTGAATAGTTCTCTATGCTTTTATCGACATCGCTTTGTGAGAAATAGAGTATTAA
>NZ_JAQTYM010000032.1 GCF_028688295.1 Sulfuricurvum sp.
AACATAAGTACACTCTAAATAGTAATTACTAATTATTTGGAGCCGCATTGAGAACACTGGAAGATCTTACCCAAGAGGATGTTGATGAGCTGTATCGACGTATCGGAAGAAACGTCAAAGCGCTTCGTGAGCACCATGGTTTGACTCAGCTTGATCTCTCATTTGCGATGAATCTCAAATCCCCCGGTCTTATCTCTCAGAGTGAGCTCTATCTTGATAAACAGCACTTTAATATCAAGCACCTCTATCAGATCGCCCATATTCTCGAATGCGACATCACTGATTTTTTTAAAGTCGATTGATTCTCATCTCAAGCGATAGAACGCTGAAAGTGAGACCTCTTTGGGGTGGAGTGTTTTTTACGTTCCCCTTGGCGATAAATAGAGTATTCACTGCTTTTTTCATCATTGCACGCGGTGAGCATTAGCAATACCGCTTCATCCTCAGTGTTGGTTGTGTTTGTAAAAATATAGCTGTGCCCTAGATAGAGATAACGGACACAACCATTCTCCAGCACAAAAGACTTACCACCCCGTATAATCGACTCGGCATAACGCTCTGCCGTGGGTTTGGATTTAATGCCGAACCGTTTTTTTAGCCGCTTTAATGCATGGTTAGTGAGGACAATAGTCATCTTATCCTCCGTAGGTGCTCATGACCAGTGCATACAGAGCACTGGAACCAAACACGATCACATCGATTAGGAGCAATACTCCGGCAATACGTTTGGCTTTAGTCATCATGACCATATCCTCCAAAACTACTTCCATGGTCACTAAAACCATGACTGCTGCCACAGTGGTGCATATCAAACCCATAAGGGTTACCGCAGACATCAACACACCCCATCATAGGCAAACCGGTAGCGGGATTAATCTCTATCCCTTGATATTTTTGGTGATATCCAAACGAATTGTCGCTCTGTGTGAAGAGATCGAAATTGTGGATAAAGCTGTGGTTGTTCTGCTTCCACGTCTTCGTAGGAGATAATGACGCTTTGTAGTTTAGGAGCATGCGAATAAACAGATAGACCAGTGCGATCAATACTAATAGTTTTAGCATCTTTATTCCTTTGTTGTTTCATTGTTGTGTGAATCTTTCTATATTGTGCCGGAGCGTTTAAAACCGCTCCAACAGATTTCTCACCCACGGAGTCTCTCTATGGGTGAGGAGATAGCACAGCAGAGCTCCCAGCAGCACACCGACAATACTTTGCAGATAATCGGTGAGAATCTGAGCTCTCCATGCCAATACAAGTGCGGGGAGGTAAAATCCTCCCCAGATGATGAGCCGTTTCATGTTTGCTCTTTTATCGATAGCCCTTGCGGGTTTTTAGCTCTAGTAGCTTCTCATAGGCTCTGTGTGCATCGAACCGGTTCGAATAGACCTCTGTTATGGTTCGGGTTGCTTTTGCACGCAGGAGGCTTCCGTACGTGCGGATGAGCAGACTCTCTCCAAAGAGGTTATCGATCAGTTCGATACGGTAGTATCGCAAGCGGTTATTGACCGCTCTGCTCAGGGTTGTTTTCATAAGGGTGATTATAGGTTTTATTCAAACGTTTCCCGATCAAGCCGGCGATACCGATAAAGACCAGTGATAGCGCTGCGATTAAAACCGCTTGACCGCTTTCAGCTGAAGGGGTTTTCATCCAATACCCGGATGCGATACCGCAGCCGATTGCAATGATCAAATAAAGTGTTTTAGAATCTTTCATGATCTTCTCCTTTTTTTCTAATAGGCAGTACAACAGCAAAAAGGGTATCGTTGTAACCGATCCCTATTTTTTCGAGTTCACCGGAGGAAAGTTTTTCCATTACTGCTTCGATATTGGCTGCAAACTCATCGTACGCATAAATCTCGCTTCGTGTATAGGTTTCGGGGATATCTTCGACAAAGTCCATCCACTCTTTTAGCTCAGGATCGGAGCTGTAGTCTTTGGCAGCCAAGTCTGCTCCGCGTACCCATTTTTCTGTCTCTTCGCGCTCTTGGTTGATTTTTTCCAATTGCGCAGCATTGCTCTTTACTTTTACATTTCTCATGTATAGAGCATACGTCAACACAGCAATCAGAACAATAGTCGTAATCCATACGAATATATTACACATTTTTCTCTCCTTGATCAATAGGCTCTTTTTTCTTCCCATAAGATCGAAACAACACTATTGTCATTATGATCAGCCACAACGTAAAAAGAGCCAGTGCTGCCATCAACCACTCAGTAGCGATACCCGCCGGTATCTCTTTTGAGGGGACTTCGCACAGATCTTCCAATAGATCAATCCCTTGATCGGCTTTAAACGCATAGTGCTCTCGTACCTCCCATCCATTAGAGCGGGAGATCAACACAGGTTTGGCATGCTCATCACGGCAGATAATCTCTTGGCCTTGAGTGAACTGATTTTCAAAGAAGGCAACACGTTCGCTTCTGGAACAAATATCATTGCCCCAATAGAGCATCACTAAAAGGATATTTCCAATCCCTATCCACACGAACCGTCGCTCAAACATCCCTGCAAGAATGATAAAAAGGACAATAAAGGCAGAAACCCCGATCATCTGAAAATCAAAGGTGCTCATTCTCTCCCCCTTGTTTTTCCATCAATTGCAATTTCAGCTTCAACTCCTCAATTTGAAGCATCTTTAGACGCTGATGCTCGATTAACACAATGACACTGTCAAGTTCAACTTCTCGAAGATGCTCGCTCACTTCCCCTTTGAGTTTGGCGTAGTGTGGAGCGTTCCAAACACTCTCCTCTCCTCCAAATATAATTCGCTCCATCTCATCGCCTCTAGTGTTAAACGCAATACGCTCATCGATGAGGGCGATGAGTTTTTGGTTGCCAAGCGGTTTTTGTCGTCTAAGGGTATAAAGGATCAACCCTACACTTGCGATACACAATCCAACTATTAGTACACTCATTACAAAATTCATACTATTTCTCCGTTCTTTTAAAGGAAGAGCAATCAAAGATCACTCTTCACAACATGACTTCGTTTTATCCGAAATCAGACATCAGAAGATCCTCCTCTGATTGGGCCTTTTTTTACAATTCGACAGTGGCAAAAATCTGATCAGGATCTTTGGCTGTAAGTGAAAAGAGTGCGTTAGTCTTACACGGCTCTTTTCCAAAAGGTGAGAACGTTCTCGGTCGCGACTGGGGAAATTTTAGCAGTGAATCAGGGGAAATTCAAGAGGTTTTTATTTTCGAAAAATATCAAGAAGAAGGATGTTTAATCTAAGAATTTATTTTTTGGATTTGTCAATATTCTACTTTCTATTTTTCCCCTCTTCTCTCCAAAATCATCAACATTAAAATCCTCGAAACCATTTGGGAATCAAAGCGCCCTCCCCTACCCTCAAGGCATCATCAATTTGAGCCATTAACTTTTTAGAGTCTTTTGGCAAGGTACCGGAGAGATGCAGTGCATTGGAGGCATGGTTAGACCTGAAGATGATTTTTTGCGGTGGATTGATGAGGGAAAGCAATTCGCGCTGTTCGTGCAGAATCTGTAGGTCATTTAATGGAGTAAAGGAATCAAATGCTTTTAGGAATCGTTCCTTTGCACCCTCTTCCAATCCTAGCTGCAAGGTAGAGAGATAGGTTATCGGTGTGGCGTTAATCAATTTGGCCGTATCATGAATATGCTCTCGGGTATATTCTATCCCCCCTATTCCCAGTATCACGGTTGCAGAGATCTTGATATTAGCCTGATAAGCACGATGGAGTGCTTCTATAATCTGATCCGCATTAACCCCTTTATCGATATTATTCAGCAGTTCATCATTCCCCGTCTCGATCCCAAAGTACGCCAGACTTAGCCCCACTGCTCTAAGCTCTTTTAGCTCATCAACACTTTTTTCCAAAAAGTTCTGCGCCGTAGCATAGAGCGATACACGTGTGAGTCTTGGAAACGAGGTTTTTAGTAAACGTAACAACTTTGCGAGATGATCCGTTTGAAGTGCGAGTGCATCTCCATCGGCTAAGAACACTTTATTCGCGTTCGGATACGCGTGTGCAAGGGCTTCAACCTCCTGCTGTACCTCATTGAATGGACGTATTGTATAGCGTTTGGTTTTGTACATGGTGCAAAAGCTGCATCGGTTGTGACTGCATCCGAGTGTTGCTTGGATGATTATATTGTCGGCTTCAGCCGGGGGACGGTAGAGAGGGAAGGAATAATCAATCATGGCATGATTGTTACGTTTAATTGCTTGCGCTTTACTTTCACGATGGCTCCACGATCTTTTTTTATACTTCTCCTATATAAAAAGAGAACCTTTAGATTCTCACAGGAGGATGATTATGAAAACGTTACTTGCCCTTTTAACACTCACTGCAATTCTAGGTGCGGCAGATGGATCTGCCCTTTATAGCAAATGCGCTGCATGCCATGGAACCAAAGGCGAAAAGGCCGCTCTAGGCAAATCAGAAGTGATTGCAGGATGGAGTTCAGCTAAAACCCTCGATGCCCTTAAAGCCTATAAAGCAGGTACTCGTAATACCAAAGGTATGGGTGCTATCATGAAAGGTCAGACTGCAGCTCTTAATGACGCCGATATGAAAACACTTTCTGAGTATATCGCTAAACTCTAGGGGAGAAGTCCCCTCCCCTGCTTCTATTATTTCACTTATAATCACAATCAATCGATTTCAAAAATTTCCTTTCCCCTCTTTAGCATGCTATAATCGCGCCTTCAAATTATTGACCAAGGACACTCATGAATAAAGCACAATTTGTAGAACTCGTACAAAAACATGGAGAATACTCTTCAAAAGCTGCAGCCGACGCGGCTATCGATGCAGTTACTGCTGCTATCACTGAAGCATTAAGTGCTAAAGAAGATGTAGCACTTCCGGGATTCGGATCATTCAAAACAGCTACTCAAGCTGCTAAAGAAGGAAAAGTTCCAGGTACAGATAAGACCTACAGCAAACCTGCAACAACTGTCGCTAAATTCGCTGCAAGCTCTGTTCTCAAAGAAAAAGTAGCCGGGAAATAATTCCTGGTTACAAAATAAAAATTTTCATCACTTACCTTTTCGTTTTCACTCTCATTTATTTTCCCTAAAAACTGCAAATAAAGTCTCTTAAATCCAACAATATAGGGATTTTCTAAGAGTATTTTTCATCTACACCTGCGCGGGTTTAGATTTATTTTTTTATATAACTATGCTGTAATTACGAAGTCATATTGTGAATTTTTTGCTAGTAACTCTCTAAAGCGAAGTCATATTGTGAATTTTGTATCAAATTCTCCTACTGACATCCTCCCTTCACTCAAAAAGCGAAGTCATATTGTGAAGTATTTATATTCTTTGGTTTCATCCATTGAATATTGTTACTATTTTTATGATTTAGCCTATTACATGCACAATTTGACTACGTTTTGGATCACATTGGTATTATTATCCGCATATAGAAATGCGAATAGTAAGAAAAAACGAAGTCATATTGTGAAGAAATATATATTTGACCTATAGTCGCGAAGTCATTTAATACATCTTACGAAGTCATATACTACTTTGGCGAAGTCATTTAGTGACAAAACGAAGTCATATACCTCATAAAACGAAGTCATATTGTGAAGCTCTATAGGTATTTATAGATATTTATAGAATAAATAGATATCTATAGGTGAACGGGAGAGATCAAGGGTCTTTACCCCTTGACTCACCCTATTCCTCAGAAAGACCTGGAAGTTCTTTTGTTTTATTTGGAGTACTCATAAAGGTAATGCTATTGTCGAAAGAAGCTTTACGGTAAATCAATTTTGTTTTTGGCTCATAAGTGATTCCATAATCTTTCAAAAGTTCAGCACTATCTCGGATCTCTTTGATAGCCGTTTGTTTTGTACGGATGGATTCCATTGGAAACCCAATGGTTTGGAGAAGATTATCGATACTCATAGTACTTGCTTGTGCATGTGTCCAAAAGAAGCGGATAACCGCTCGAAGGAGAGCACTTTTAACTTTTAGAAGTTTTGGTAATTCTTTAGTGTAATTAACGGTAAGCTGATCTTCGAAATATTTTCGATATTCAGGTGTGATGACGATACCAAAACTTTTATGCTTTGTACTGTAGGCAAAAGAGCTAATAATGTTGAAACTATAGAAGTCTTCACCATCAGTCGTTCGAAACTCGATAGCAGTTGTTTGGATTTCGTCGAGTTTATCTTTGAGCCATTTAGTATTGCGCGATGTTGTCCCACTGTAAGATTTGAGAATATCAGAGGTAGAAAAATAAATAGCGATGGCTCCTCCATCGAGTTCTTTAATCTCTTTTGCCCCTGCAAAAAGACAATCCAATAAATCCCTATGAGTTTGAGTGAGAATATTACCTTTGATGACGGTTTTACCCCAGCTGGTTTCTATATAGCGTTTCTTTTGATTTTCAATGAATTGTGTGTAGGTTTTAGAGGTAGAACTAATTTTTTCAATTGGGGCAAAAACACCTGTTCGTAGTTCGCTAACTGTAGCATTCGAGTTTTCGAATTTTTTAACTATATCAAATTCTTTGAAAATTAGTTGTTGCTTTTCCATTTAGAAATCCTTCATGAACGATTGGGGGTCTATTTTTGTTTCGGGAAAAATCTGTCGTGAAACATATTTGCCTCCCAAAAGTTTTGCAGCGCCATAGTTATCTTTGGTGAGAGAGATTTTTCGTAAATGACTACGAGTTTCATCAACTTCTCCTTTTTTATCAGTAACAACACTGACTTCATAGACTAAGCGTACCGCATCGGTAAACGCACTCGCACCACGTGCTTGAGTGGTGTTCTTTGTACTATGATGGATAAAGATAATTGTTTTATTCTCTTTTGCAGCCCATTCGGTAAATAGTTGCATGAATTTTCGAGCATGTGCATTGTTGTTTTCATCTGCTCCGAAGAAGGCGATAAGCGGGTCAAGGATAATCAGATCATAAATAGAAAGACTTTTTTTGAAATCGCTAAAAAAAGCATTGACTTCGACTCCCCTACCCTGTTCTATCAATACTTGGATTGTGGGACTGTTACTAATTGCCATTCTACCCTTGAAGTATTCCAAAGGCTTGGCGACTATTGAAGAAGCAATTTTTTCAGAACGATGAGCGGTTAATCCAATCGGGTCTTCAGATAACCATGCAAATGTTTTACTTGTTGGTGATTCAATGAGGTATCGCATCATAAGCTGTAAAACCATCCAACTTTTGCCACTTCCTCCCGGAGCAGAAATGAGAGAAACGGTTTTTTTAGGAAAAGGTAGCCACTCTTTACAAATAAAATCAGCCTCTTCCGCTTTAAGTGAAACAATATCATGTGTTTCAAACAATTCTACTCGGTGGGTTTGTCTGAAATTTTCAAACTTTTCTAGGGTCTTTGAGAGCAAAGCTGTAGAAGCAATAGACTCATTATGAAGGTCATGATTGAATGAATGAATAAGAGAAGTTAACTGACGTTTGTTGCTTAACTCACCCAAGGAGTCTATGTAAGGTCGAATAGTTGCAACAGGAGTTGCAGTGAGAATTAAGACCAGTTCATTCTCAACAAGATGACCATTTTTTTTCAAAGTATTGTTGATCATCCCCTCTTCTACTGGTACACCGTTAGAATGAAGATTCAAAATAGTTTTTAAAATAACTTGGTGAGATTCATGAAAACAGAGTTCTTGTGAATTAAGCTGATGAAAAAAATCATTAATTAAATTTGGTTCAAATATCAAACTTGCCAGCAAAGTACGTTCGAGATCAATATCGTATAACTGGTGAGTCATCAACTTCCTTTGCTATTGTATGAGATATTTTAGCATACTTTGCTTCAACTCACAAAAATACTAACAACACTAACACTAGGGCATGATTTTTGCTATACTAAGGCAAATAGATTGGGATGTAAGATGATTATTACAATATCGCACCAAAAGGGCGGTGTAGGGAAATCCACCCTCGCCTATAACATAGCATTAGAATTAGCACGAAAGAATAACGTTGAAGTTATAGACTTGGATGTTCAGCAAACCGTAACTGCCTATAATCAAATTCGAGAAGAGATGGGTCAGACACCTTTGCCTGTTCATATTTTCACTACAGCAGAAGAACTCGAAAACTATTTTGAATCTATGGACGATGAGACAATCGTAATTGTAGATTCGGGAGGATTTGACTCAAGTCTTAACCGTTTTGCTATTTTAGTGAGTGATTTCATCATTACTCCGGTATCGAGTGAATTTACAGAGATTTTAGGACTGCAAAAGTATGAGAGTATCTTGCGTGAATTGTCAGAACAATCAGGTGTGAGCATTGTTACGAATGTTGTTCTTAACAAAACCAATCCAAATCAGAAAAAATTTGATGAAGTAAACGCGTTTATCAACAGTTCTAAACATTTCAGCCTGATGGATTCAATGATGCGCAGACGCGTTGACTTTGCAAATAGTGTTGCTTATGGATTCAGTGTTAGAGAATTAGACAAAAAATCGGAATCGACAAAAGAGTTAAAAGAGTTTGTAAAAGAGATTAAACGTAAGGTAGGGATAAATGACAAGAAAAAAGATTGATTACTCATTAGCAAAGAAAATCTCACAAAATGCAGCTTTAACAGAGCAGATCCAAGCCGTCGAAAAAAATCCTGATGTTGTAATCGAAATCCCTCTTTCTAAACTACAAGCTAATCCTTATCAACCTCGTATAGAAATGGAACCCATTGCACTTAAAGAGCTTGCGGACTCTATAGAACAAAATGGTCTTTTACAACCTATTGTTGTCAGCAAGGATAATGAGGTATTGACTATTATTGCTGGGCATAGACGTTTTGAAGCGCATAAGCTGCTTGAAAAAGAGTTTATTAAAGCGGTGGTTATGGACAAAGTTGTGCATGCACAACTGGCACTTTTACCTCTGGTCGAAAATCTACAACGAAGTGAAATGAACCCTATTGAAAATGCGATTGCATTTAAGAAGATTCTTGAAGATAAAATCGTAGAAACTCAAAATGATTTGGCAGAAGCTATTGGAGTGTCAAAAAGTTGGCTATCTAAAACCTTATCTGTTCTCCGACTCCCCTCTTCTCTTCTTGATCAAATCAAAGCAGATAGGTACAGTGATATTACAGTTTTATCCTCTCTCAACAAAGTAAATAGTGATCTTATAGAAAAGCTTTATTCGCAAATTAAGACCCTTTCACGAACCGATGCGTTGGAGGCCATAAAAAAAGCGTTATCTAAACCAACAAAAACTAAAGATCGAGTAGAAGTGTCTAAAAATAAAATTCTCATTAATACGTTAGGATTAGAAGCTGATAAAAAAGAAAAAGTTGAATCTTTGATTAATCAAATTAAAGAGCTCATTGGAGAATAAATAGGAGAGTTGTGCATGCACAACTTTAGTATTTATTTTAACATATTTCTCGACGATCACTGTAGGATAAGTATTACAAGGGAATGTGGTAATTAAATATAAAATGAGTGATAAAATTCTAATATCCAAACAAACGCTTCATATATGGGAATGTAATGCTGCTTAAAAACGAAAGCCAAAACGTTGAATTCAAAGAGAGCTGGCATGATAAATACCTAGAATGGGTATGCGGATTTGCAAACGCTCACGGCGGCACTATCTATATCGGCATTGATGACAATGGAGTGGTAGTCGGTCTCAGTGATACCAAGAAACTGCTCGAAGATATTCCCAATAAAATTCGTAACCATTTAGGGATCATGGCGGAAGTTAATCTGAAAGAAGAAGATACTGGTCACTATATCGAAATCATCATTCCCCCTTACGATGTAGCCGTATCGCTTCGCGGTCATTACTATTATCGAAGCGGCAGTACAAAAACGGAATATACCGGTGCGGCACTCAATGAATTTTTGCTCAAAAAAGCGGGTAAAACGTGGGATAACGCGATCGAGCCGTTGGCTACCTTAGAAGATATTGACGTCCCCAGCCTCAATCGCTTTATCACGGAAGCAGAAGGAAAAGGGCGTTTGCCCGATGTGAGTGGTCTTTCGACATTTCAGATTCTTGAAAAACTCCGTCTTGCCGATGAAAAAGGGATAAAACGTGCCGCTATCATACTCTTTGGCAAAGATCCCGGTAAGTTTTATCCAAATCTCACGGTGAAGTTAGGACGTTTTGGAATCAATGATGCCAATCTGCGTTTTCAGGAGAATGAAGAGGGGAATCTCGTTCAACTGCTGCATGAAGTTCCCAATCAGCTCAATCGTAAATTTTTGATCAAGCCGATAGAGTTTGAAGGGTTACAGAGAATTGAAAAAGGAGAATACCCAGTAGCGGCTCTACGAGAGATGTTGCTCAATGCACTAGTCCATCGTAACTATATGGGAAGCATGACACAAATCCGAATCTATGATCAAAAGATTAGTATTTGGAACGAAGGGATACTCCCGGAAGGAATGAGTCTGGATGCGCTGAGACGTCAGCACCCGTCCCGTCCACGTAATCCCATCATCGCCGATGTTTGTTTCAAAGCAGGATATATCGACTCCTGGGGACGGGGTACGATCAAAATCATCGAAGCATGTCAGGAAGCGGGATTACTGGATGTGCAAATGGTTGAAGAAGACGGCGGCTTTTTAGTCACGATATTCAAATCAGGGGTAGAGTCAGGGGTAGAGTCAGGGGTAGAGTCAGGGGTAGAGTCGGATATGACGACACAAATTATTCATCTTCTAGAACAAGGACCTTTATCGAAGTCTCAAATCGCGCAGAAACTCGGTAAAGATAAACCTACACGCTATCTTAATGATCTGATGAATAAATTGCTTGATAGTGAAATAGTGCAACACACTATCCCCGATAAACCCCATAGTCGATTACAAAAATATCGATTAGTAAAGACTTCGGAGTAGTTTATTTTGCAAAATCGCTATAGCGGTGATATCGGAGACTTCGGAAAGTTTCTCCTCCTGAAACACCTTTTTCCCATAGAATCCATCGCCACCATTTGGTATCTTTACCCTGATGAGACCCACAACAATGATGGAAGCCAAAGTAAAATTCGAGAGGCTGTATGAGGGGAGGGCGGTGGTAACCATCATCCGTCACAATCCGGTACAGGCAAGGTTTTACATCGTTCTCTCCAAACAAACTGAGATTTTAGAGTCTCTACGATCATTGGAAGATCGTATGTATGGTCCCAGAGCGTTTTTTAGCCTCCTTAGAGCGATGAATGAATAATAAACACTAGGTGCAATAAAACGCTGCTGAGGCTTAGAGGTATGTTATCATTGCGCTAATGATAAACATCCATAAGAGAGGAATACTATGCAGCAACCTTTTATGGCGTATGAGAACGACACGGACGGATTCACTATCGGTAATCTCCTTATTCAAAACGGTACCGACACCATTAGGATTGAGGGAACCCTCAACATCACTAAAGACAAAGAGGGACTCGAAGCGGCGCTCAAACTCAAACGGGCTGTCGATGCTGCTATCGATGCGCTCAAACGTGATCGTAATCTCCCTGATAGCCTTCGAGACTAAGGTGAGAACAGAAAATGGAAGAGATAGAAGAATTACAACTTCATTCCCAGATTAAAACCGAAGCAGCCAAAGGGCGCACCTATGGTGAGTGTGTCATGGATGAGATATCCAGTATCAAAATGATTGATGGGGAGTTTCGTACTACACTGCACATTAAAGAGAAACCAAAACGGCTAGGTCGTGAAGATGCTTTGATCTATTACACTCAAAAACTTCGACGTACATGGGAGAGCATTGGAAACTCATAAATGGTTGGCGCTTGAACTTTAAGAGAGGTTCTGGTTCTTTTGAAGTTCATCTTGTAAAACTTTGAGTAGTTCTTTATGGGTATAACGACTGAAAAGATAAGACTTGGCATTAAAAAGTGTCTCAAACATGATTTTCCAAAGGGTTGAAAAGGTTTCATCCGTTCGTTTTTTGCAAAGCTGCTGTTGCAGTTGACATTCCAAATTGGCGAGTAGTTTTGCTTGTATGACGTATTCTTTGAGTAAAGCGTATTCAAGACCAATATCGATGTAGTCTTCAATCAAACGAATGAGTGAAGCTTCTTTATCGGTAAAATCATCCTCCCCTGTGGGAACCAAGATTCCGTCTTTTAAAAGTTGATCCAGCAATGCAGGATCAATATCGAAAGAATCGGTAAACTCTTTTTTTGTGTAATGTTTTGCTGTTGGTGGGATAGCACTTAGCGTTTCCATAAGAGGAGCAAGCATCGAAAAAGAACTGGCCATCGATTGGTTTTTATTTTGTAAAATCCCTTTGATCTCCTCGATGGAACTTCCCATTTCCTGCTGCATGTATTTTATATACTTGATTAATTCAACGTGTTCTTCACTGTAGCAGTGGACATTCGATTTGATTTTGATTGCTTCTGGAAGCAATCCCTCTTTGATGTAATATAAAATAGTTGATTTTGGAACATGGGTAAGTGCTACTAATTCTGAGATCTTGTAATCCACAAAACATCCTTGATTAATACGAATAAAAGAATTATACCTTATAATGCAAAACGTAAAGCGTTACTTAACACTTATTGTTTATCGGCTTTAACCTATTTTGTTAAACTCAAGGCTCTTGAATGGTTCAACCTTTGCTAAAATATCCAGATTCGCGAATCCGTCTGATTTCAGCCAATGTTCGCTTTTTTAACGAGGAGTTACTTCAATGGGTCAACGATATGGTTGATACAATGAAGGCAAACGATTTGGAGGCATTGAGTGCCATTATGATCGGTATCCAATATAGCGTTATCGTGATTAAAGAGGGGGATGAATACTTTCCATTTATTAATGCACGTCTGATCAAATGCAGTGGACAAACGACACAAACGGAACGAAGTCTTTATTATGATGGGATAAGCGTCGATGTTGATCGATTTGAAAATGTAACGGTTGTTTTTGAAAATGAAAAAGGTGAGCCGCAATACAAAGATCTCTGCGGCGATTTGGCACGTGTTTTTCAACACCATCTTGATTATTGTTTCGGAAGTACTTTTGTGGATCGCGTTGATAAAGAGATGAAACAACGCATTAACGATCATCTTGAATTTGGTCTTATAGCTAACGGCAGTGCCTGCCCAATGGTATTTGTTCGCGATTATTTCAAACGCGGAGCTAAATATGTGATGAGCATCATTACCGTGAGTTTTATTATTCCGTTTTTTATTTCAGACGAGTTGCGCCAAATCCTCTATCAAATCGATTTTTATCTCCTTTTACTCGTACCGCTTTTGATGATTGCTTATTTTTTCTATGCCTTTTATGAGTCTAGAATCTATAAACAGTGTACAAGTTGCCAATTAGGCAATATTGTCGGCACAACGGCGATCATGTCATTGCAGCTGATCATCGTCGCTCTTGGTGTATTTTTCTGGATTGCACCGTAGTATTCAATCAATTCAATCACATAAAAAGGAAAACAATGGCCCATATAGCATTACCCGAATTTGGGGAGATGTCTCCCACTATCCAAGAAAAAGCACGCCCGATATTAGAAAAAACGGGTAAACTCGGTGAGATTTTTAAACTGTTGGCCTTGGATGAAAATATCTATTTAGCTACGGATGGGATGGTACAGCGTTTTTTATTGAATGAAACGCATCTCTCCTATGATACCAAAGAGTCAATTGCTCTTTTGATCTCAAAAGAAAACGGCTGTAAAATGTGCGTCGACGTCCATAAAGGGATCGCTAAAATGCTCGGACTCTCCGAACAGCGGATCGAAGAGGTGTTAGAGGGAGTAGAGTCCATCACGACGAGCAATGCCGAAAAAGCACTTCTTAATTTCTGTATCAAAGCATCGAAAAAAGAGAACTATAAAATTCTCAAAGAAGAGATCGATGCGCTTAAAGCGCTTGGATACACCGATGTTCAAATATTCGAAGCAGTAGCGATTACCGGTTATTTCAACTACATCAATACCCTCTCCAATGTTTTCGCATTGGGGGAATAAATATGTTGAAATATCTAGCCTTGTTATGGTGTGTATCAGCGGCCGTTTTAAATGCTCAAGAATACAAGGCTGTATTCGATTGCAGTTCTGATGATGCCCGTTATATTCATAGCCGCATCTCATTGATTGAAAAAACTCTGCAGCTTATAGAAGAGCAAGGGGATAAGGCAACTTTTGCCATTACCGTACATGGCGGATGTTTTCCGATAGTTTTAGGAAATTATGATGAGTTTGTCGCTAATGAAGAGATTCAATACATTCAAAAAGCTCAGGAGACGATGAAACGTCTTTCAGAAGAAAAGAATGTGGAAATTGTTGCGTGTGCCATGTCTTTGAAGGCAAACGATGTTGACACAAAAGAGGTGCTTCCCTATATCCGGCTTTCAAAAGACAGCTTTATTGACACAATCGGATATCAGAACAAAGGGTATGGGATTATGACCTTTAAATAAAAAAGAGTTTAATGATTTTATTCTTGTTGAAACAATTATTTCTATTAGTCGAAAATTTAATCTAGAAGTCACTGAAAGATATATAGAGTTTCATGCGTCTATTGCCTGGTGTCTAAAATCGTTCGTTAAGCTCAAAGATCTTTCGGTTACTATATGGGATGTCTCTACTTCATAGTAACCGACAGTATTGTTTCCGCGATAGAAAATGGCGTATTGCTCAAAAGCTTTAGCTAATTCAATCGCCTCTTCAAACGTGATCTCATAAATACAATAACTCTCTTCGCTATGTTCCTCCAAATACCCCAATGCTTCATCAAACGGATGACCATACTCTAAAAGCTTCTCAAAGAGCTCTTCGTTACGCGTTGTGTTTTCCTCAAGACTTAGTGGTTGATTGTTTGGATTCCATGCGGTGAGAATGGCAAAGGGCGCATTAAAGGGTGCGTAAGTAGGTAGGGTGTCAATGGTAAAATCGATCTCTTCGCCGTTGTGAGAGATTCTAAAATGGGTGTTATCGTAAATTTCTTTCATGCAATCAGTATAGCATCAAGATGGCTTGAGCTTAGCTGAATGCTAAAATCAAGCCTTGATGTCAAGATTCTGACCTATTCCGGTCAGCTCGGCAGCTAGTGATGCGTTTGAATCTTGAGGAACGGGGGCACTCTCAAGCAATTTCATAATCCCTTGATCTTGCGTGTGAATCGCTTTTTTCAAAGCGTACATCTGCGGTCCCATTCCACCTTGTGAATTGATTGGATCCATTAGTTATCCTCCTTTTGGAGTTAGAGATATATCGGCAAATATTTTGATAACCATTAAAAAAAGATCCATTCGAATACAACAGGGTTGCATTCTCAATTATTTACAGATACAATTTCAACAATACATACAAAGGAGAGACCATGAAAAGTCATACTATGCCTATTTCACAACCCATTACGGATAACCGTATCGCGAGCCTCTCTCTCCTCCTGCTGAACCTGCTGTAATTTCCACTTTTTCAATTTCTTTTTTTTAATTTTTAGTTTTGCCGCATCGGGCGTAATACGTCCATATGTCAGCATTTTTTCATTGTTAACTATATGAGGATATCTCTATGCACACGCATACAAAATATACGCCGTATCCAACGGTAAAATTGGATAAAAGAGAGTGGGCAGATAAATCTGCCACAGTTGCCCCGCGATGGGTCAGTACCGATTTACGTGATGGGAATCAAGCGTTAGCAAACCCTATGGGAATAGAACAAAAGGTTGCCTATTTTAAAGCGTTGGTTGAGTTCGGGTTCAAAGAGATTGAGGTTGCCTATCCCAGCGCGTCACAGACGGAGTTTGATTTTTGCCGTCGATTGATCGAAGAGGGGTTGATTCCTGAAGATGTCACTATCGGAGTCCTTGTCCCCTCTATAGAGCGTCATATCGTTCGCAGTTTCGAGGCATTACAAGGAGCGAAGCGGATCACGATGCATTTGTACAATCCGACCGCATCGAATCAGCGCAGTGTCGTCTTTCGCCGAAGTCGTGAGCAGATCATTGAGTTGGCGTTAGAGGGGGTGGCATGTATCAAACGTGAAGCACAGAGCTTTTGCGGGGAAGTAGTATTTGAGTATTCGCCGGAGAGCTTTTCGCAAACCGAGTTGGATTTTGCCCGTGATATTTCCAATGCGGTGATTAGCGCGTGGGAACCGACGCGGGAGCATCCGATGATTTTGAACCTTCCCAACACCTTGGAAGCGTGTTCGCCGAACATCTATGCCGACCGTATCGAGTGGATGTCCAAGCATATAAAAAATCGTGAGAGCGTCATCATCAGTATCCATCCTCACAATGACCGAGGATGCGCGGTTGCGAGTGCAGAGTTGGCGGTATTGGCAGGTGCTCAGAGAGTGGAGGGGACGATCCTTGGAAACGGTGAGAGGGCAGGGAATGTCGATTTGATCGCATTGGCGTTCAACTATTTTTCGCAGGGGATCGATCCGTGTTTGAGAGTAGACAAAGTCGATGCGATATTAAGCCGTATCACGAGTATCACAGGTATGAGTGTTGCCGAACGTCATCCGTATGTGGGTTCTATGATCTACATGGCATTTTCAGGTACCCACCAAGATGCCATCAAAAAAGGGATAGAACATCATAGAGAACAAAGTAATCCACGATGGGAAGTACCGTACTTGGCGATCGATCCGCGCGACATCGGAAGAGAGTACAAAGACTCTATCCGTATCAACTCCCAATCGGGCAAAGGGGGAGTGGCGTATGTGTTAAAAGAGATATACGGTATCGATGTCCCCAACGATATGCAGACAAAGCTTGCCGACGAGGTAAAACGGATTTCGCAAAAACGAGGCGGTGAGATCAGCAGTGACGAGGTGCTTGGAATATATGAGGGGATGATGAAACGGAATGAAAATAGTTGGAATGCGCAGGAATACAATAAACATGCGTCATTTGTCTCGAACTTGGCATTACCCGTCGTTGACTTGCTTGCTCCGATAGAGGGAGAAGAAATCTTGGATTTAGGATGCGGTGAGGGGACGTTGGCACTTGAAATCCAAAAGAGCGGTGCGAAAGTAACGGGAGTTGATTTGAGTCACGAGATGGTCAAAAATGCACGTGCCAAAGGGATTGATGCTATGGTCATGAGCGCGAGCGAGTTGGAGTTTAAAAACCGATTTGATGCGGTCTTTTCCAATGCGGTGCTTCATTGGGTCAAGGAGAGTGAAACCGCTGTTAAAAACATCCATGATGCCTTAAAGCCAAATGGGAGATTTGTCGCAGAGTTTGGAGGGGCAGGTAATTGTAAAACCGCCGTCGATGCGATGAAAGAGGTATTTAAAAATCACCCTGAATTTGGAGTGTTTGATGATCCGTGGTATTTTCCGAGTATAGAAGAGTATCGTACCCTCTTGGAGTCTTGCGGTTTTAGAGTAGAATACATCGAGTTAATTCCTCGACCGACCCCAGTGGATGATATTGCCAACTGGCTTGATCTTTTTGCCAACGGGGTAACGGCGCATTTGAGTCGCGAAGAGTTTAGTGTGTTTAAAGAGGAAGTTAGTAGGATTACAAAACCGAAGTTGTGCGATGAAAACGACGGTTGGCATGTTGATTATGTCAGATTGAGAGTTAAAGCAGTGAAAGGAAAATAAATGATTGATACAGTATTTGCAGAGCGTTTCGCCCATGAGTGGGTCGAGGCGTGGAATAGCCATAATTTAGAAGCAATTTTATCCCATTACACCGAAGATTTCGAGATGAGTTCGCCGTTTATTATCGCGTTTAGCCCTGAATCGGGCGGGACGCTAAGAGGCAAAGAAGCGGTAGGTGCTTATTGGGCGGCGGCATTGGAGAAATTTAGCGATCTACATTTCGTACTGGATAGCGTATTTGTTGGAGCGGATTCGATAGCCCTCACGTATACGTCGGTGTTGGATAAAAAGGCGGTAGAGGTTTTCTTTTTCGATGAGAGTGGTAAGGTAGTGAAAGCGGTGGCGCATTATTGTTGAGGTATCCAAAGAGTATTTGGAGGCTATAGGTATCACCTGACCCCTTTATTGCTTTATCGTTATCGTAACATTTAACGCCTGACCCGTATGTTGTATGTTGGAATTACGATCCCAATATTTATTTTCGGCATATGCGTAGAGAGTTAGTGAAAATTGACCCGTCGAGGGAGATGCAGTTTAAAACAAGTGAGAGGGTATATGTATTACCTAACACTTAACTTTATTTCTTTATTTTTGACCCTTATATTTATATTTAAAATCTCCTTGATGCATAACATTTAAAATGAGCAATCAGTGGCCCGCTTGGCTCCTCTACTTGTTATGTACTAATTAAAATTCATTAATGTTCCGATAAAAACTAATAAAAAACCAAACAATCTTATTGTACTTGTTGGCTTAAGAAATATTATTATTTTCATCAAGAAGTGTATCGGAAAAAAAAGAAGAACAAGTATGCTTTTTAAAATCAATTTTACAATGATATAAGGCATTGCTAAACACAAAAAAAGGATATATGCAATTTTTCTATTGTCGGATTCTTCTCTATAAATTCGTGCTAATATCCTTAATATTGCACTAAACATTAAAATATCTACAAAATAGTACCCGCATTGTTCAAAAAATATAATCAGATTTGAGTTATACATTATTAAAAGTATGAAAGCATATCCTGAAGTCAATAAAGCTTTGAGCTTTCCATACTCTACTATTGGTGATAAATATGAAACAGCATTAAAAAAAAATAATAAAGAAATATAATTTACCGTTGTTTGATCAATTTCAAAATATTTTAAAAATAATAAAAGAACCAGTGTTACATTGAGAGGTACTAAAATTACATCCAATAGTTCGTATTTAGTGTTGCGCGTGTGTAATAACATATGTGCTTTTATACTTTGGATATATGAACTCTCATAGTATTTTAATACATTCTTTAGTTTATTATCAAACGAAACTAACTTTGTTTGATTAAAAAAAATATCGAATGCCGCAAAAACTGAGCCAACAAGAATTAACATATTAACAGTATTGGAGTACTGGAAAATCTCAAGTAATAGTGAATAAATTAAATCTTTAGCATTAAAGAATAATACTGGCAATAAAAGCATGAAAGGGGAACTAAGTATGAAAAATGCTTCAAGTGAACTTGGTGTTGTTCCTTTATAATTTATCATACGTTGGTCTAAAAAATAGTCTTCTTTGAGCATTTCCTTGTAGTGTAATTTCATTACATCATTATTAAAATCATATAAGTTGAAAATTTCTTCTATATATTCCTCTTTTTCTTTTTTTGAAAATGATTGAAAATATGCTTGTTGAAATAAGAAATCTACGACAACAAAATCAAAATTGGTTTTTATTGTCTGGGGAAGATTAAGACCTACTTTTTTCTCAAAACTTTTTTTTTCTTTAGACACCTAATATTTCCTATCTCTGTACATAACGTTTAAAATGAGCAATCAAGAATCCTCAGGCAGATTCCTGAGTAGCTTCTCTGATTTATTTGCATTTATTACTCTATATTCCTTGTCTCCAAGAGTAAAAATAGTTTCATCACATACTTTCATCAATTCAATTGCAAGATTGAATGGTTTAGGTTTGTCTTCTGGTAGAAATGACGCATAAATATCGATTCCTCCATAAAATCTCATATGAACCATATAAATTCCATGTTCGTCAGGGGCTGTAAATTGATAATAAAAAATATCTTGATTGGCACCATATATTGGCAAATCTTTTAAATCAATTGCTGCACGATCTTTTAAAAATTGTACAAAAGCATGATTGCTTTCATCTTCATTATGCAGATAACCAAGAAGAATTTTCACCTCACCCTTGAAACGCTTTTTTAAATGATGACAATGAAGTCCATAAGCTATGTGTTCAAAGCAGTTAATTAACCTTTTATGATCTGGTGTTCCCCATATTATTTCAAGAAATTTATTGTCTCTTTCCAGGTAATAATGGTTTCTTTTTTTAAATGCTTTATCTAATAATCTATTTGAAGTTCTTTTAATTGCACGATTTACCTTTGTAAATTTATGTAAGTATCCTATAGAGTTATTACCAAATATTCCAGCTATGCTAACCATCAAAAATTCATCATCATCGCTTTTAGAACTATTGTGTATTTCACAGCTAGGTACGGTTATAAGATCTTTTCTATAATCTTCCTCAACATCTTTTTGTTCAGGAAATAAATTTTTTGGTGGCACATGTTCGTATGAAATGGCATTTCTATCGCACATGTAGCATTTGATTGTATTTTGCAAATTTTCTCCGACCTTATTGTGTATTGCACTCTTTTGTTATCAATTATAAAGCGACGTATAGTAGTTCCATCCGTTTGTTAGTCTTTATTGTCATCATATACGATAGTGACAGCGTTTTGTGATATCCAGTCTTTCGAGTCTTCCGGAATCCAAGTTACTAGAACAATTGCCTTTCCATTGTGGCAGGTTTTTTCTATCACTTGAATAGTGTCTTTAGAACCCCATAAAGCTAAATATACATTGGCATATGTGTAATTCTTAAGAGTATTTGCCGAACATAAGCTGATTGTCTTCCCATTTTCTATTGCAAGTGTTCTATTTTTGATTAATTTTTTCGATAGTTCTTCACCAAGTACTGTAGTTAGCATGGAATGGTTAACATTTTGAAGCATAGGAACTACAATAACTCCATTCCCATACTTTTGACAAAGTTCTAAAAAATTTATAAGTCCAACTCGTGTACCTTCAATATTGTCACCATTAGATTTAACTAAATATCTTTCACGATTCATAATAGTTCCTTTTTTAGGCCAATTATTTATTCATACCCAAAATATTACAAATTGACATATTTTTACATATTATATATTGTTTTTCTTAAAACAATTTCCGCAAACGCTCTAACCGCAGGTTCGATTTCCTCCATCTCGAATCCGCCGAATCCCATCCGTATCGCCTCCCATCCGATCAAGGAACAATCGTTTGTATAATAGAGTTTGAGTCCCGCATTTTCAGCTCTTTCACGTAAGAGGTTTAAATCTATCGAAATTGTTGGGCGGATATTGATGCAAAGACCTCCACCCTCGCTCACAATCTCTATTTGATCTCCCAAATATTTGATGAGAGCGTGTTTCATAAGATCGTGCTTTTTACGGTTTAGATTGCGTATCTTTCTCAGATGCCGTTCCCAATGACCCTCTTGTAAAAACAGTTCTAATGTCTTTTGTGTTGTGAGGCTGACACGGGAAAAATGGCCGTGAAAAGCTTTGTATTGGTCTATTAATCGATGAGGAAGGACTATATAGCCGACCCGTAGAGCAGGGGAGAGGGCTTTTGAAAACGTCCCAATGTATATTACTCGATCATCGGTGTCGAGTCCTTGAAGTGAGGGGATAGGGCGGGAGCGGTAGGTGAGTTCGCTGTCGTAGTCGTCCTCGATGATATAGCTGTTGTTCTCTTTTGCCCATGTAAGGAGTTTTAGACGGTTGGTGATGGGCATCGCGGCACCAGTAGGGTATTGGTGCGATGGGGTGATATAGACTGCATTGGCCTGAGAACGAATTAGATCATCGATACACAACCCGTTTTCATCCACTGCTATAGGAGAAACGTGATAGCCGAATCGTTCAAATACAGTACGGGGAACGGCATATCCCGGATCTTCGATTGCGAAATGCGGATGAGTGTCTCGAAGAAGATCGGCTAAAATATTTATGGAATCGACGAATGCTCCACCGATCACTATTCGAGAAGCGTCACAGACAACACCGCGTGAGAGTGTGAGATAACGGGCGATCTCAACTCTAAGACTGTACTCTCCTTGTCCATCAGGATATCCTCCAAGATCGAGTGTTTCATCGACAGCTTTGCTCAACAGGCGTTTCCATAGCTTTAGGGGAAAGGAAGCTTTTGCTTGTCGTGCGGGGAAAAAATCGTAGAGATAGGATGCGGTTGGATTATTGTTAATAGCAATCGGTTCAGGCAGTATAAACGGTTGATAGTTTGCTTCGGCGACATAATAACCACTCTTGGGACGGCTCTCGATGTAGCCCTCCGCATAGAGTTGATTATAGGCGGATTCGACGGTATTTTTACTGATGCGGTACTCTTGGGATATTTTACGAATCGAGGGGAGTTTACTCCCGATGGCAAGAGTAGTTGTGATGTCGTGTTTGAGTGCTTCGTAGAGTTGGATGTGTAAAGGAATATCCGAATTTGCGTCGAGGATATACATAAACTGACCTCATGGTTATTAAATAATTTGTCACTTGTGCACAGTGCAGATTGGCGATATAGTATCACAAAATTTTTGAGGAAAACGATATGAGACGTGCAGAATTTGAAGTCACCGACCCGCAAGCTATCGAATTGGTATTAAGCGAATGT
Organism: Sulfuricurvum sp.; assembly: GCF_028688295.1. GTDB lineage: Bacteria > Campylobacterota > Campylobacteria > Campylobacterales > Sulfurimonadaceae > Sulfuricurvum. The sequence continues at coordinate 22,275 of NZ_JAQTYM010000032.1, forward strand.
GAGTACGGTGTGTTATCACTTATGAGCCGTGATGAGCCTTACGGTGTAGCGGTCAATTTCGCGTATCGCGAGGGGGCGGTGTACTTTCATGGTAGCATTGAAGGACGAAAGGTCGAAGCGATAGGTGAAGGTTCGAAGGTAGCGTTTTTGGTTGTAAAACCTTATGCCTATATCCCGTCGTATTTTAGCGATACCAGTGCGGCATATCCCGCGACACAGTTTTTTACGTCGGTGCATATGAGCGGTGAAGCGATTCCTGTGAAAGATGAACGCGAAAAAGCATTCGGGTTGACTGCTCTGATGGAGAAAATGCAGCCTGAGGGAAAATACGATCACATTGATGCGGCAAACCCCATTTATACGAAAATGATGGAGCTAACGGGGGTATATAAAATCGTACCGAACGTGATGACGCTCAAAGTAAAAGCGGGGCAAAATTTACCGAAAGAGCGGTACGATACACTTATCAAACACATAGAAGCGCGAAACGGCTCTGTGGATAATGCAACGATTCAGTTGATGCGACAATTTCAGAAACAAGCGGATGTATAATGCAAAAAACTATTATTGGTCGAGCTATAAAAGATCAATCGGATGCTATAGCTATCTTAGTCGGCGAACTTTTACAAGAGATTATGGATCGAATCGGAATTGATGTATTCCATTTTGATCTTGATGAGACGAAAGCGCGTTTGGCAGAGTTTATCGAACAGGAAAAAAACTTCGTATTTGTCGCACAAGACAATGAAAACGGCGAATTAATCGGGTTTGTTACTGTGTATGAGGGATTTGCCCTTTATGCCGAGGGGGCTTTTGGAACGATGGCAGAGTTGTATGTTCGTCCATCGTGTCGTTCACATGGTATCGGTAAAATGTTGACCCAAGCGGTCAAAGATTTTGGCGATGAGAGAGGCTGGAAACGTCTCGAAGTTACTACGCCATCACTGCCACAGTTTAATGCGACTTTATCGTTTTACGAACGGGAAGGGTTTGAAATCTCCGGCGGGCGGAAGTTAAAGAGGGTTTTGTGAAATGGAAGAGTATTTAGTATCCACTGACATCATGGATTATACCCATCCATCCGTTGCGATAAAAGCACGTGAACTTGCACAAGGGTACAGTAGTGATACAGAGATTGCGAAACGCTGTTTCGAGTTTGTTCGTGACGCAATACGCCATACAGGGGATGCAGGGGAGGGGATCACGACTCTGCGTGCGAGTGAAGTGCTGGAACAAGCTCAAGGGTGGTGCTACGCCAAAAGTCACCTATTGGCTGCATTATTGCGCGCTAACGGTATTCCGACGGCACTATGCTATCAACGGCTGAGTTGTTCGGAATATGTCGAGGGTATTTATTGCCTGCACGGGCTGAATGCCGTGTGTCTCAAAGAGTTCGGGTGGTATCGAGTCGATGCGCGCGGAAACAAAGAGGGAGTAGATGCGCAGTTTAACCCGCCGCATGAAAAACTGGCATTTGAATTGGGAGAGAATGAATATGACTTACCCGATTTGTATGCCGAGCCTTTGCAAGTTGTCGTTGAAGCACTTAAAACCTATAAAAATTACGGTGAAATGGTCGGGCATTTTCCGGATATTGGAGAGTAATATGATTATTTTGGCCATTCTTGCTATTGTCGCGTTGAGTCTGATCGGATTGCTTCATTTTTATTGGGCATTGGGTGGGGTGATCGGCATGGATATCGCTGTACCGACAGAAAATGGAGCGCGATTAATTAATCCCGGAAAAATTGCGACAGTGATAGTAGGGATAGCTTTGTTCAGTTTTGCTTTTGTCGTCTATATGCTCTACTTTTATGATTTGTCTTCGTCATCCTATCGGGATTATTTTATCATTAGCGGGTGGGTTCTATCGGGGATATTTATGCTTAGAGGTGTCGGTGAGTTTAATGCGGTAGGATTGTTTAAAAAAATAAAATCATCCGAATTTGCCTATTATGATACCCGAGTATATACCCCGTTTGCATTATCTATGGGATTGGTTTTCGCACTTTTAGCGTATATGGCATCATGAACTCAATAAGTATCAAAAACAGCACTATAAGCGACATCGACGAGATTTTCAGACTCTATAAAATTGCCACCGATTTTCAAAAGTCGAAATTTTTCGTCCATTGGCCAGAGTTTAAACGGGCGTTGATAGAGACGGAGATAATGGAAAAGCGTCAATGGAAGATGATTATTGACGGAGAGATTGCCTGTATCTGGGCGACGACATTTAGCGATCCACAGATATGGGGAGAACGTGACCGCGATCCCGCACTCTATATCCACCGCATCGCAACTAACCCCGATTTTAGAGGGAACAATTTCGTAGCCCGAATCA
>NZ_JAQTYM010000100.1 GCF_028688295.1 Sulfuricurvum sp.
GTCTTTAAAAAAACAGCACTTTTCTCACGCCAGTTCTGCGGGGTATGCTCATCTGATGTAACCACATACAGATCAATATCACTAGACGCATTCGGCTCACCGTACGCATAACTGCCGAACAATACTATTTTTTCAGGCTTCAACGGCAATAAGCTCTCAACAATGGCATTTTTCAGTTCAAGACTTAGTTTCATAGCTGTATTTTAGCGAAAAATCATAGGGGTTGAGTACACAATATCGCTATAATACTACCCATGAATGAAACACTAAAAATCGGGGAAATTAATATCCTCACAATCGATCGCGATACTGTTCCGGGGTTATTCCTCCGTGCACTGGACGAGAGCGACATATTACTGCCAAATCAATACGTCACCGACAAAATGCACATCGGCGATACGATCGATGTATTTGTCTATACCGACAGCGAAGATCGACCTGTAGCGACGACTGTAACACCTAAAGCAATGGTAAATGAAATCGCGTTTGTTGAAGTGCTCGATACGAGCAGTATCGGTGCGTTTGTAGACTGGGGATTGCCAAAAGATCTCTTCGTCCCAAGAGCCCTCCAAAAACGCCCGTTCGCCGTCGGGGATAAACGACTTGTTCGTGTCATCCTCGATGAGCAAACCAATCGACTTGTGGGAACCGAAAAAATCAGCGGTGCGTTAGAGATGCCTCCGAAGAGCTTTTATCCCAACACTCCCGTAACGTTTATGGTCATCGCCAAAACCCCAATGGGATACAAAGTGATTGTCGATCATAAATATGAGGGGATGATCTATGCAAATGAGATTTTTGAAGATGTCCGTGTCGGGCAAATCAAAAACGGCTTTGTGAAAATACTCAGACCTGATGGTAAACTCGATCTCTCTCTTCAGATGGTCGGAAAAGCGAAAGCTTCTAGTGCCGCCGATAAAATCCTCTCGATGATTAAGAGCAACGGCGGGATGTTGCCCTACAACTACAAAAGTGATCCCGACTTGATTCAAAAAACCTTTGGACTCAGTAAAAAGAATTTTAAAAGTGCCTTGACACAACTCGTCGATAGTAAAAAAATAACAGTTCAGGAGAACGGAATTTATGGGATATAGACCACGCAAAAGCCCTTTTAGTCACCTAAAAGCGCGTAACCTCGTATACAGCGAAAATGACCAAACGTTTACCCTTATCAGCTTTAACCGTGAGACGATGCTCTTGGAAGTTCATATCAAAGATGGGGATGTCACGAAGATTGTGACCGATTTTCCGTTTGCCCACTTGCCTAAAAAGATCAAGCAAGAACTCAATCCGCTATAATTGCACCATTATTTTTAGGAGAAATCTATGTCACAATTTACCAACGTCACCGCTGATAAAAAAGCCAATATCTATTTTGAGGGGAAAGTTACCAGTCGAACGATCCGTTTCGAAGATGGTACTATAAAAACTCTCGGGATCATGTTGCCGGGTGAATACACGTTTAATACGGGTGATGCTGAGATCATGGAGATCATGAGTGGTGAGATGGAGGTTCAACTTCCGGATTCAGAAGCATGGATTTCTATTAGCGGACCGCAAAGTTTTGATGTTCCAGCTAACAGTGCTTTTCATTTGAAAGTTAAAACTATTTCAGACTACTGCTGTAGCTTTGTAAAATAATTTATCGTACAGAGATCAATCTCTCTGTACATCCCTCTCATCTATCCATCCCTCATTCTCGTAAGGTTCCCACCCTTTTTTACCGCCGATCCCGCTCACTTTATAATAGTTACCGCTTTTGGCTCTGGAAGTTACCGTGGTATATGCTTTTATCGCGTTACAGCTTCCGCTTAGATCGCATATCTTCGTATCTTTATTGGTTTTCAACCGAACACCCGCTATCGGGATAACTTCGCCAATAGTGATTTTTTCAGATGACGTTGGTTTAGCAGATTTGTCATACTTTCCATCAATTACTTCTAAAAGAAGTTTACGTGATTCTTTATCCCCTTGTTTTGCCGCAGTTGCTAGCCACATCATACCGGTAGTGATATTTTGATCTACCCCACGCCCTGTTGTGTACATAATTGCAATGTTGTATTGGGCATCTGCGTAACCTTGATTCGCCGATTTTAAATACCATATAGCTGCATGAGACTGATTAGCTTCCACGCCGATACCTCGTTCATAAATAACGCCAGTTTGAAACTGCGCAACTTTATTACCTCTTAATGCCTCAGTATAAGTATCCCAAAACGTTTGTTGCGGCGCACTCCATACACTCATCCAAAAAATCAGAAGTAGGGGAAGTATCTTTACAATCATTTTTTGTGATCAATACTATTTTCAGCTATCCATCCCTCACTCATGTATCTTTTCCACCCTTTTTTACTCACTATTCCATTGATCTTATAATATGTACCACGTTTGCTTATGGTTGTAAATACCATTGGCATTTTATAAAGTGTACATACATTATCGTTTCTACAAACAGAAACATTTTCTTTGGTGTAAAGTACCGTTGGACGTATCGTAATAATGCCCTCTTCACTAGTGGACGATGTCTCTTTTAATGGATCTATTTGGAGTTTAGAGAGCAATTTCTCCGCATCGCCATCTCCCTGCTCTGCCGCACGTCTTAACCACTTATCCGCCATCAAGTGGTTTTCAGTAACACCTTTTCCGATTGCATACATCAAACCAATATTATACTGTGCATCAACGTGTCCCTGCGCAGCCGATTTTTCAAACCATTGCGCAGCAGCACTCAAGTTCTGATCAACCGCCATTCCCCGTTCATAAATTACCCCAACGAGGAATTGAGCTTCTTTATCACCACGCAATGCCGCTGTATAGGTATCCCAAAAAATTTGCTGATTTGATCCAAAGAGAGAAAATGTAAAGAGAGCTAGGAGGTATAAATATTTTTTCATAAACTAATTTTCCTTATCAAAAAATAGTTATAACGTATTCCCGCAAGGGGAGATACTTATTTGTAACGATAGGTAATTCGACCCTTATCTAAACTATAAGGAGTAAGTTCGAGTTTTACCGTATCCCCTGGGAGGATTTTGATATAGTGCATACGCATTTTACCTGCGATATGACACAAAATTACATGACCATTTGGCAACTCAACACGAAACGTTGCATTCGGTAGTGCCTCAATAATCTTTCCGTCTACTTCAATGACATCATCTTTTGCCATAGTTATTCCTTTACGCGATTGATAATATTTCAGCTCTACCGTTGATAATTGCAACCGTATGCTCGTAATGAGAGCCTCTCAGCCCATCCGTACTCACCACATCCCAACCATTTGCCAAAATTTTAGAGGTTCCCTCTTTGTGGCAAATCATTGGTTCTAAACAAAAAACCATCCCGTTTTTAATCTTTGGACCCGCTTTTGCATTGGATCCATCCAAATAATTCGGGATTTCTGGTTCTTCGTGCGGTTTTTTACCAATACCATGACCGCAAAATCCTCGTAAGGGGACAAATCCCCGTCCGATAATAAACTGCTCTATCTCATAAGAAAGCTCTTTAAAGCGCATTCCGTCTTTGATAATGTCGATGGCGAAGTAAAGAGCATCTTTAGAACATGCAATTAACGCTTCATCATCAGTACTAATCGTACCAACACCAAGCGAGATTGCAGCATCCCCAAAATAGCCCCCTTTTTTTGTCCCTACGTCAAATCCGACAATATCACCCTCACGCAATGCGTAATCGGTTGGAATACCATGTATGATCACTTCATTGACAGAGGTACAAACGGCACTTGGGAAACCGTAGAGCCCTTTAAAAGAGGGGCTAGCGCCTTGGCTACGGATATACTCCTCACCTAAGGCATCTAACTCTTTTAAGGTAATTCCTGGTTTGGTATGGGAAGCTAACAACTCCAACGTCGCAGCTACGATTTTATTCGCAGCACGAAGTGAAGCTATTTCATCATTTTTGCGTAGCGCAATCGCCATTGTTACAGGCCAACCGCGCTAAGGGTTTGATATTTTGACATATAAACCTGAGCTTCAATACGACGCATGGTATCAAGTGCTACTTGCACTACGATCAGAACCGCAGTCCCTCCGAAGAAGAATGGTACTCCTACCCCTTTGAGGATAACCCACGGTAATGTTGCAACAAGACCAAGGTATATTGCACCCGTAATGGTAAGACGTCCTGCCGTATCGTTCAAAAACTCTTTGGTTGATTCACCTGGGCGAACACCCGGGATAAAACCACCTTGACGCTTGAGGTTATCCGCAATGTCTTTTGCATTAAACACGATAGACGCATAAAAGAATGCAAAGAATACAACGAATACAAAGGTCAAAAAGTTAAAGAAATAGTGATTTGGGTTAAGTATGTCTGCGATGGCCTGAACCGTCGGATTGGTACTTGATGACATTACAGTCATCGGGAACATCAAAATAGCCGAAGCAAAAATAACCGGGATAACCCCTGATAAATTCACTTTAACCGGAATGTAGTTCATAACCCGTTTGTTTTGATTTTCCATCATCGTCTTTTTAGCGTAGGTTACCGGTATACGGCGTTCCCCCAGCTCAACATAGATGATAACCAATACCGTCGCAATCACAAGTGCCACAATGGCAAGAAGGGTCAAGAAACTCATAGCCCCAGTATTCACCATCGTAATCGCTTGTGAAATTGCGCTTGGAATCGCGGAAACGATACCTGCGAAAATGATCAAAGAGACACCGTTACCAATACCGCTTTGGGTGATCTGTTCACCAATCCACATCAACAACATCGTCCCTGCGAGCATCGAAACAACCGCAAGAAGCATAAATGTTGAATGATCAACCAAGATAGCGCTGCTGCCGTCTTTTCCAGTCATACTTTGCAATCCTACACTCACGCCGATCGCTTGTACAATCGTAATTACAATAGTTGCATAACGGATAATTTGCATGTATTTAACCATACCGTCACGCTCTTTTTTCATTTGCGCTAAGTTCGGGAAAGTGGCTGCAAGAAGTTCCATAATAATTGAGGCGGTGATGTAGGGCATAATACCAAGAGAGATAATCGATAGACGTTCTACTGCGTTTCCGCTGAACATGTTGAATAGACCTAACGCATCTGCCGCGTGATCATCAAAAAACGAAGCGATGACAGCTGTGTCAACACCCGGTACCGGCACATAAGCCAGTAGTCGGAAGATAAAGAGAAAACCGATCGTAATTAAGATCTTGTTTACAAGTTGTTGGTTCATTAGTTACCAGTTGTTGTAACGTTTTCGTCTTTAATTTTAGATGCTAAATCTTTAGCGCTTGCGCCCACAAGTTTAACATGTGTAACCGATTTAGCTAAACGGTGAATACTACGGATGCTCTCCATAGTGATTTCCGCAAGAGTTGCAATCTCTTTTACTTTTTCGACATTAATTATTGTCGGTTTTACAACACGTGATGTAAATCCGATTTTTGGCAAACGGCGAGCAAGTGGTTGTTGTCCACCCTCAAAGTTACGTTTTTCATTGTAACCTTTACGCGCTTTTTGACCTTTGTGACCTTT
>NZ_JAQTYM010000101.1 GCF_028688295.1 Sulfuricurvum sp.
GAAGCGTTGGTACCGTTTTTGGCAAACACAACGCAGATGGCATGGAAACTGATGGATGATGAGAAAAAAATTCTCCTAGAAGGTGCTCAGGGGACGATGCTTGATATCGATCACGGTACCTATCCGTACGTTACCAGTTCATCAACCATTTCAGCGGGTGCATGTACGGGGCTTGGGGTTAATCCAAAAGATATCGGAAAAGTAACAGGGATCGTCAAAGCGTATTGTACCCGTGTCGGAAACGGCCCTTTCCCGAGTGAAGATCACGGTGAAATAGGTGAGCGTTTGCGTAAACAAGGGCATGAATTTGGGACCACTACGGGCCGTCCGCGCCGTTGTGGATGGTTTGACGCGGTAGCATGTCGCTATGCGAGCCGTTTGAACGGATGTGATGATCTCTCTATTATGAAACTCGATGTATTAGACGGTTTCGATGAAGTTCAAGTGTGTGTTGCGTATGAAGTGAACGGTGAAGTGATCGATTATATGCCGCTTGATCTTGAGAATGTAAAACCGATCTATAAAACGTTTCCTGGCTGGGATAAAACAGAGGGTGTTCGCCGATTTGAAGACCTTCCTGCAACGGCTCAAGAATATCTTCGTGCTATTGAAGAGCTAACTCAAACTAAAATCGGTATGATTTCTACTTCACCGGATCGTAACGACACTATTTTACTTTAAATTGATAAAAGACAATCAATTTTTCCCCGTCATTCCGTGCTACGACACGGAATCCATCCTCAATCTCCACTTTTACTATTCAACATAATCTAATATTTTTTGTATAATAAGCGATTGTTTTATCAAAGGTCGTACGAAATGGCACCGTGGATCATGCCGCTTTATATTTTTTCTGGGATCATTATGGCGATAGGAGCATATCTGACGATCCGATATCGTCCTTACTGCACTCTCAAAAGTCCTGAGCGGGAAATTGCGATGGAGTTACATCGGAAGAAATTGTTGAATGAACCGATGAATAGTGATGAAAATCACAAAAATAGTGTGTACAAAAAGAATACACAGATTTATAACTATTGGTCTGGAATTGTTCTTTTGGCTTCAGTCGTTCATATAGTACTTTTAATAGATAGTTCTATGCGAGAAACACCCATTGCTAAAGTTATTATTGGATTGATAATATTTGGACTATCAACTTGGCTCACTGGCTCTGCAAATAGATTGCCTCATTGTATTAAATTTTTTGGAATAGGTGGACAATCAAAAAATGATCAGCTCAATAGTATTAATACGCTTATGCATAATAATACAGCTGAATACAACTTTTTAACACATCCAACTAAGTATTTTCAACTACAACAATTTAGTCTCTTTCTTGGGGTCATGTTAAGTATTTTGCTTGATGTATGGTTTGGACTAAACGGTAGTTTGATGATAGCAAATTAGCTAATGTACAATTACACAATAATATTTTGCATGATGATGAGGAGTGCCCGTGAATGAAATCGCCATGGTAGACGAACACACCATCCAAAACAAAATCTATACTCTTCGCGGGTTGCAGGTGATGCTAGACAGAGATTTAGCGGAGTTGTATGGAGTGGAGACAAAAGTTTTTAATCAAGCCGTCAAACGTAACAGTGAGAGATTTCCTTCTGATTTCATGTTTCAACTGACAAAAGAGGAGCTTGAAAATTGGAGGTCACAATTTGTGACTTCCAATAAAGAGAAAATGGGACTCAGACGACCGCCTTACGCTTTCACAGAACAAGGTGTTTCGATGCTCAGTGCCATTTTGAAGAGTCCAGTTGCGGTTGATATGAGTGTGAAAATTATAAGAACTTTTGTGACTATGCGAAAGTTTATCGCCAGTAATGCTTTGCTTTTTCAGAAAATCGATACGATAGAGCAAAAGCTTTTGAAGCACGATGAAAAATTCAATCAACTCTTTAGTGCCATAGAATCCAAGGAACTCAAACCCGATCATGGGATTTTTTACGAGAACCAAATTTTCGATGCCTATGTGTTTGCCAGTGATCTGATCAAAAGTGCCAAACGCTCCATAGTTCTCATCGATAATTATGTGGATGAGAGTGTATTGGTACTGCTATCCAAAAGAGTCGATGAATGCCAGGCAACGATCTACACCAAAACAATTACTTCGCAACTCTCACTTGATCTTAAAAAGCATAATGCCCAATATCCACCCATAGAGATCAAAGAATTTTCCGCTTCACATGATCGTTTTATCATCCTTGATGGAGAAGAGATATATCATATCGGTTCAAGTTTGAAAGATTTAGGCAAAAAGTGGTTTGCGTTCTCGAAATTTGAAAAAGGGTCGGTTGAGATGTTGGGGAGATTAGAATAGATGAAATCAAAATATGAGCCTTTGGTTAAACTCAAAAAAAAGGCTCTTGACACTGCCGAGCGTGCTCTTATCGGTGCGAACAATGCGCTCTCTTCCGCCTCTGACAAACTTAATCGTGCTTATGAAGAACTTTCTAAGATGGCCTTACCTGCTAAAGGGTCTGTAGGAGAATTTACCCAAGCTACTGCCATGATTCACGCACAGCACCAAAGTATTGAAGAAGCTCAGCAAGTACTTCAAACCGCAGAGCAACGTCAAATACAAATGCGCGAGCGTTTTAAAGAGGCTATGGTTGATTTTGAAAAATTCAAATATTTGGAAGTGCAAGAGATGAATGCACAACTCAAAGAACTTAAAGAGCAAGAGGCTAAAATGCTTGATGAGATTGGGACAATGACCTATAAAAGAGAGATTTTATGAAAATAGTATGGGTAATAACATTTTTAAGTATGACATTGCTTTTGGGTGCACCTGCGACAAAATCGTATGAATGTACTAAAATATTTGAAGACCGAAAAAATGAGCTATTGGTCGAATTAGAGCGGATTGATGAACAGAAACAATCGCTCGACTCGCTCAAGCGAGCCACCGAAGAACTTTTACGTAAAAAAGAGGCAATGGTACAAGGAAAAGATACTAAAGTCGATCAAAAACTCTCTGAGATAAAAGCCAAAGAGGCATCGATTAAAAAAATGTTGGAAGAGAATAAAAAAGTTCTAGATGAAATGAAACAACTAAAATCAGATAAAGTTTCGCAAGCTTTTCTAAAAATGAAACCAGCTGCTGCGGCACAAATCCTCTCAGCGATGCCCTCTACTGACGCATCAGAAATCTTAATTACCCTTAACAGTAAAATTGTCGGACAGATTTTAGGGAAGATGGATCCCAAAAAAGGATCAGAGATTACCGATAAAATGAGGAAATTACCGCAACCCCCTCGATAATCTCCTATTTCCTCTAAGCGATTTTAGAGGTATTTTAGGGTAAAATGCAAAAAATTTCACTCTAAGGTTGGCAATGAAGGTTTCACTGACACACGTACCCCATATCGCGACGCGAATCGCTGTTGATCTTAGCCGCAGCGGTCTGGTGACCATGACCAAAGGGCTTGAGACTACCGCCAAAGAGGCTGAGACTATTTTGAGTGCTAACATCAAAAAAGAGATGGCCTTAGAAGAAAAAGTAAAAGAGATAGTGAACGCCAACGAAGAGCAAATCGATTTTTATCTCGCTGATGAGCGACAACTCTTTTTTATGATCAAAAAGAAATTAGCACCTGAATTCGGCGTTGTTTTGTCGTATGAAGATCGTTATTCAGATATTGCACATCAGATTTTAGACGTATTGTATGAAGAAGATTTGATTAATTACGATGTGAGTGAAAATCGTATTAAAAATATCATTTACGATGCAATTACCGGCTCTATTGCCGATTCAAGCGAAATCGAATCAGCAGTATACGAAAAGATCAAAAGCTACAAACGCAATTTGATTCCTGGAACGGATGAATACGAAATTATGTATGAAAAACTTTATAAAGATGAATTGGTTAAACGGGGGATGATGTAATGCGTGATGTCTGGATTTATCTCGAAAACGGCACCTATCTTAGTGCTAAAAGCTTTGGAGCAGACACAACTGCTGTTGGGGAAATCGTTTTCAATACCTCTATGAGCGGCTATCAGGAGATTATTACTGACCCCTCTTATGCCGGACAATTCGTTACTTTTACCATGCCAGAAATCGGAAACGTTGGGGTGAATTCTGAAGATATGGAGAGCACGAAAGCTCACTGTAAAGGTATCATCGTACGCCAATATCAGAAAGAGTATTCATCCTTTCGTGCAGAAGAAGCATTGCATAGCTTTTTAGAAAAACATGGGATTATCGGTATTTGCGATATTGATACCCGCTTTATCACGAAAATGCTCCGAACACAAGGGGCGATGATGATGATCGCTTCGACAAAAGTTTCGGATAAAGAAGAGCTCAAAAAAATGCTTGAAGCCTCTCCTCGTATTGAAGAGATCAATTACATCGAAGAGGTAAGTACCAAAATATCATACACCCATCGTAACGGTATTTACGATCCGTTCAATTTCCGTTATAACGATGCTCCAACGCCGAAGGCCCGTATTGCGGCAATTGATTTTGGGGTTAAACGCAATATCTTAAATGAACTCACTGAAGCAGGTTTAGAGGTTGAAGTATTGCCAAACTCATTCAGTGCCGATATGTTGATTGAACGTTACGATAATAAAGAGATCGATGGTGTTTTCCTCTCAAACGGACCAGGAGATCCATTGGTCTTAAAGCGTGAGCAAGAAGAGATTAAAAAACTAATAGCGCGTAAAATTCCACTGTTTGGTATTTGTTTGGGACATCAGCTTTTGAGTATTGCACACGGTTACGATACTCACAAGCTTAAATTCGGACATCACGGCGGAAATCATCCGGTTAAAAATCTTCAAACAGGAATGGTCGAGATTACGGCGCAAAACCATAATTACAATGTCCCTGAATCGGTACGCGAAATTGCGACGGTCACCCATGTGAACCTTTTCGATAGCACGATCGAAGGATTGCGTTATAACAGTGGTAGCGTATTTTCTGTCCAACACCATCCAGAATCAAGTCCCGGTCCTAAAGAAAGCCGATACATTTTCAGCGAATTCCTCCAACTTCTTCAACGTTAACTATAGGTTAAGAGATAATTTCTCCTAACCTGACGCTAAAAAATCCCAAAAGTGTTACTTTTTTACCCCAAATGCTTTATATATACTTAAAATAATCACTTTGTTACAAAAGTGTTAAAAATGTTTAATAATTTAAGATTCCTCAAATACTCGTGTTGCTATCATTAGAGCGTTTAATAGCCTACTTTTGTTACAAAAGTGTTAAGGGCATCTCTAAAAGTTGTATCTTTAGCTTTTAGAGGTGCCCTAATAGGCTCTTATGCTTTGAATCTTTAAGGAGGTCGTAAATGGAGAATCGTCCATTGGAGTATGATTACACGGTTGCGAAGTGGTTTATGCTTACAACTGTTGTTCTCGGTATTGTCGGGATGCTTGTCGGCGTTATTTTGGCGTGGCAAATGGCGTTTCCAGCTGTGAATTTGATGGCGGGAGAAGGATTGGCAGAGTACACCAACTTTAGTCGTCTTCGTCCGTT
>NZ_JAQTYM010000033.1 GCF_028688295.1 Sulfuricurvum sp.
ATTGGAAATAAAGTTTTTTATATTCAACAAGTGGTTGATGCCCTTAGACACTTACATCCTAAAACATATGAAATAAGACTGCCTAACTTATCAAATTCATTTTTACATGAACTGAATGTCAAGTTACCATTTTTTGATTCACTTCGTGAAGATTATAGTAAATTTGATGAATGGTTTATTGAAAAAAGTAGGGAAGGGAGAAAGGCACAAATAGCAAGAGACGATGAAGGCAATTTGAGTGCAATTTTGATTTATAAAGAAGAAATTGGAGAAATTATTACTAATGATAGTAGAGGTCTAGGAGCTAAAAGCTTAAAATTATCTACTTTTAAAGTTGGCGAAGAAGTAAGAGGACAAAAAATTGGGGAGCTTTTTTTAAAAAGTTCTTTTGAATATGCGAGAAAAAATGCGTGTAAGTATGTATACCTTACCGTCCATCCTGATAAACATGGCTATTTACAAGATTTGTGTAAAGAATTTGGTTTTTTTGAGTTTGGAAAAGATATAAAAAGTAATCGTGATATGATTTTAGCTAAGCAAATAGGTATAGATATAGGTGATCCATCCATCCATCCATTTGAATTTCACCGTCTTTATTCGCCATCGTTTATGTGTAATGTATCAAAATATATTATTCCTATACAACCACAGTTTCATGAGGTTCTTTTTCCGGATAAACAAAGGCAAACATCACTGTTTTCAGTGAATAAAGCTGCAGGTAATACAATTAAAAAAGCTTACCTATCTCATTCAAATTTGTCATGCATGAATTCAGGAGATTTGGTCTTTTTTTATCGTTCAAATGATTTAAAAAGTATTACGACCTTAGCAATAGTAGAAAAGTTCTTTATTTCAGATGATGCAGATTTTATAGCTGGTGAAGTAGCGAAAAGGACAGTCTATTCGTTTAATGATATAGCAGAAATGAGTGTTAAACCTACAAAAGTTATATTGTTTAGACAGGTATTTCATCTTAACGATGGTATTTCATTAAAGTGGCTTTTTGACAATGGAATTGTGAATGGCAATATCCAATCAATTACAAGTATCGATGATAATAAATTTCAAAAAGTTTTAATAAAGGGCACTAATGAAACTTGCGTTAATGTCAATTAGACCTGAATATGCATTTAAAATACTTTTTGAACAAAAAAAATTTGAGTATCGAAAAGTGTCATTATCTGATGATGTTTCACATGTAGTTATCTATGCCACCGCCCCAATCCAAAGAATTATAGGAATTGCATCTGTTAAACGGATATTAAAGGGATCACCACATAGAATATGGGAAAATACAAAAAAAGAAGGTGGAGTAGTAAGAAGTTTTTATAGGGATTATTTTAAAGGAAAAAAATATGCTTATGCTATTGAACTTGAAAAGATTATACCATTGAATAATTGGTTAGTTCCAAATACACTCTTTCCAAATTTTGTTCCTCCTCAATCATTTAAATATATATCTGATACGTATCTAGAAATATTATTGACAGAAGAGAAAGAAAAGAAGAATCAAGTTATTTTTATGGGTGGTATACATGGTGTAGGTAAGAGTACATTATGCAAAAAACTTCAAAATGATTTTAATATTCTTTCAATGACAGCAAGTCAGCTAATAAAGGAAGTATCTGAAAAAGAAGAAGGGAAAAATAAATTTGTAAAGAACATAGATACTAATCAACATAAATTAATAAAGCAAATAAAAAAATATACTTTAGATGGATACTTTATTTTAGATGGGCATTTTACTTTATTGGATAAAAAAAGAAATATAAAAAAAATTGAAGCGAATGTATTTCGGCAGATGAATTTACATTTAATGATACTAATAGATTTAGAGCCTGAAATTATTGTAAATAGGTTAAAACAAAGAGATAATATTGTATATGATATTGACCTAATTAGACAAATGAGAGATGAAGAAATATTACATGCTAAATCTATATCTCAAGAGTTAGGTATCCCTTTATATATTATTGAAAGTAATAAATACGAAAATTTAAAAGAGATTTTTTCATCGATCATATCAACTTAACAAACATACTAAATAAAAAGAGACCTTATTCTTTATTATGGGTTAAAATCAGGCAAAACTAATTAACTTCTTCACTGATGTTAAATTTTTGTACTTACTCATTGTAACTTTCACCTATTTAATTAGTATCGAATAGTTTGATTGATTTCAGATCATTTATGTATTTTGTTGAAATTGGTTTATTGTGATTATCACGTCGTTTATCTTTCTTATTAGCAACAAATCTATAAGTCTTATCTTGAAAGTTTGCTGCAAAACAAATGGACTTTTCAGTTAATCCGATACGCTTTCCACATGTTATATCAAGTTCTTTTTTATGATGCTTGACAAGTTTTATGGAATTATCGTTAAATAAGGCTTGGAGCTTTGAATGACTTTCACTTTCAAGATTGTTACTAAATAAATCAGTTATTTCTTGTCTGACCTTGGCAGGACCAGTAATAAACTTATTATCATTTTGGTTACGTAGTTCACGAATTAAGATGCTTCCGAAATTAATTCCATTTCCAAAAGTGTAATCAATTCCACCACGCGCGATTGATTTTTCATGAACATACCATTTCCCAAATTCAAGTTGCATACAATGCATATGAGCATAGGGGTCTTTATGTGCTTGAGTATTAAAATAATAAAACTCAAGTTCTGTAATATCAAAACACTCATTCGCAACTTGTAAATGATGCTCTTGCATTAATGATTGTACTGCTTTATAAAAAGCACCTAAAATATTTTCAGGTTTAGTGTCATGTATTGCATTGAGGTGTTGATGAAGCATTTTATATCCGAATGTATTTTAATATAGACAATATATCATTAATACTCAAAAATGAATATGCATTATGCTGAATATATTAGCGAGCACATCTGAAACCTCAGAAAAGGGATTTGAAGTGTTGTATGTTCACCACGCAAAAACATTACGTGGATAAAACATTCTCCCGATTACAACCATACCAAATAGTATTCCGACATGACTCCACTCAAATGTGGCTCCGATTATCATAATAACTAAACAATAGAGTGCCGTTACCGCTAAAAACCATCCGCTGAGTAAAAGTATTAACACCCCTACGACACGACATATCGTTCCAATTGTATTACTCATCGTTGCTCCTTTAACGCTGCTATGATCGCTTGGATTTGGCGGCGGTGGATGAAGGTGTGCATGTACATAAATGAGTTCCAGTCGAAGTTGTTGAACGAGTAGAACCACGGATGGGGTTTGGTCATTTTAGAATGGTGTTTTGGTAAAGCGTTGTAAAAGGTTTTGTACTCATCGATAAAGGCTTTAAAATCATCGAGTGTACCGGAACGGTTGGCGAACGGTTTTACCCCTGCAATCGTGACGATTTCACTGTATTCCCTCTCCTGTGAGAGGGCAGTGATAACCTCCATCACTTTATGTCCCGTGATGCAGAGGTGCTCGATCACCATGTTGAGGGAAAATTGGCGTGAGTGATCTTCGATGGCGAAGGTTTTGTCGATAACGACTTGTTGTAACCTCTCCACTTCTTGTAACTCCTCCAAAAGAGAGATGATGATACGTGCTTCGCGTTTGAAAAGCCAAAAAGCGATTTGCCATGTAAAAAATGTCCGTACAAGTGGAATCAACAACAGCCGTATGAGTAAAAACTCTCCTCGCGGCAATCCATCCCCCGGTTTTCCTTGTACCATATCAGCTCCTCACCCAATCAGATAGGTGCATGGTAGTCTCAATCTTCTAAATTAAATCTTAAAATTAGTGTAAATACTCTAATTTGTAAAATGGTATTCGTATATCTACTCTAAATATGGTAGAATTTTCCCATGACAAAGCCAAAAAAGATAACGACTAAAGAGCGGATTAAAAACGCGGCGATCGAGCTGTTCAATGCCCATGACTCACTCTCTATCACGACTAACCATATCGCTAAAGCGGCGGGAATGTCTGCGGGAAATCTCTATTATCATTATCGCAACAAAGAGGAAATCATCCGAGAAATCTACTCGGATATATCACAGCGGATGGAATTATCAAAAAGTTTTGAAAAAATGGTTAGTTCGGATAACCCTTTGAGGGTATTGGATGAATCGCAAGAGCATTTTGGGGATCTGTTTTGGGAATACCGATTTTTTATGCGGGATGCTCCGGTGTTAATGGCTCTCGATAGTGAGCTAAAAAGAGCGTTTGTCGCTAATCAAGAGAAGCGGATCATTCAGATAACTGGGCTAATTAGATTCCTCATCAGCGAAGAGATTTTAGAAAACATTGCTAAAGAGGATATTCCCCTCCGCGCCAAGCTCTATTGGTTCGTTACGGCGTATTGGCAGGTATTTGCCTCGATGGATGGTGAAGTGAGCCGTGAGTCGATACGGGAGACAAAAGAGACGATGTTTAAAGTCCATATTGCCCCGTTTTTATCGGAGAAAGGGCGGGGGATGATAGAGGTTGCAGAAAAAAGATCAAGTATTTAAAATCTTTTTGATCCCCTGTTTGATAACAGGTAAACGTCCTTCAATCACATTTTCAACGATATAAAGATCAATCCCTTCATAATCATGGGCGATGAAATTACGAAGCTCATAGCTCCCTTTGATGTCTTGCTTTTCAAAGTTGGAGAGTATTTCGAGTTCACCAGTATGGAGGAGTTTATCGAACTGCTCTGCGATAGAGGTGAGGTGCATGAGGATCGAAGCGCGGGAGTTCTCTTCGTCTTCGAGGGCATTGATAATAGAACCGCTGTTTCGGACGATATTTTCGATAAAGCCGATTTTTTTATTGATCACACGAATACGTTCTAACGCTCTTTCACTATACATAGATAATATCCTTGGTGATGGACTCTTTCATGCTCGAAGTGCTGTCCAAATCGAAAATATCACTGCTACGATGGAACTTTTCAAATATCCGCTGTTTAATCTTTGCAACTTCATCAAAATAGGTGTAGGCATTACGGTGTTGTAGGTAGTTTTCCTCTTTTTTGATAGCGATATCGATGTCGCTGTAGAGGGTGTTTTCATTACGCGCATAACTGCCGAAGAGTCCGAGTTGAACAATACCACTTTGGTGAAGCTCACTTTTGATCTCGTGCAGATATTCTAAAATATGTTCTTTTGTCGGTTTCATGCGAATATTATACAATGAAATTCTACGATTAGATTTTTCTTTTCACCAAATACTATGGTGACATGGTTTCAGTCAATAGCACTCAGAAAACAAGAGAAGTAAATAATAAAGTGCCATTTTTATAGGTGAAAAAAGAATGGATAATTAGACCATGATATAGCTATAATTCCAATTATGGAACTCTATCACACCCTTGAAACTATTTTAACCGCTTCGACTGCGAGTCAAAAAATCGATTTGTTTAAACACTTTTATACTGCCTATAGAGGTGGTGGAATAAAACGTGAAGTAGCTCAAGAAACGATGGTTTTTATTCACCCGTCATACAAAGATTTTTGTACGTTAACCGATCCTAAAGAGGTTCCTAAACGGACAAAACTCAACACGCCGCACGGACAAAAATTACTCCTTCATGCGATCGCTCATATCGAATACAGTGCTATCGATCTAGCACTGGATGCGGTGTATCGTTTTCGTGATTGCGGAGAGAAATTTGAGAGAGATTGGCTTGAAGTGGCGGATGATGAGGTACGCCATTTCGAGATGATCGAAGGTTTACTTCGTGAGCTTGGAAGCTTTTATGGGGATTTTCCTGTTCATGATGGATTGTTTGAAGTATCGATGCGGACACTTGATCTCACGGAGCGCATGGCGGTTGTCCCTAGATATCTCGAAGCGAACGGATTGGATGCGACGCCTCAGATTCTCAAAAAACTCTATTCGTATCGTGAGGATCCGATGATCGGTAAAATCATGGCGGCATTGAATGTTATTTTAGACGAAGAGATAGATCATGTCCGAAAAGGGGATGTGTGGTTTGAATACGCTTGTACAAAGGAAAAAAGATCGCTTGAGTGTTATTTTGAGATTATTGAAAAATATTATCCGAGAAGCTTTCCTCGCAAAATAGACATTAACTGTACTGCGCGTCTTGAGGCAGGATTTACAGCGGATGAACTGTCGAAAATTTCCTTAACTTTGTGTTGATACTTCGTTACCAAAATTAGTTATAATACAAATCGTTAATACAAAAATAAGGTTAAGCGGTGGGTAAATACGAACTAATCAGCCGATATTTGAGTGAATTTTTGAGTCAAGAAGTTCGCAAAACCGGTTTGAAAAAAGTGGTTATTGGTCTGAGTGGAGGGATCGATTCAGCGGTGGTAGCGGTGTTGGCACATCGTCTCTTCTGTGATGATCTGCTCTGCGTCAAAATGCCCTCACACTATTCATCCCAAAATTCGATAGACGATGCGGATGAATTGTGCCGCCAATTTTCTTTGCGTTCTGAAACGCATAGCATTGAACCAATGCTTCGTGCTTATGAAACGTCTGATATGTCACCGCTTCGGATCGGAAATCTTTCAGCACGCTTGCGGATGGTAACGCTGTTTGATATTTCGGCGAGAGAGGGCGCTTTGGTACTGGGTACCAGTAATAAAAGTGAATTGATGCTCGGATACGGAACCCTTTATGGGGATTTGGCAAGTGCACTTAATCCTATCGGGGATTTGTATAAAACCGAAGTATTTGAACTGGCGCGGTATTTAGGTATTCCGAGTTCTATCATTGATAAACCGCCGTCTGCTGATTTGTGGGCAGGGCAGAGTGATGAGACGGAAATTGGCTATCCCTACAGTGAACTCGATCGTGTGTTAAAACGTTACGTTGAAGAACGTCACACTCTAGAGGAAATGGTTAGAGATGGTGAAAACCCTCAATTAGTCGATATGATAGTAAATCGAATTTATAAGAATCAGTTTAAACGTAAAATGCCTTTAATAGCAAAATTGACCTCAAGAACGGTCAACCATGATTTTAATTATCCCAGAGATATAACCCTATAAGGAAAAAAAATGAGTATCCCTTTTTACCGTGTCGAAGTTGGCGGAGATGAGCGTGAAAAGATTGACGAAGTGCTTGATGGTGAAGCACCGACTATTATTGAAGATTTAGAAGCAGCTTTTGAATCGTATGTAGGGGCTTCGTATGCTCTTGCTACCTCTCATGGGACAGCAGCACTTCATTTGGCGATGCTGGCGATTGATCTCAAACGGGGTGATAAAGTGCTCTGCTCGATTAATGCGTATCCTTCTGTTCCTGAAGTGGTTCGTCATTTTGATGCAGAACCGATTTTTATCGATATTAATCCCGATACGTTCACCATCGATTTGGATAAATTGGAAGCTTATTTGTTGGAAAATAAATCCAAAAAACTCAAAGCGGTAATCGTTTCTCACATTGCAGGACAAAGTGTTGAATTGGATCGTTTGTATGAGATTGCAAAGCAATACGATGTGAAGATTATCGAAGATGCATCCGATGCACTCGGAGCAACCTATAAGGGGCAAAAAATCGGCTCAACCGGTGCTGATATTACCTGTTTTGATTTTAGTCCTCATTTACGTCGTAACGTCTGTAACGGCGGTATGATGGTATGTGATGATGAAGAGATCATGGAGCGTGCCAAATCTCTTCGTAATCATGCGATGGTTATTGAAGATGAAGGGTTGAAATATATCTACGATGTAACCGATATCGGAAGTCAATACATGATTAGCCCTCTTGACGCGGCAACCATTCTGGTACAGTTAGAAAAACAAGATGATAATATTGAACGTCAACGTGAAATTGCAGAGATTTTTAATGAGCGTTTAGCTGATGCTCCGCATATTAAACTTCCGATTGCAAATGAGGAACATGCGTATTCGCTTTATATTATAAAAGTTGACAAAAACCGTGATTCATTTGCACGTGAGCTCTCAGCTCGCGGCATTGAGTGCGGATTACATTATATTCCGCTCCATTTGTTGAGCTATTATAAGTCTAAATATTCGTTGCGTGTTAACGATTTCCCGATTGCATTACGCAACTATCAACAAGTACTCTCTATTCCTAATTATGCCGCTCTTAGCGATGATCAGGTTGAGGAGATTTGTGACGCAATTTTGGATGTAGCCGCAACACGCGTTTGAAACGTTGGTTCGTAAGATGGGGTGAAGGGTATCTCTATCACCCCTCTTTGTTCCAAAAAATCCTCTCTCTAGCCCTTTTACCCCTGAGTTGGCTTTATTGTTTAATCGCTTATATTCGTTATCGTCAAAGCACTCCGAAGTACATGGGTATTCCGGTGATCAGTGTCGGAAACTTGACCGTGGGCGGGAGTGGAAAAACTCCGGTTGTCATAGAATTGGCAAAGCAGTTTGAAAAACCGGCCATAGTATTACGCGGATACGGTCGCAAAAGTCAGGGGATGGTGGTTGTAAAAGATAAATCGACGATTCTTTGCGATGTTATCAAAAGCGGGGACGAAGCGATGCTGTACGCACAGATGCTCACAAATGCTACGGTGATTGTGAGTGAAATTCGAGAACGGGCTATTGCCGAGGCTGTCTCGATGGGATGTGAAGTGGTATTGCTCGATGATGGATATGGCAAGCATAGTATTGATAAGCTTGATCTTGTGATCGATGTTAAGACCCCAAACCGCTTTTGTCTCCCCTCAGGAGCATATCGAGAGAAATTGTGGAGTGATAAGCAGGTTATTATGCTGTATGAGGGGAAATCATTTCAGCGTTCGGTAAAGGTTACCAATCCAACCTCTAAAATGGTACTGGTTACGGCGATTGCCCGCCCTGAGCGACTCGATCCGTATTTGCCGGTGACAATCGAAAAAGTTTATTTTGAAGATCACCACTTTTTTACGCAGGGAGAACTTGAAGCGATAATTGCGCGAACTGAGGCTACGAGCTTATTGGTAACTTCAAAAGACTTTGTTAAAATGTCATCAATGAATCTAAATATCTCGGTTTTGGAACTCTCTCTTGAACTGGATGAAACACTGATAAAAACCCTCAAGGAATACGCTGATGCAAAAAAAGATTGATACCGTCAAAACCCTGATGGACGCAATGCCGTTCATCAAAGAGTTTCGAGATGAGATCGTTGTCATTAAATACGGCGGGTCGGCTCAAACCTCCGATGAACTCAAAGCCAAATTTGCCCAAGACATCGTACTGCTTCACCTCGTCGGGGTGAAAGTGGTGATCGTACACGGTGGCGGGAGCCGTATCTCTCAGCTCCTATCCGATCTTAAAATCCCGACCGAATTTATCGACGGTGAGCGTGTCAGTACACCTGAAGTGATGCGGATTGTCGAGATGGTTCTCAGCGGCGAGATCAACAAAGAGATCACATCTCTGCTCAACTCTTATGGTGCCAAAGCGATCGGTATCAGCGGTAAAGATGCCCATTTTCTAAAAGCAAAACCAAAAGACGAAGCGAAATTCGGTCTGACAGGGCGAGTCGAGAGTGTGAACGGCTCGGTTATCCATAATCTTTTGCAAGAGGGTTTCATCCCTGTTATCGCCCCAATTGGTGCGGATGTCATCGTCGGACATCCAGGATACAACATCAATGCTGATCTCGCCGCTTCAGCAGTAGCAGCGGCTATCGGTGCGTGTAAAGTGATCTTTATGACCGACACTCCGGGTGTGCTCAACAAAGATAAAGAGCTGTTTTCAACCCTCACCGAAGCGCAGGTCGAAGCGCTCAAAGCCGATGGGACGATTGTCGGCGGTATGGTTCCGAAAGTCGATTCATGTCTCGAAGCGGTTGATGCAGGAGTTCAAAAAGCCCACATCATTGACGGACGGATCGAACACGCGATCTTGCTCGAACTTTTCACCTCTGAGGGTGTAGGGACACAGATTACGCTGTAGTCCCTTAGCGGTATCTTTTTTCGATACCCACAAGGGTTCGGTAGAGCTTAGCTCCCTCTTCTTTTGCCCCTTTTACATACACTTTTTTCCCATCATGGGCAAAAAACGTCAACTCTAACGGAGCACTGCGATCTCCTGAAGCGAGTATTGCAATATCATCGGGAGAGATGGTAAAACTGGAGAGGACTTTTTTCGTCATAAAATCGATCTGCGGATAGGCGGCGTAGACGAGTTCGGAACAGACGATCGTCTCGGTGGTGTTGACGTTGAAATCAAAATCGTATTTTTTCCCGAAATGGCTCATCGCCAAATCCAGTGATGTTCGCATCGCATCGGTTTCGAGTCGATTTGGACGTAAAACTGCCACATCATCGATGTTCATAAAATGCTCTACGCTGTTGAGAACGACCCCCTCACGTAATGCTTCTAAGATCACTTTTCCCTCACGAATCTGATCGATGTGTTTACGAACAAACGGGGTATCGAGCGCCCCCAGAGCACGGAGTTGCTCATACGTGCCGATATAAATTGCCGCATGACCGAAATGTCCCGGAATCGTTTTATCGGTGAGGGCGAAAGGGGTCTTTTCGAGGAGAATATCGCCCGGTTTCAGGTGCGCAGAAAACTCTGTGAGAAATTCTCGATCATTACGGAGTTTACCGCTTCGCCATCGAACCATCCCCATCGTATTACCCACACCTTTGGAGAGATTGAATTTGAACTTTTCGACGGTGGCAAACGGCAGGTCGATCGCTCTGGAGAGGAGCGAGCCGACCTGATCGGAGATTTGGGTAAAGGCGTTATCCCCTCCGAGTTTAGAACGCATAGCAGAGTGCTCAACATACCCATAAAGAGCTCGGATCGTCGGATCGCCTTTGGCGATATGGTAGGCGATACTTTGGCGATTCTCCTCGAAAAATCGGATCGCATCAAGCATAGTGGAACGATACGTAATGGTAGAAGCACGCATCAATGAATCTTTGTAAAAATTCCCCTCTACGCCGTATTCAGGATAGGCTTCATTGAGTTTTTCCCGCAGAGCACTCTTTGAGGCAAACTGCCCCTCCATAAAATGGGCATTATCATAGAGGGTGAGTGCCGCCGCCATTGAGATGAGGATCGATTCGATGCGGTCTCGATCATTGAGTGAATCATCGGTGCGATAGAGGACATGGCGATAGCGCAGTGCATAAGGGAAAAGGGTGGTGCGGATCGCATCGGCTTCACCGATAGAAGAGGCGATGGTCGCCGAAAGAGCGGCAGGAATTGCCCCTTTACGCGACGCAGTCGCTTTATCGGCTTCGTCGACAAACGTGGGGATCTTTTGGCGAAGGGTTAGAGAGCGTTGGATCAGTTTTTCGACCGCTACCGCGTCATTATGACGGGCACTATCGACAATTTGTGCCAAATCCGATTGTGTCCGATCCGCTCCAAAGACAGGCGCCGTTATGATCATTAACGCACATGAAGCTCCTATTAGCAGTTTTTTCATTTTTCTCTCCTCACCTTATAGATAATAGTTCCTACCAGCGCCGTCCCCAACGCGACCATTCCAAATAGCCATGCGATGTTATAACCCACCGAGAGGATTGCCATCGTCATTATTGCCCCCAAAACCATAAACAGTGCATTCAAGATGTTGTTAGCGGCGATGATCCGTGAACGTGCCTCAGGTGCGCTGCGCTCCTGAACCAGCGCATAAAGCGGGACACTGTAAAGTCCGCCGAAGATTCCCAGCAGTGTCACATCGACAACGATCCGCCAAAAATGGATATTCTGCGACAATGCACCAGAAGATTCAAACGTTCCGATCCCCCATGCAAAATCAACCCCTGCAACCGCCATCCCGATCCCTCCGGCAACGACAATACCGTAGCGGACATGGTGATAACTCAACCGCTCACACAGTGCCGATCCGATACCAATCCCCAGAGTAAAGAGGGCGAGGATCAGCGTCACCGTCTCCTCACTCCCCATCAAAAGATCTTTCACCAATGAGGGGAACTGCGAGAGGAGCAACGCCCCATAGAGCCAAAACCATGATATCGCCAAAATAGCTAAAAAGACGAGGCGATCTCGATACGCCAATTTGATAGCGTCCGAAGTGTGCTTCCAAAACCCAATCCGAAACGGCTCTGCACGGTGCGGTGGCGGAGCGGAGGGGATATAGCGGCTAAAGAGATAGCCAACCACAGCGACAATCAGTGCAGATGATGAAGCGATCACCCCACCGTTGGGGATTGCGGCGAGTGCACCCCCCGCAATCGTTCCGAGTAAAATCGCTCCGAACGTCCCAGACTCGATGAGGGCATTCGCCCCGATCAGCTCACCTTGTTGCATGTGCTGCGGAATGATGGAGTATTTGATAGGACCAAAAAGGGTCGAGTGCATCCCCATCCCGAACACAACGAGTAAAAGTGTCGTAAATGTGTGGGTAGCAAATCCCGCCACGGCGACGATCATCATTATGATTTCCCACACTTTTACGATCCGTGCAAGACGCGCTTTATCGAGTCGATCAGCAATCTCCCCCGATAATCCTGAGAAAAGAAAAAACGGAGCGATAAATACCGCACCGATCAGCGGAGCGAGAAGAGCAGAGGATATCGATGTCCACTCGGCGGCTTGAAAAGTGAGCAATACCGCGAGGGTATTTTTATAGAGATTATCGTTGAATGCCCCTAAAAACTGTGTCCCGAACAATGGGGCAAAGCGTTTGGAACGAAAGAGATAAAACGGTGTACTCATGCCTCTGCCGCCATCGATTTGAGGGTGACGTAGTCGGTTTTACCGGTACCTAAGACAGGGATAGCATCGACATAAACGATTTTTTTAGGGACGGCGATTTCAGGGTATCCCCCTGCGCGTGCGGCTTGTTGGAGGATATCGCGTTTAAGCTCTCTGTCGGTAGTAAAGAGGACGAGTGCTTCCCCTCTGGACTCATCGCTTTGAGACGATGTGGCGTGAAAATGGCTCGCAGATGCGGTGAGGGCGAGTTTCTCGACTGATTCGAGCGAGATCATCTCCCCCGCGATTTTGGCGAATCGTTTTACCCGTCCCGCAATTCGGACAAATCCCTCATCATCGATGGTGACGATATCTCCCGTATCGTACCACCCCTCACCCGCCTCAGAGGTTGGTTTTTCTAAAAATCCGGGACGCTCTGAGCGTAGATAGCCGCTCATCACATTGGCACCCTTGACATGTAAAATACCCCCCGCATCAATCCCTGGTACAGGGATGAGTTTTGTCTCTATCCCCGGTAAAATCTGCCCTACACTTCCGCTTCGGTAGGCCATCGGAGTATTGACAGCGATGACGGGAGCCGTTTCGGTCGCCCCGTACCCCTCGAAAATTCGTATTCCGAATTTCTCAAACCACAGCTCTTTGACACTGGCGGAAAGTTTTTCTGCCCCTGCGACCACGTATCGGAGACGGTAAAAATCGTACGGATGTGCGTGTGCGGCATAATGGTTCAAAAAGGTACTGGTTCCAAAGAGGATCGTGCACGAACGGTCATACGCGATCTCAGGGATAACCCGATAATGCAGAGGAGATGGGTACAAAAAGAGTCGTATCCCGCCCAGAATCGGCAACAGTGTCCCTGCCGTCAATCCGAATGAGTGGAAAATAGGTAAAGCGTTAAGCACCTTATCCTCGGTCGAGAAATCGACGATGGCACGGATTTGGGCGATGTTCGCCAAAATTGCCTCGTGTGATAATACAACTCCTTTGGGTTTCCCCTCAGATCCTGAGGTAAAGAGGATGACGCACGGTGATGTGGGATCGGATTTGACCCGAACAGCGTTAGGGAAAAAGCGTGCATACCCCATCAACCAGAGCTTATCCATTAACCCCATCTCGGCTTTGAGATCTTCGAGGTAGAGGAGTCGGACGTTTTTCAACGCACCCAGTTTCGCGTCAAGTTTGGCTTGTTCCACAAACGCTTTTGAGGTAATAATCGTTTGGATCATTGCCCCCTCACACGCACTTTGCAACCCGTCGCTTCCGGCGGTAAAGTTGAGCATTGCAGGGGTTCGCCCAAACGCACTAAGCCCTAAAATCAGTGCTAGTGTAGGAACCGCCGTCGGCATCAACACCCCCACCGCTTCCCCGCTTTGAGTATGTGGGATTAAAAGCCGTCCGAGACCGAGCGTCATGGTGAGAAGTTGACGATAGGTGTATTCTATTTGTTTCGTGTCTTCGATAATCTCTCGTGAGGCACCATACACCTCCACGGCATCGAGAAATGCCCCGTAGAGATCATTCGGTCGGCGTGATTCGAAAAGAGATTTTTGCAACAGTGTGCGCATCGCTTCACCTGCTTTGGTTCGTCTCTGATGAGCACTCCCCCCCTCAGAGATACTCAGTCGTGTCGGAGTACAGTAGGTGAGGGTGATTTGAGGAAACCAGCTTTTGGGATGATCGTTCCCCATACGCGATAGGGTGCTAAACGTTGCTCCCTCGATAATCACGGGATGGATTGTTGCTTCGGTTTTGACCGTCACAAATGCCGAACCCTCATAAATCTTCATCAAACTCCCCGTAGTCGTGATCCGCCCCTCAGGGAAGATAACGACAGGACGACCGCTCTCGACGAGACGGATAATCTGTTTGATCGCCATCGGATTGGCGGGATCGACAACGAGATATTCGCTGAGAGAGAGAAACATCCGAATAAGGGGGCGTTTAGCAATTTCGGTATTGACAACAAAAACCGGGTTAATCGGAAGCACTAGCCCTAAAATCAGACCATCTAAAAATGACTGATGATTGGCGATGATCACGGTGTGGTTCTCCGCGCGTTGAAACTCACCGACCACTTTTACCCGAAATAAAAGACGGACGATCACATATAAAATCGCTTTAATCATTTGTTTTTCCTTGTAAATAGTTGAGTACATTTCCGAACGTCTTTTCTAGCAACGGCTTGTTAATCCAAAACCACACCTCTTTCCCTTTTTTCTCGCTCAATAACACTTCGGCTTGGCGGAGGATTTTGAGATGGTGAGAAACGGTGGTACGCGCCAGTGTCGAGGCCTCTGCTATTTGACCAGCGGTGAGCCGCTCATCGGGTTCGAAAAGCATTAGCATTCGCTGACGGTGCTCATCTCCCAATGCGGTAAAAATATCGGACATCGGTTTCCACTCGGGTGGAAGAACGTCGGTGTAATTGGTTTTCATGGTAATAATCCTAAAATCTTAAACATATAGATATGATAATAAATCTGAGCTAATATGAGACTGAATCACTCGCGCGAAGTGAATCTAAATGCGATTGATACAGACCCAGTGCCACATAAACGTATTTCGATTTGACATACGCGGGACGGATACTATTGAGCCGCTCTTCGATCTGCTCCATCGTGTATCCACGGTACAACATCCACGCACTGATTGCCATAACACTCCGAGAGAGCCCTAGAGCGCAATGGACATACACACCGTTCTCTTTTTTATCTTCGATCATCATAACGACGCGGTGAAGCGCTTCGGGAGAGGGGATCGTTAAATCCAAAAACGGTATTCTCGTCTGTTCCAGTGCGGAGCGGTTGATTTGATGCTCCAATGCCAGATTGATTGCATGGTTGATCCCATGCGATCTAATCGAGTCATACTCATCCTTTGCAGGATGTCGTCCGACATAAACCTTCTCTTCGACATGGCTCATTAACGGCAATTTCCGTTTGTACCATCGCCATGATAAATTCGTACCGATAAAATAGGGGGCGAATACGATCCACTGCCATAATGAAGCCTTTGAGCTTTCCCCTGCGATAAGATGATTAAATCCAAACGCATAGACGATAGCCACCGACGCCATCGAGAGAAACAGCCACAGTGCGATGAGGGAGTGATACGCGAATGCAGCGACGAGAAACAAAACTGCCGTACCTAAATAATAAAGCCCCACTTTGAGACTGCGCGGAGTGGTAAATCGGTTCAATACTTTGCTGTTTTGATGGATCATGGCAACAGCCGCTCCTCCGACTAACGCCCCAGTCGGGAGGTCGATAAAATGGTGTTGATACACCAGCAGTGTGGAGAGGGCGATGAGCCATAACCACAGTGCCACGGCATATTTTAGAAAAACGTTTTTCAAATGAGCGCGCATTGACATCCACAGCACGATGGCAAAACTGATGTGCAATGAGGGGAGCTGATTGTAGGGCAGATCGGCACTTAGAAGTCCGAAGAGCCATTGGTACTGATCGCTGTGAGGTTTTTCAAACCCGAATTGGAGCGGAAAAAGGGTAAAGATGAGGACTGATAAAGCAACGATAAAGAGCACCCGCAACGCAAGGATACGAAGCTCCAAACGGCTCTGCGGGAGCAAAAATGCGATACAAAACATCACGTCCGAAGACATATAGGGGATGATGAATGAAGGGACGAACGGAATGTGCCGTTCCCACTCCATAAAAATCGAGGGGTGGGAGGTGAGCGAAGCGTACTGATTCGCCGCACCGTAGAGGATAAAAAAGAGCGCCCCCATAAAAAGTACCCATACAAATCGCTCTTTGAGGGTGGCAGAGGCGTCTAGGGCAGGATCAAACGGATACATGGTTATCTGCGTCGCGCCGATGAGACGGTGAAAATGCCCCAATCATCGATCCGCATCCCCTCTTTGTCAAATCCGTACGAGCCAAAGAGGGTATCGAGTTCATACTGGCTTCGGCGGCGCATTATCCATTGCGTTTGCTGATGGTTCCCTAGCACATGAGCGATCTGTTCCAACTGCGGATGCCACGGCTGACCCGTATAGACCAGATACCCATTCGGTGCGATCATCGAGGTTATCCCCTCAATGGCATTTTGGATCAGCGTATTTTGTTCAAACAGCTCGAACACCCCTGAAACAACAACGATATTCGGCTCATACACACTTCGGTCGTAATTGGTTTTATCAAACGCATCGGCTTGCTCGTAGCGGATGTTCGTGAGATCCCGTTCATGTGCCAATGCGCGCCCTTGTTCGACGTTTTGTTCCTGATAATCGCGCACTAGCACCTCGATATCAGGGTACTCCTCTGCGAGTTCGATGAGATAGCGAGCAGGTCCTCCGGCGATGTCGAGGATTTTCACCCCTTTTCCCTCGTTTCGTAGCTGATCGATTTTTTCGCGGATAGTAATGATAGCGTTGATTTTACGCTGACGAATCCCTCTCCATCCGATACTCTCCAGATAGTTTTTGTCGGACATTTTCCCGAGGATTCCCACACCGCTTGGGGTATTTTTGTAGACATAATCGAGGGTTACCCCCGAATCGAACCCGTATTTCAACCCGATCTTCATCCCATCGCTCATCCATCCAAGACGATTGAGCATAAAGCGCTGAACACCGAAAGAGAGTTTTTGACACGAGGTGATCTCCCCTCGTGCAATCTTATCTTTTTCGTTTTGGGTCAACGCGATGAGATGCTCGCTTTTATCGGTTTTAGGGGTGTTGAAACACTTCTCCATAAACACTCCGATGGCATCAATCGCTTTGTGTGCTTCGGCTTCATAGAGGACACCGTGATAAAACCCTTCCAACTCCACGAACCATTTTAGCGGGGAACTGAGGCGGTCATAAAATACCTTTTGCACACGGCTGTCGACGACATAATCCGATGTTGCCGAGAGTACCAATGTCGGGGTGACGATGTGGCTCGCATCCTCCACAATCCGCTTTGCGGTATCGAGGAGTGTCACGAGCTGTCGTGCGGGGATGTTCGGGGTGATGAGGGGATCGGTGTTGTATTTCTCCTGCTCTATCGTATTATGGGTCAAAAACTTCGCTTTGACGTAGGATTTGATGTTCATGCGGGGATTAAACCGTATCATCAGATCAAGAGATAGTTTGGCGAGAGGGACATAGAGTTTGATGACAAACGCCGGAGCGACCAGTGCCATCCCTGCGATACGTGGAGCATAATCGTGCACCCACGTCGAAGCGACGACCCCCGCGACCGAGTTGGCGACGACGAAAATATCTTCGGCACTTTTTCCCTCTTTGGCACAGACGAAGCGAACAAACGCCTCCAAATCGCGCACCAGATTCATGAACTCATAGGTCGCCTCTGCTCGGGTGTATCCGTGTCCCCGATTGTCATACGAGAACACTTTGTACCCCTCGAAAATAGCGTTACGGGCGATAGGATCGAGTCGCTCTGAGTGCTCATGCCCACGATGGAGGAGCAACACGATTTTGCCGTTAGAATTTTGCGGCGACCATTCACGATAAAAAAGTTCTGAACCATCGAAGCTTGCGAAATTTCCGGTTGTCATCTTATTCTCCTAATAGTTTGGTGTAATTGGTATAGATGGGACTCTCAGTTGGAAAATACTCTAAAATCGCTTTAGCATAGCGATCAAACGGGTTCGCTTCGCGCGAGAGGGCAAAGCGTTTGCGATAGGGGAGATCGTAGCTGTTGAGCATCGTGCTAAAGGGTACGGGGAAATCGGTGCCGAAGAGGAGCTTGTGATGGATGTCGCTCTGTCTGCTCAGATGGCGCAATACTTTTGCTCTCACGGGGGTGAGGAGGGCGCTGATGTCGGCGTAGAGATTCGGATAACGCTTGAGCATATCGATGAGGATGTAATACTCGTCGTTAAAATGTTTCGGATTTTTGGATAGGGCTTTGAATATTTGGCGCGGCTCATAGGTGAGCGCCATGTGGGCGCAGATTACCTGAACCCCCGCTTCGAGCGGTTGATCGAGCATCTCTATACTCTCGCACGATTTAAAAGAGTGAACACTGCTCTCACTCCCTACATGGACGATCAGAGGCAGACCACGCTGTGCGAGTTTGTCGAAATAGGGGCGGTAACGCGCTTCGCGGGTATCGACCCCCCAGTAGTTTTGCAAAAACTTCGCTCCGGCAAATCCCGCATCGGCGTAGCGGTCGATGAGATCGAGCGCATCGGGGCGTTTGGGGTTGATGGAGAAAAAGGGGATGATGACATCCTCGTTCCCTCGGTACAGTGCCGCTACGTCCTCATTGGTTGCACATACGGTGATGTCTTTGTGAAGAATTTCTCCCTCTTCATCAACCCGTGCATCGACACCGAAGAGGACGATTTTCTCAACATGTTGTGAACCTCTGACCGACTCGACCAACGCGCGGGTGTATTCGCCGTAGGGATCGTTCACGAGCGCTTTTGGGTTCATCCCGAACTTTTTAGCGAAAAAACGCAATGCCAATTTGTCGTAAAAACGATCAAACGCAACATCACTGCTGAGAAGG
Organism: Sulfuricurvum sp.; assembly: GCF_028688295.1. Classification (GTDB taxonomy): domain Bacteria; phylum Campylobacterota; class Campylobacteria; order Campylobacterales; family Sulfurimonadaceae; genus Sulfuricurvum. Next base: position 19,090 of record NZ_JAQTYM010000033.1, read on the forward strand.
TGGGTATGGATATCAATGGTTTTCATAACTACATTCCTAAAAACTTAAACATATTGACATATTACGGGTGATTTGCTGAATTTATTCTGAACGACGACGAACATTGTGTTCCTGACGATAAGCAATGTATTGCGATAAATATTCCCACAAAAATAATATGAAAATAAAAATGGATACCTTTTTTACAAACGAATAAAATCCATTATGGTCTTTATTTTTTAAATCACTTTGATAACTTTCATCGTATGAATATATTAATTTTCCATCAATTTCAAGCTGACTTATTTCATTAGCTTTTGTATGAGGTCTTGGAAACCACCAAACTTTAACACGTATCTCAGGATCAAATCGACTCAATGGATTTAACCCCTGAGATTTCATAAGATTATTTCTATACTGACTCAAAGCATGCTCAAAAAATATTTTTTTGCCATCAAGTGTTAATACATAATCTAACTTTCTACTATGTGAAAATACCCAGACACCACTATCAACATTCATTTGTGATAACAATGGATATTTATACCCTTCATACGGCAAATACTCAAGTTTATAAAATTGAAATCCCCAAACCATTAACAAACTACATGTCATAAAGGCTATAAAAGCGCGTATTTTTGCCCACTTATAAGGAATTTTATAAATATCCCAAAAAAAGAACCATTGTTTCAATGCTCTGCCAGTTACGATAAAAAATGTCATATATCCCTCTCCCCCGCCTTTTTAATAACCGCTAAAATATCTAAAGTAGTTTATCTTAAACATATTTTGTTTTTGATTTGATGAGGAGTGAAACTTCAATTTATGGTGTATTTATTCTCCTTTACTGGTTATAATTTCTATTATAGAATGAGTAGTGGAGGTGAGATATGCACTCTATCCGATTAGATGTTAGTGACAAGATATTTGATAATGTCATGTTTTTTTTGAATCAGCTTCCCAAAAGCGATCTAAAAATAAAAGTTGCCACCTCCAAACAAGATACTCAAAAAGCTAAAAGTTTGGTAGAGTTTTTTCAATCCTCTCCGCTTGTGGATCAGATCAGTGTTGAGCGATCATCCGAAACTTACAGCGACAGAGTCCGTTTTTGAATTATCTCTTAGACACCAACGTCATCTCAGAACTCATCTCTAAAATACCCAATGCAGGCGTGATAGAGTTTCTAAATGTGGCAGAGGAAAAGAGTCTCTTTTTATCCGTTATTACCTTAGGTGAAATAAAAGCGGGGATAGAAAAATTATCCGATGGAAGTAAAAAAGAGAAACTTAGTAATTGGCTCGAAATCGATCTACTCAATCGCTTCAATGATCGAATTATTGATGTCGATTTGGGTGTAATGATGCGATGGGGAGAGATCGTTAGCCGATCTCAAGCACTTGGCAGAGTGCTTCCGATTATGGATTCACTTATTGCGGCGCAATGTGCCATCCATGATTTGGTATTAATAACCCGCAATCAAAAAGATTTTGAGAATCTGTCGCTCACAATTATCAATCCCTTCAAATAGTTTTTATGACTTTTTTTACACATCCCTCTCCCCCGCCTTTTTAATAACCTCTTCCAACCGCTCCGTAAACGCTTGGGTATCTTCCTCGCCGATCATCATCGGCTCATTGATATGAACATCGATGATAAAGGGGACGAGCAACGCTTCCCCTTTGGGGAGGACTTTTCCCGCACCGCCGAGATAGATGGGGACAACGCTGATATGGGGAGCCATTTTTGCCAAATGGGCAACGCCGGATTTGAATTTACTCATCTGCTCTGCTTCCCCGCGACTCCCCTCTGGAAAAAGGATGATGCTATCTCCCGCTTCGAGAGCTTGGCGCACCGATTCGAGGGGATGGGTGTGTGATCTCTCTACCTTTCGGCTCAGGGGGATAATCCCGATAAACTGGGTCGAGAACCACGCTATGAGGCGGTTTTTCATAAAATAGTCCGCCGCCGCGACGGGGCGGATACGGTGGATTTTGCGCAGGGGAAAGAGGCTCATGAGGACAAGGGTATCGAGATGGCTGTTGTGGTTGGCGACGATGATGCAGGGTTTGTCGTGACTTAGGTGTTCGCGTCCCCGCACATGAACCCCGAAGATCAGCAGTATCGTAGGACGGACGATGAGGGCGAAAAAGAGCCATTTTAGCATCGTGTATCCTAATAGTAGAGATAGTAGGTGAAATGGAAAAAAAGCGGTGCGGTATAGGTGAGACTATCGACACGATCAAGTATTCCCCCATGCCCCGGCAATAGATGCCCCGAATCTTTGACTCCGATGTCCCGTTTGACCATCGAAATGACGACATCTCCCACGAACCCAGCGCCGCTGATGAGCATCCCCGCCGCGAGTGCTTGAAGCGTCGTAAATGGGGTGAGAAACGAAAATGCTACCGCGAGAGCGCTGAGGGTTACAAACGCCCCTACGAACCCCTCGACGGTTTTGTTGGGACTTACTTTCGGGACGATTTTATGGCGACCCAGAGCCTTGCCCCAGAGATATTGTAATACATCATTGAGTTCGGTGAGGACGACGAGATAGAGCACCAACTCTTTGCCTCCGACATCATGCCCCGCCACGGCAGGAAGCGTCATCATGTAGGCGAGGTGGCTGAGACCGAAGACGAACATCATCAGTCCCCACTGCACGCGACTCGTGTTCTCTAAAAATCCCTGCGTCTCTCCGATGAGTACCTGACGAAACGGGAGGAGTAAAAAGAGGTAGACGGGTATCCAAATGATAAACATCCCATACCACTGCGCCCCCGCGAACCAGTACTGAAACACGATGGAGAGGTAGGCGTAAAAGATGATCCGACGATCGGTGCGACGGGTGGGGATAAGGGTGAAATACTCTTTGAGGGCGAGATAGCTGATGAGGGCGAAAAAGAACATCGCCACAGTGGTGTTGAGCATCGCCCCGAGTATAAACGCGCCGATAATGATCCACCACGAATAGATACGGTCTTTCAACTCTTGGGATGTTTTGGCGCGAAAGATCACAGATACGATGAGGGTAGCAAACGCCAATATCCCCAAAATAATCAGCAAAACAATCCCGCTCTTACCTGAAAAAAGTGTGGTGATAGTCTCTATCATGATTTTAACCCCCGCACAGAGCGTCGAAGCACCGTCCATCCCCCCATAAATGTGGCGACGATCATTATGGCATCAAACCACCCATCAGGCAAAACTCCCAGCCCAAGAGCCAGCGAGAGGGCACCGATCACAAAAGCACGGTCGCTTTTCCCCATCGGTCCATCATAGCGTCTCACTCCGCCGATGAGCGCTCCCAGTACCCCCGCCATCTCAGTGAGGATAGCCATAATGACGAACAGTACAACCCAAAGTGCCGAAACACCGCCAATCAGGGCAAAAGGGAGATAAAGTGCCGCATCCGAGAGGACATCGCTCATCTCATTCAGCATCGCCCCCCCGTCGCTTTTCATATCGTGCTCTTTGGCGAGCATCCCATCAATCGCGTTGAGCGCCATTCTCACAAACATCACCGCAGGGATGGAGAGAAGTGTCCAGAGTGCACCGTGGGTGAGGGCAACAGCACCCCCAGCGATAAAAGAGAGCGCGAGTGCCGCATAGGTGATTTGATTCGGAGTTACCCCCGCGTGTGCCAAATTTTGGACTGTAGGACGAAGAAGATTTTGGAATGCAGGTTTGAGATCGTAGATGGTCGCCATTCATATTCCACATGAGAAGATGGTGTATTTTAGTATAAAAAAACAAAAAATACTATTTTTTGGCTTAATATTCTGAACTAATGACTTGGTTTCGTCCATTTGCTTTGGCTTGATAGAGGGCACGGTCGGCACGTAAGAGAAGATCATCCATTTTCTGATCGCTTGGAAGCATAGAAGCAACACCGACACTTACCGTAAAATTAATGGCTTCATTGTCTAAATGTATCACTATTTCGGAGGTGCTTTTGACAATACGCTCCGCTAAATGGATACTCTCTTTCAACGATGTTTCAAACAACAATGCAGTAAACTCTTCCCCTCCCATTCGTCCGAAAATATCACTCTCTCTTAAGTGTTTTTTACAATTGTCGGCAAACTGTTTGAGTGCCTGATCTCCAACCTGATGCCCGTATGTATCGTTGATCGCCTTAAAATTATCAAGATCGAATGACAAAACACAGAGCTCTTTTTGGTTTCGTTTTGCCATAACGAAATATTGATCTCCGACGTCAAAAAAGCTTCGTCGGTTTCGGATATTGGTGAGGTAATCGGTTGTAGCGATATGGTTTAACCCTATGTTGAGTTGTTCGAGTTCTAATGTCCGTTCTTTCACCTCTTGCTCCAGTTGAGCGGCATAGTCGTGTTCGGCATTCAAAATGACATTTTTTTGTTGATTAAGTTTTTCAATCATCAAATTAAACTTTTTTTGAAGGAGATCAAGCTCGCTGCTTTTAGGAACATTTACACTGATTTTATGCTGATCGAGATTCTCAAATTCAATGTCGCCGATTTGATTGGTAAGATCGGTGAGAGGCTCAACGAGATTTTTTTGAAATGCCCAAATAAATAAAAATAACAATATCACACTTTTGATCATGGCATTGAGGATTATCAGAATTACCCCTGTTTTGACTATGTCGATAACACTGTTTTGATCGGAGGAGATGATTGCTTTTGCTATCACTATTTTTTGCATATTATGTACTTTATATATGTTAAATTCATGAGAAAAGCGGTTGGTTATGTTATGTGCTTGATGATGAGTGATAATATTTCCAGAAGGGTCCAAAAGGATGACCTCTTTTACAAATGAAAGTTTGGAAATGGAATCGCTCAAACTCTCTATCTGATCCACATCCATATCCCAAATAGCATTTTGGAGTGAATTTATATAGGTATTTTCAAGGGAGACTAGATCTTTTTGGACATTGTTTTTGGTATCGTAATATTCAATCATAATCTGAGTAATCGTCATGATCAAGGTGATGACGAAATAGATCAAAAATATTTTTTTGAGTAGCTTTACTGATATGGAATTTTTAATAAACATCTATTCGGACTTTTTTAATAGTGTA